>NZ_JBFUHX010000001.1:0-452093 GCF_056402175.1 Paenisporosarcina sp. P4_B8 | reverse complement strand
GGCTTCTCCGTGTCATCCTTCTGGTTATAGGTCTCGATGATAAGAAATGTTTACGCTGTCTCTGCGAGACAGTAGAGATCCTTCATCATATATTGCTCATTAAAATGGACTTTCTTTTTACAAATACCATGCAATACTTTTAGTAATTTACCGCACAGGACCACCATCGACTGCTTACCCCGCAAGGGATTTTGTTGGCGTGTTGTGTAGTATTCATGAATCCGTTTAAACGCTTCGTTATGACGAATGAGTGGGACGATTACTTTGAAAAGAATATATCTAAGTCTCCTTCTTCCTCGTTTGGCTCGCCCTTTCTATATATTTACCCCGTATTTACATTAATGCTGCTTTTTAAAAAAGTTTGATCAAAAACACTTCGCAAACCCATATTTCACGACAGTCAAAAAGAAGCCATTTTGTAAATGATTGATCAAAAGGCTTCTTAATTTGTTATTAGTTATTTCGTTTTTCATAAAAAAGTTTGAGCATTTTTTAGTGGTCCTTATTCAACTAAAGCACCCGTTAGTTGAATAAGAACTTTTTAATCAATACTATCAAAATCATAATCATCAAGCTGAGTTTTATAAAATTCATCACAACTCTCTTCAGTTGGAAGCACTCCGTCTTCATCAGGCAAAAGAACTCTCAACACGTCCCGTCCCATTTCTTTATACGGTTTAAATGCCACTTTAAAGCCTTCTATTATGTCAGAGTATTCTTCGCCTTCCTCAAACCTTTTACCACTACTTATGTCCTCAGTTAAGGTAAAGAAAATCCCATTTGCAACTTCAGGGTCTATATTAAGCACAATTTGAAAATCCATATGATTAAAGTTTCCTTGAACTCCGTGAGTGTGATAATTAGCGTGAATTTCATCGTATTCTTCTGCGTAAATTGCATCCATATACCAGCCATATTCTTCTAACATTTGTTTTTCCCATTGTTCATTTTCCAAGTGATTTCCCTCCAATGCATTTTCTTCATTATAACAATCCTTATTAAACTAACCTGCCACATTAGTTTAATAACATAGAAATCCAAAAACGGTCTGATGTATTTAATAAACCCACAACACTTGAAGCTGTTTCCTCAAAATCGTCTTCTGTTTTTGCATCCTCATAATCAAACCATATTCCTTCTTCATCAACTGATTTTGCTCCTAACCTAAACCGATTGTTTAGATGATGAGCAGTTGCTTTGTTAGGTGGGATTTTTTCTCCCCAACTCATACTTACACCTTCTATTGGACACGTTGCCAATTCAACTACAAATGAACCAGCCCATCTGTTGAATTGGATAGTAATTAAATCTATAATCTTTTCATTTGTCCGTCTAAAGTGAGGAAACGAGCCTTTAAATTCTTGATTTCTTAAAACCGGTGTCACAATTTTTTTCAAGGCATTATCCATCATTTTTCTTTGATTCTATTCCATTTTTTCTCCTTTCTCAGGTTAATTTGTTCAACTTATCTGCCCCTTTAATTGAATAAGGCAGCCCGATGATCTTAAACTATAGCACCCGTTCGTTGAAGAACATATATTTGTTAATGTCCTTCTAATTGGTTCAATAGATAATCACATAGTTCCTTATAAATTGATTGTCTTTTTAAATTCAAGATAAAGTGTTTTGCATTATCCCCAAACTACCGCTTGGGGATAATTTTTGTTATAATACAGTTCAGTAAAAAATTTATAAGGATGTAATAGTTTGAAAAAATATATTAAAGGTTATGCTCTAGGAACTTTACTAGGTTTATTACTTTGTTCGTCGGCATTTATCGTTGATGTTCCATTCACTTTTCGACAACATTGGTATGCGGTGATAATCTTTTTACCTGCTGTTATTTATTTTATCTTTACCTATAGTGAATACAATGAAATCTCTTTTAAAAAGGAAAATATCAAGAAATCTATACCTTTCAGCATCGGTTTAGTTTTAAGTTCGTACGCAGTTTGTTCGATTTGGGGTTTACCAGATTTATTAAAATATTAATCCAATTGAAAATTAGGGAATACAAAAAAGCTAAGAAACACTGTTAAATCAACGTTTCTTGGCTTTTTCTGTGAATCCGAACATACAAAGCCTACTTTTATCGTCGTAAATCACATTTTTTTAGGGAACTTCTATATTAACAATATAAAAATCAACATTTAAATTTAACAGAGCCTTTGAAATAAAAAAGACCTATTCAAATGAATATGTCCTTTTTATATTTACAACTGATTTTATTAAATAAACAATAAGAAATAGAGCTTTCTAAGACAGCTCATACCCTTCAACTAATCTGCCTCGTTAGTTCGAAAAGAAAAAGGGTTGTTTAAACAGCCCGATGATCTTTAACTAAAGCACCCGTTAGTTGAATAAGGAAAAATGCTTTACTACCTTCTTGAGATGAAGCACCTTTAGTTTAAGTAAAATGTTTTACAATATTTTTTCATGGATACACTTGAAATTTTTATCATCGCTGCTGAATCGTCATTTCTTCCCACGAATAATCTGGTATAGTTGCAATCCATAACGTATTTTCCATGATATCCACATCAAAAACGATGGAATCCCTCGCATCAAACACTTTTTCAGATTTTCTTTCATCTTTCGTGTTGATGGAATAAATAGCTTCACCTCTATGTGTGTATCCGAACAATTTCTCTCCTTTTTTAATAAGTTTAACTACCATTTCATCAACTTGAATTTTTCTCCAATTTCCCTCTTGAAGATTTCGGGTCCAAATTCCACTTTGTGTGGTAATGAATAGCCTATTATTAATCACTTTCATATCATGAGGTATATCATTACTATTCGGAATGGTTATCTCGTTCCACTCATCATTTGTCTTTCGCAAAATCTTCCTTTCTTCTGTGAGTCCTACCAAATCACCATTATCCGTTATTTGAACCATATAAAGTGGTTTAGGAACAATAGCTTGTTCCCAACTCTCCCCTTGATTGGTCGTATAGTAAACCTTTCCATTTGATATCACAGCTATATGGTTGTTGATTGAATAATCCATGTTCTCAATCATGTGGTCTAATGAAAGAATTTTCGTTCCTTTACCGTTTGATGTAATACCTGCCCATAATTCCTTTTCCGTAGCTGCAAATAATTGATCATTTATATCAAACCACGCGTGTGTGACATAGTTATTAGCTTGGAGTTCGGTCCATGTTTCTCCATTGTTATGGCTCCATTCAATAAAAGGTTGCTTCGTTGTACTAAATTGTGTTGGCTTTTTGTCTCCCCATACGACTAAATTGTTGTTTCCAGCGACAATCCCCGTAATCGCAATCCCTTTTTTTGTTAGGTCAACGGTGCCAATACGTTTGGATATTAATCCTCCACCGTATGGTAATTTATGAATGGCACTGACCACATCACCGTTTTGGGCATTAAATGAAATTCGAGTAAAACGGCTATCTCGATCATTTCCAATCACTGTTAGAATGGGCATACCATCGATACTATCTAGTGTAAAATGATATCCTGTTGCCCAATCTTTTCCTGGATTTAGTCCGTATTTATCCTTTGCTAGTTGGAGAACATCAGAGCTATCCAACTTGATCTCATTGTGGGGTATTATTGGATCCTGAGATTGCTTACTCGGTCTAAACACCGTAATTTTCTTTTCTGAGATACCAATTAGTACATAATCATCCGTACCTGGAACCACAAAGTTCATAAACCAATTAAAGCGTTTCCCTGTTCCTCCTCTCGAGCCTCCCATCTTTTCATCCACACTGTTTACTGTTGTAAGTGTTGCTTTTACATTCCATTCTTTTGCTCTCTGCAACCCAATGTTAATCGCTTCTTTTAGCGTGATTTCACCATCTGAAGCGACTGTTTCACTGTCTCGTGTAGATTGTGTTATTGGGCGATTAGCGTACGTAATTAATGATGTAGTCATAACAATAAAAAAGATTAAAATTATTGATATTTTCTTCAAATCATCACCTACTCAACCTATTTTGTAGGTATTATATCCATGGATATTATTTGTATTCTTATTCAACTAAACCGCCTCATTCGTTCAATAAAAAAAGCTGCCTAAGCAGCCAGTTAAACTTAAACTAAAGCACCCGTAAGTTCAATAAGGTCCAGGAAAAAGGTTTTTTCATCGTGAATTTAATTCAGGACCCCAAGGTGCTGGAGAATACAAATCTTCTTTGATATTTTGTCTCTTCAACTCTAATTTTTCAGCATAGTAATTAAGCATTTCATAAACAGTTAAACGATGAAAACTTCCGTTGAGAAATTGCGGTTCATTTCGTCTTTCTGGGTCTATATTCGAAAGTGGTACAAAAACTCTTGCTGTATTATCGTTAAATTCATTTATTGGAACATTGAAGTTGATATGCTCGTTATATCCATTTGCAACTGCTATGACAGTAACTTCCCCCATGTTTTTCATTGGGAACCTACGGTCTTTAAAAACAGTAACAGGTATTTTTGCTTCTCCATCAGAATTTGTTAACTCTGTTCCAATTACCTCACCTAATGAATTTATTACAATGATTCGAGCGTTCATAATTGGTGTATCTTGTTGTTTAAAAGTCGTTTTTACTGTGACATTAAGTGTTGCAAATACTATATTTTCATTTGTCTCTGCAAACTTTGCTTTTGTTGAACTTTCCCAATTTACATATAACACCGTTGTTATACTTATTAGCAAGAGTAAAAAAATTATTGATAACTTTCTCATCCAGCACCTACCTAATTTTAAGGTAGTATTTGCTTATTGTAAGACAATATTCTTTTTGAACTAACCTGCCCCTTTAGTAGAATAAGAACTAAAGGCCTCTACTCTTGATTAAAATGCAATAACTTATCTAATGGTATATCTGATTCTTTAAAACCATATTTCGTTAACATCATTAGTTCTATCGCTTTWTCAGGGTTCTCTTGATAAATCTTTATWATTACTTCACAATGTGCCAATGCTAAGTGTTCTGTAAGCATTTGTGCAAATTCACGYAGTAWTTCTTTATGTTCATCTTTAACAGCTTCATCAGAGAAATATGTAGCAGAGACATAGTTTGCACGCTGGTCATCTTCTTCATAAATTAAATCTGGAATTTCAAAATCATCAAATGTGGCAGGKCGAAATTCATCTAAAATGGCTAAAGMATAATGTTGGTCGCCAATTCGAACATCCCACACTTCAAARTCCCTTAATCTAATTTTACGTTCAAAATAATCAATCAAAMTTATACGTCCCCTTTCAATTTWTTTWACTGCTGATAATCAATCAAAATTACATMTTCTTATTCAACTATTCTGCCCCGTTAGTTCAATAAGAAATTAGCTGTATAAGTAAATAATATATCAACCATTTCATCTTTTAATTTTATTCCGATAGTTTAAGGCTCACCTATACCCATTGCGAGTAATAGAAAAAAAGTGAACACCAGCATACAAATATTTAGAATCCCCCCGATAAAAAACCACAACTTGTTTCCTGACATAAATGCAAACACAATCCCAATAATTGATAGAACACTAAAAATTTTTATACCAACATATATATCAGCATTAGGTCCTCTCAAAATATAAAAAGCAATAATACTACTAATAAACATTAGCAATGAGATAACACCGAATTTGTTCAAGGGTTATCCTCCTTAATTTAATCCTTTATAATTATTACGTTATTTAACCCAAATAGTTCCAATAAATGAAAAATTCTCATTGAACTAACCAGTCCCGTTAGTTGAAGAAGAAAAAGGCTTTACTCCTTATTGAAGTAAAGCACCCGTTAATTTACTTTCTTTTTAGATAAATTTCTTAAAGAAGACCCCTTCGTCATCGAAACAAATGGCCTGCTGAGATGTTGCTTAATGAAAGTTCAATCTTTGCAAACTTCTACAGTAAACATTTGGACTTATCATCCAGAGTCAGCGCAGAAAATGATTGCTTCCCCTTTTGGTTTCACAATGTTTGCTAAACTCAATCCGCACAGTCCAATAAAGGTTTGTTATTTTTCTTAGATTATACTAATTAAAACCCCAATTCCTTTCCCCTTTTTTAGACATTTCGGTTTATCCCTTCGGTTGTTTCAGCTAATATTTGTAGATTTCCTTCTTCTAATATAGTTCTTAGGTCCCTCTCAAAACCCCATTTGTCAATAATATTGTATGACTATACAATTCAACTAATCCTCCCAATTTATTTACCTCATCTAGAGAACTTACTACCATAAGATAGAAGCTTCTACAGAAATAGAACCAAACCTTTAAGGAGGTGAAGACAAGCTCTGATTCTAGTAGTCTACTTCAGCAATCTTTTTGGGACTGAATAACTTCTTATTTTTACCTCACCATGATTTTTCTCAGCTTAGCATTATCCGCTAATTACCTTATGGAATAGGAGAATGTAAATGAAAAAGCTAACCATGAAGACGCTTCTAGTTGGATCGATTGCCGCTTCTATGCTATCAGGCTCCATTTCTCAAGTGAACGCACTTGGAGAATCTAGGAATGGGACGGTATTGGATAAATCAACTGTTGCAATGAGTAATAATGAGACCGGTGATCACGTAATTACGCTCATTACTGGTGATGTCGTAAAAGTTTCTACCCTTAAAAACGGGAAATATATCATCAATGTAGAGCCAGCTAATAAGGATGGGGATGGAGTCAGGGTCCTGACCTTTGGTGAGGATACTTTCGTATTCCCGAACTCTACCATGCCTTACCTGGCAGCAGGAAAACTGGATAAGGACTTATTTAATATTACGAAATTGATTGAATATGGGTATGATGACAAGAATCAGACAGGGTTGCCGGTTATCGTCGAATACGAAGAGACAAAGGCTAAATCTTACTCCAAAAACATTGCTCCAAAAGGATCGATGAAGGTTCGGGAGTTGGAAAGTATTAATGGTGCCGCACTTACTACCGACAAAATGAAAGCGGAAACATTCTGGGAAGATGTCACAGTTCAAAGGGACAATAAAGAACCTGAAAAATCTTCGCTCTTTAAATATGGAGTAGAAAAAATTTGGCTGGATGGCCGTGTAGAAGCAGCCCTTCATCAAAGTGTCCCTCAAATTGGAGCACACACAGCATGGGAAGCAGGCTTTACAGGTGAAGGCGTCAAGGTTGCCGTACTTGACTCCGGAATTGACCCTGGCCACCCGGACCTTGTCGATCAATTGGACGAAGCGGTGAGCTTTGTACCTGGCGAAGAAGTGAATGACGGAAATGGTCATGGAACACACGTTGCCTCCACTGTGCTTGGAACAGGTGCAGCTGATGGAAAATCCAAAGGCGTTGCTCCTGATGCACGCTTACTGGTAGGGAAAGTATTGAGTGATCAAGGATTTGGACAAGATTCTTGGATTATTGATGGAATGGAATGGGCATCTGAGAATGCAAAGATTGTCAATATGAGTCTTGGAACTAGCGAGCCAGGTGATGGCACAGACCCTATGTCTCAAGCTGTAAATAGACTTAGTGAAGAGAATGGAACACTATTTGTTATCGCTGCCGGTAACAATGGAGCAGAAGGCTCTATCGGCTCTCCTGGTGCTGCAGATTCCGCTTTAACTATCGGGGCTGTGGACAAATCGGATCGGCTTGCATGGTTCTCTTCAATGGGGCCTCGCTATGGCGATATGGGTCTAAAACCTGACTTATCTGCTCCTGGTGTAGGTATTGTTGCAGCCCGTTCCCAATTTACATCTGGCAGTGGATATTACTCTAGAAAAGATGGTACATCCATGGCTTCACCACATGTCGCAGGTGCAGCAGCTATCCTTGCCGAAAAACATCCAGAATGGGACGGAAAAGCTTTAAAAGAAGCATTAATGAACACAACAACGAAGCTTGAAGGTTACCAGCCTTATCAGGTGGGAACAGGACGGGTTGATATAGCTGCAGCCTTGGAAACAAAGCTGAGAGCAACTAGCTCCATATCATTCGGCTTCTTTAAATGGCCTCATGATCAAGCAGCCCCTGTTGAAAAAGTCGTTACCTATACAAATGATAGTGACGAAGACATCACAGTAGAGTTGGAAGCGACATTTACAAATGCAAAGGGTAAAGAAGCTCCATCTGGTATGTTAAACCTTTCTGAAAATACCATCACTGTTCCAGCCAATGGCACAGCGGACATGAACGTAACACTTGATTCCACACTTGCTGAAACAGGCTCCCGTTATCAAGGATTTTTAACAGCAAAAGCAAACGGAAAAGCCGTTGTACACACAACTATGGCGATGGTCAAGGAAGAGGAACGTTATACTCTTACACTAAATGCAACTGACCGTGACGGCTCTGCTGGACTTGCATATGTGGCAATATCCAGCGAGAAAATGGAGCCGTGGGTTTATGCTGTCAATGGTTCATCAGAACTTCGCCTGCCACCAGGCACCTATTCGGCCATGTCTCTAATGGATGTGGACGTGAACACAGACCACGCTGGTGTAGCCCTTGTAGGTGACCCGGAAGTGAACCTGAATGGACCAAAAACAGTGGAACTCGATGCAAGAAAAGCAAAAGAAATATCGGTAGAGGTACCGAAGAAAACAGAGGCAACTTACCAACGTATGGAATATCACCGAACAATTGGTGATATGCCCCTGACTAGTCTCTATTTGATGCCGGTTTGGATTGATAAGATGTACGCTGTTCCAACAAAAGAAGTCAAAAACGGATATTTTGAGCAGCTTACTCGCTGGCGCCTAACAAAACCACTTCTGACCATTAACTTTAATGGAAAGGAACTGGATGATATTCCATTTGCCGGAAGTGCATTATTGGATGGAAAGTATAACTTATCCACTGTCTATGCCGGAAAAGGCAGTTCAGCTGACTTCGACCGCCTAAAAGCAAAAGGTAAAGCTGTTATGGTCGATCGAAATGATGAAGTACCCCCTTCTCAACAAGCTTCTGCTGCTGCTGCTGCCGGGGCAAAGCTACTGATCATCGTTAACAATGAGGATAAAGAATTTAGTAAATATGCTGGTACTCCAGAGTATACAGAAAACCCGATTGCCGTTGCTGGTATCAGCAAAAAAGAAGGCGACAAGCTTGTAAAAGCTGTACGTTCAGGAGATGTAAAACTGCAAGTAGAAGGAACAATCGATTCTCCATATCTATATGATCTTATGGATGTCCATAAAGGTTCTATACCAAAGGATTTAACCTATGCACCGGAGAATAAAGACCTAGCGACAATCGACAGTCGCTACAATTCCCATATTGAAACAGCAGGTGGAGAATTCCGATACGACTTGCGTCCGCATACATTTGGGGCTGTAGGCTTCCTGTATAAGATATCATTACCAAGAGCCCGAACGGAGTATGTTTCGGCAATAGAGGACACAGGCTGGTATCACCAGGCAAAAGTCTTAGATGCGACATGGGAGATCCGTCAACCATTGGCCACTTACACAAAAGGCCAAAAATTAACAGAGAACTGGTTCTCTCCAGTTGTCCGTCCAAGCTTGGGTCAAGGTTACTGGGCTCCTGAGCGCCAAGGCAATCATCTAATGATCAATGTTCCTGCTTGGGCCGATGCAGGAACAGGAAACACAGGCGGTACCGAATATAATATATCTGTAAAAAATCAGACATCTAAATTGTACAAGGGTGATACATTAGTGAAGGAAGGTAAAGCCCAAGCGCTCTATGCAACAGATGTCGCACCAAAAGAACGTACGCAATTCCGCTTTGTTACGGACGCAGAACGTGACGCAGATCGCTGGAATACGTCGGTCCGCACTCATACTGAATGGACCTTCTGGACGGAAGCATCAGAGGATTGGAGATACGATCTTCCATTCCTAACTCTGGATTACAAGGTGGACACCGATGTAAATGGGGATGCATTGGCAAACCGTCCTACTAACCTTGAGCTGTCTGTCGGTAAAGTGGAAGGTGCAGTAGGATACGGAAACGTGAAGGATGCCACTTTGGAAGTTTCATTCAATGAGGGCAAAGCGTGGAAAAAAGTGAAGCTTACAAAAGATGGCGACGCTTATGCCGCAACCATTGGAAATCCGATAAACGCAAAATCCGTTTCACTCAGAGCAAGCGCTTGGGATGATGAAGGAAACAAAATTACCCAAGAGATCATCAAGGCTTACGGATTAAAATAGTTTTAATGGAAGATGCCTGCTTTATATAGAGAAAGCAGGCGTCTTTTCTTTTGGTTAGTTAGGTGTGGCGGATGTGAAAAATTGATTTGTTAGATGAATGATTGGGTTTGTTAGGATAAGGTGCCTATATGTTAGAATAGGGTATTTTGAGAACTCCATCCTAGCTCAGAAGGAAGCACATACATTCTTTTTACCCCCGAACAATGCAAAAAACATAAAAACAGAGCGTTTTTTCCTCTTTACAAGCCCATTTTCTGACCAAAACTTAAAGCTTCAGCCACAAAAACGTAACCTCTCCATCAAACAAACTGATTATTTGTTCTGAACTTCTCCACAATTTCTCCAGCAAAACGATTAGCATTGGCCATATCATTGTTGGACATATAGTAGTCAAATAATTTTACCGCATAAAACTCTTTCGCCATTATATAGCCCATTTTGTCAAAGTGGGGAAATGCCTTGTTCTCCAGATAGTGATAATACTGGTCATCCTCACCTAGAATGGAGTGATAATGCATCGTAAAGAGATGATGAAAGGTGGCGTCCGAAAAATTCCTGCATAACACAAGTCCCTCTTCTACAAGCTTTAGAAGCTTTTCCTTTGGCGTCTTCCCTTCTTTCGTCAAAGCGTTTATGTACCCCTCCAGCGAGCCGACATACTTGGGCATGGAGGAATTGCGTGCATCCATCGACTTTTGGTAATATTTAGCAGCCTGCTTGAAATAGCCGTGCCGCAAATTCAGATAGCCGAGGTTATGATGCAGCATCGCTTTTTGATGATCGAGCCCATAATCCCCTGTCATATCTATCAATCTATGATATTCACTGCTTAGAAAACGGTAATCATTTGATTGCTCGAGCTGGATGAGCATCAGCATTTCAGCTTTAATGATACGGGAGAAGCTGCGAATTTTGGTGAAGAAGGCCAGTGCCTTATTCGCATTAAAAAAAGCTAGGACGCGAGAATTAAGCGAACTATAGGCAACAGCCAAGTCGTAATAATATTCCTGATTGGAGTATTGCTCCAGACTGATTTGACCTAGAAAAGAGATGGCACTGACATAGTCAAACTTCACGGTCAGATGGAAAATCCCCTTTATGTGCAACAACATATTTTCCTCATAATTAGATAAACCTGTCCAAACATCCATCTCCTCTATTAGAGCCTGCGCTGATGTAAACTCGCCAATAGACAAGTAGTATCTGGTGAGCACAAGGGTGTAGGATCGATAAAAATCCTGAATATATAAAAGGTTAATTCCATCAAGCTGCCTTTTTATACTATCCGCCTTTGTCTGCAGTTCCTTCACAATGGCATCATGCCACTCCTTTAATAAGGATTCCACCCTCCTGTAATTTAACACTTCCCTTTCCATATCAATTCCTAGTCTTTGAGATAATAATAGAATAGTTTCATCCGATACTTCTGTAAGCCCCCGTTCTATTTTACTGATATGAGTACTGGAGGAAATTCCTTCCCCTAGGTCCTTTTGCTTCATTTCTTGTTGTTCGCGATAGAATTTGATTATCTTTCCTTCCAGCATGATTCCCATCTCCTAAGCGTCCCTCCTTAAGCCATGACGGCACCTTTTTCTATTTAGTTTTTCCCCATTATCAATTCTCTATTAAAGGGGGATAGTCCTTCTTTAACTTAACTTGCATTATTGCATTATTAGTTGATGAAGAAACTGGATGATCCATCCGAAAAACATCAATTCAAATGCTAGCTGGATTGTATCGCGTATACACCCTAGGTTGACATAACGCTCACGACTAGGAAGTTAGCCCCCACGAACCAACCCTTACCAACTTTAACTTCTTCTTCTTTTCGTCCATCTTGCTTTTATTCATCGAATATACATCGTTGATTTGACGGGCTTTTGGTTGATTCGCTTTTCCCCTCTAATGAATAAATATCCAATCTGTCTTGGGCTTTAGGCAAATAAAAAAGACCGTCTCTGACGATCTCCTGTTCTTCAACTAAAGCACCCGTTACTTTAAGTACATTTCTTCACAAACTAATCTGCCACATTCGTATTATATGGTCTTATGATAACGGTAGTCGGGGTAGAACGTCGCAACCGTGGGAAATTAATCCCGTTAGTTAATCTGTTCACCCCCTACTTGTATAAACATGCTTCAGGCTGGTTGAGACAAAGATCCCGTTTAACAAGCGAACCTATGACATTACAAGAAGTCTTAGGGGATACCGACTGATATTGCATTTTTAGGAGAAGATAAAGTATAAATCCAGTCATTGGTCTGGATGTACCAAAAGGAGAAAGTCAGGTGCAGGCATTTTTAGATAAAGGTAAATCATCTCGTACGAGCTTCAGTATTAAACACGATCTTGAAGGTTTAGGTAGTTTATTAGAATTCCTTCAAGAGGCTATATAACAACAAAAAAATAGTTGGGCAGGAATAGCGTCCTGTCCAACTATTTTTTCATGATTGTTACAGTTTTTCAGCAAACCATTCCGTTGTTATCTTTAAAAGTTCTTCTGCAATGGATTGATCAGGATTTAATTCGTTATCAGCGAATATTTTGAAACCATGATCTGCACCTTCAATAATACGCAGAGTCGCATCGGTACTTCCAGCATGTTGCACCAATTCCCTTGCCAATAGCGGTGAAACGACAGGATCTTCCGAACCTCCAATTGCGAGCAATGGGCCTTTATATTTGGCAACCTCATCAAGAGCACGAGAATTTTCCATCGCTGTAAAAAATTTTTCACCAAATTCTAATTGAGTACCCCATGGCATCGTCACTATAGCCGAACCTTTCGCATAGGCTTCTTCGGCATATTCGAACAAAATCTCTAAGTCTTTTGCACCATTTGACGGCGCGGATGACCAGGTTGCAAGTGCTTTTACTTCTGGTGCCCGGGCTGCTACTACTTGCGCTATTCGTCCTCCTTGGCTGTAACCCAACACACCGATTCGATTATTATCTATTCCCGTATAATTAGCGAGGAATTCGACCGATTTCAGAGCATCCGCGACTGAATCATCGAAATTATTCTCAACATAGGGTTGGGAACTATCCCCGCCTCCTGCAAAGTCAATCCGCAAAGATGCATATCCTATTGATGCCAATTGAGCAGCAAGTCGTTTATAGATATCTCCAAGTTCATTTTTATTTCCACCCGTACCATGCAACAGCAATACCACAGGAGCTGGTTTATCCTTTGTTGCTCCTGGCGGGCTTACCAATATACCGGGAACATTATGGCTTCCATTAGGGATCGAAACGGACTGTTCCTTTATGGGTTGATTGCTCTCCTTTATGGGTTGATTGCTCTCCTTTTTGCTTGTACTTTCACATCCTGTACAGAAGATTGATATCATAAGGACTGAAATCAGAATCATGGTCATGGTCATTAATTTTTTCATTTTTTTATCCCCTTTAATGTGTTGAACTTGGCTTTGTAGATAAGAGTTAGCAAAACTTTCATAACTAGCGGAACACCTACTTACTTCTTTCTTTACCTCAATCAGCGCTTCTTATAGTCACCACCTCCCTATTCAAGTTTTGGCGAGATTGTATGTATTAAGAATCTTACATGAGGTTTATGTAATCGCTTACATATAGTCGAATAAATAAACTGGTAAATCTATATAAACTCCGCCAAAGCACAAAAAAATAAAAGATTGGGGGATTCTTGAACATATAAATCCTCTATCACATCGAGTAAAGAATGTCATATTGGCTCTTATGATTCCACCACTCCTTAGAACTGCTGCCGGATCGAATGGACCAATCCGCCAAGATCATCGGTTACAACGGAGCGATTTTGGGACTCTTGTGTGCGGTAAAATGTATTCGCTTACAGAAATCGCAATTAAATTTTGAGGAATTCGATGCCTCCTTTTTAATGAATGCCATCATACGCTAAGGATAACAACAGACAACCATGGTGCGTGGTATATATAGTTGTATAATAAATTCACTGTAATTGTATTTCAGTAAACCGGTTAAGTCAATACTGATTTAAAAAAGTGTGTGTCGTGGTTCCGTGATAATGTCACTATGGGACAGGGGACAATCACATTGACTAACGCAGAGATGAAGAAAGTACTTGTTGTGGAAAAAATCTTAGATGGGCATATGACAAATGTGGATGCGGCAGCTTTATTGGGGATAACTCCCCGGCAAGTTATTCTGTTGAAGAAAAAATACATGCAAGAGGGACCTTCGCGAATCGAGCATCAGAACAGAGGCAGAAAGCCCTTTCATGCTTAGGAGGATAAAATTAAGGAACATGTTGTCGATTTGTACATAACCCAGTATCACGGCAGCATTCGTTTCAGTTTAGCGCTAAAATGACCGAAGAAGATTGTGTAACGCTAGAGGACGATCTTATTCTCTGGCATCAAGGTCAAGCCTTGGAAAGTTAAAGAAACTGAAAAGGTACAACGCATAAAGGAAACAAAAAAGGCGAGTTCTGCGCAGCCACGCAAACCCACCTCAAGCCATCCGTGGAGACTTAGAACCAAAAACAATCTCAGAAACATAAAAAACTTGCAGTCCAAGCCCCCTAGTGGGGTCTCGGACTGCAAAGAAAGTGACATTTCCTCAAAAATTTGACATACTGATTAAAAAAGTTATTTTCCATATTTTTCTGCAATTTAAACTGGATTTAGTTGTATTTCATCATCCCCAATGTTGAGGTGTCGCATCCCTAACTAAAGGGATATAATGTTTATTGAGGAGGAGTATTTTAATGCCGATTAAAAACAAGTCCCATCTATATGTGGATGCTTATGATAAAATACTAAAACTAATTAATGCGGGAGTTTATCCGGTGGGAAGTAAATTGCCTGCGGAATTGGAACTTTCCAAAATGATGAATGTTAGCAGGATGACTTTACGCCAAGCCTTAAGCTTACTCCAAGAAGATGGCTATATCGAGACGATCCATGGACAAGGAAACTTTATAAAAGATAATACAAAATTACGAAGTATTGGATTAGAGAAAATAGGAGATACAGTTTCTAATTGTTGTACGGAAGCTATTGACGACATTGATTCCGACTTTCGCCTTGAATTTGTCAACGATTATGAATATACAAAAAAGCTGTTCGGTATTAACTCGGCAGTGGTTATTGGATTTAGCAGATGGTACAAAAGCAAAAACAAAATTGTTGCGCACACCTTTTCCGCGCTGCCAAGTGAAATCGCTTCCCAATTTCAAGTAAGTCTTAATGATAAAGAATGTATTCTCAAATTGCTTGAAGAACGAATTTATGAATATGCGCATTCTTCGACAATAGAAGTCAAGTTTACAAAATCCATACCYCCCTCTTCGAGCCATCAACTCCATTCAAACAATGATTTATTTACACTATTAATCGAGAGTTTATATGATTCGATTGGCCATGTTATACTCCAGAATAAAATATATATACCGACGGAATTCAGCTCAATTAAAATTAATCGGAAAAATAAATAGATTTATTGCTGAAGCCAAGTGATATTCTGGAAAGCCGGCTTCTATCTATGTTTCCACCTCGTGTCAATACGTGGATATTAAGTTCATGAGTAGAGTAGAAACTCCCGTCGCCGAAAGTTGTAAGTAACAGACGTTACTATAAGGGAAGCTCACACATAAGAACTTGTACATCCACTTTTGGCCGCTGGCGTCATATAAGACGGCTTTACCGAAATAAAACGAGCAGGCAGCCAGGGCCACCTGCTCGAGAAAATAGCACTCTGAAAACCATAATGTTGGATTTCTTACCCATTCCACAGCCATTTCTACAGTTCAAAATAGTCTGCTTCAGGATTTTCCTTCAGCACTTGTTTTTTAGTTAAATAACATGGTGTTTCTTCACCTGGAACACTGTAAAATAAAAATTATTACTACGAACATATTAATTAAATGTTTCATATTCCCCCCTATTAGTTTACGTTTATCTCTTAATTAGGAGTCTTATTAAACTAAACTACCCCGTTAGTTTAAGTACAATATTTCACATTCTTATTCGTTAGTTCAATTGGTTCAACAAAAAGCGTTAATCCTTCTTGGATCAACGTCTCCTTACTTTCAGCAGCCTACCTCTCCGTTAATCCTACTCGGATCATCGCAACTTTATTTCAAAACTACAATAGAATAAAAACCTCGTATTTTGTTTGATCAAAATACGAGGTTTCACCTGTTAATTACTATTCATTTTTATTTAATAGCTCCCGCTAAACTTGCCAAAAACCTTTTCTGATTGTGACACCCTACGTTCATATTGTCCAACAACCTATCGAACGAAATAAATTCACTTCACAAATTGGATTGATTTCTGATTCCTCTGCCACACGACACTTACCAAGATTGTAATCCCTAGTACGACGAATCCTAGCAAGAAAGGATATATAATATTCACGTCATATAAAACACCAGCAAGTAGCGGTCCGATTACGTTACCAATACTCATATAGGCGTTATTCATCCCCATCGCGAAGCCTTGTTCATTACCTGCTAGCTTTGAGATCAGCGTATTCAGCACTGGTCTCAAAATAGAAGTTGCAAGGAACACCACTAACGTAATCATAAAGAACAGCACATAGGTTGAGGCAAATAAAGATAAGAAGAAACATAAAGCTGTCAAGGCAATAAAGAAATTCAAAATGATTCCTTCACCAAACCTTCGAACGAGACGATCCACCACCAATAATTGCATCACAACGCTGACAATCCCGGTTGACGTCACCATCACAGCAATCTGTTTCGGTGTTGCGCCAAATTGATTATCCACAAACAGACCTAATACCGATTCATATGCCATCAACCCAAAACTCATAACGAGTGTAATAACAAGTGGGATAAAATAAGGCTTTTGTACAGACTGTGCAAGTTTTTTCACCATTGGTTCCTGTTTAACTGAGCCTAAAACATCTCCAGTTTCCCTGCTTTCCTTCAATACAATGACTGAGAAAATCACAGACAACAACGATACCAATGCGGAAACGAGCAATGGAAGCTTCAAGTCATAATCCGCCAAAAATCCTCCGATTCCAGGTCCAATGACAATTCCGAGTGACATCGCTGCGGAAATGTAACTATTCCCTTTTGCACGCTGATCCATTGTCGTAATATCTGCTACATAAGCAAAAATCGCAGGAATTAATAAGGCTGCACCGATACCGCCGATCACTCGCGATGTATACAGCACCCATATTGAATCCGAGAAATAAAACACAAACATGGAAAGCGTTAATCCGCTTAGACCTGCAATAATCATCTTTCGTCGACCAACTTGATCTGCCCACTTACCGGCAATCGGTGACATGACGAACTGTGCACCCGCAAAGATGGCAATCATAAGACCTGCCGCCATGCCCCCTTCACCAATCGACATTAGATAGGCTGGCAGTATCGGAATGATTATGCCAAAACTCCCTATTGCGATAAACATATTTATCATTAAAACAATTATTTTCTTTCGTTGATCTTGCATCATCAATATTCCTCATCTCATTTAACATACTTTCCTATCTAACCCTACCTACCAGTCAAACGTCAACTCTTTCCGTTCATTTACTTGAAATGTAATCTTTTTTTATGTTCGGTACCATTGTGACGAATTAAACAACTTTTTCGACTATATTCGACTTTATTCATTATTTGGTAGGTAAAATCCTTCTTATCAACTATAATAAAAAAGAGTACTAGCTACTATAATACAAAAATATTGTTATATATTGTAAAATCTTGAATGATTTACTTAAGACACTTTGAAAAAACCTTATTATAAAGGGGGGATTTGAATGCAAGCACAACAATTAAATTTACAGCTAATTGAACAGTCGAAAATGCGATGTGAAGAATGGGGATTGGATCCGACGATTATTCCCGACCCTTTTGAAATTGGCCATGAACAACTACAACAAATTCAAAAAGAAAATAAAGAAGTCTTGAAAGTGGTGGAATTTTTTATTCCAGAATTTTTGAAGATGGTAAAAGGAACTCCACTTTTGATTGTTGTTACCGATAATCAGGGCATCGTCACCTATATGGAAGGTGACAATACGATTAAAGATGTCATTCAACAACTTGGCTTCAGAACAGGCGTTCAGTTTACGGAGAATTACAATGGAACGAATTGTATCAGTCTTGCACTGAACCACAATCAACCGGTTGAAGTAATAGGCTCTCAACATTATCATGATTTCCTCTATCAGTCGGCTTGTTATTCCGTGCCAGTTACAGATCATCGTACGAACGGCACTCTTGGAACAGTTTCCATTATGACCGCTTTGAATTTTGAAGACCCTCTACTCCTTTCTTTGCTTTCGATTGTCGGAACGAGTATTGAACGTGAAATCCAATTGCAAGAACAAAACAAAGATTTGAATGTGCTGAACCAAGTGTTAACGGAATCCTCACATACTGCCATGATTTTGACGGATCATCATGGTCGTATTATGGAATTTAATCCATATGCAGAAAAACTGACAGGATTGAAACGCCAAGATGTGATTAAAAAGCCTGCGTCTGAGCTGGCTATTCTTGAGGATTGGATAGATCAAATTATCCAAACGAAAGAAAGCTTTTCCGATATCGAAGTGAAATTCCAAAAACCCGATTCGTCAAAAGAAACCATTTGTCTATTTGACGGTCGTCCAATTTACAGTGTGAATCAATATTTCATCGGGACAGTCTGCAGCTTCCGTGACATAACGGAACGCTATGAAAACCAATTGATCATGCAACATCACGCACATCATGATGATTTAACAACATTGCCTAATAGACGCTATTTCCATAACTATATAAATGGCATTCTAGATTCATCCGATGGGAAAAATATTTCATTGGCGGTTTTCCTGCTAGATCTTGATCGTTTTAAATTAATCAATGATACATTGGGTCATGCAAAAGGTGATACGTTACTTGTTGAAATCGCTCAAAGATTAAATCATTATTTACTCGACAAAGGAAAGCTGTTTCGAATGGGTGGCGATGAGTTTACCATCGCTTTGACACATTTCAATTCAGTTGATGAATTAAAAAAAATTGCCGACGATATTATTGAAGTCGTTCGGAAACCATTTTTCCTTCAAAACCTGGAGTTTCATGTTAGCACGAGTATAGGTATCGCCCTCTATCCAAATAACGGGTCAGATATCAATACCCTATTCCTACATGCAGATACTGCTATGTACCGTGCAAAAGATCAAGGGAAAAACGGTTACTGCATATACAATTCGGATATGAACGAGGAATCTCTCAAGAAACTAACGCTCGAATCGGAGCTCGAATTAGCCATAAAAAATAACGATCTTATCCTGCATTACCAACCGCAGATTGATTTGCACACTAATCAAATTGTGGGAGTTGAAGCCTTATTACGCTGGAATCATCCTAAACTCGGACTTATTCCTCCAGTTGATTTCATTCCCCTAGCTGAAGAAATGGGATTGATGGTACATCTTGGTGAATGGGTACTCAATCACGGCTGCCGTCAAATGAAAAAGTGGCACGATCAAGGCATGACGTCATTGAAACTATCCATCAACTTGTCTCCTCAGGAATTTTTAAAGCAACGTCTTGTGGATAAAGTCAAACAAGTATTGCAAGAAACTGGGCTTGCACCACATGGATTGGAACTGGAAATCACGGAATCTATGACAATGGATGTTATTCGTTCCACATCAATCTTGGAAGAATTGCATGAGCTTGGTATCCAGATAGCCATGGATGACTTTGGTACAGGCTACAGTTCACTTAACTACTTGAAGAACTTCCATATTCATCGTCTGAAAATTGATCGAAGTTTCATTCGTGACATGCTGAATGGACCGAAAGATGGCCAAATCGTAAGCACCATCATTTCCATCGCACATGCGCTGAATCTAAAAGTCATTGCAGAAGGCGTAGAAACAAAAGAACAGCTTCATTTCCTTGAAAAATTACAATGTGACGAAATACAAGGCTACTATTACAGCAAACCGTTATCAGCTACCGATCTCGAAAAAAAATATGAATTTAATTCATCTAGAGGTGTCATTCATCCATGAAATCAATTGCATCATTATTGGTCGAACACTTAAAATCATTTCAAGTAACTCACGCATTCGGTATTCCCGGTAAAGCGGTTGTTCCGCTTCTCCTTGCAATGGAAAAGAACGAACTTGAATTCGTATTAAGCAGACACGAATCTGGCGCTGGCTTCATGGCTGCAGGTTATGCACGCCAGAACAATACGCTTGGGGTAGCGGTCGGAACTTCAGGACCAGGTGGCACGAACTTGCTGACTGCTGCTGGACAAGCAAAAGCCTTCCACTTGCCGGTACTTTTCATTACTGGACATCCTTCAGTCAAAGATTCAGGACGTGCCATGGGTCAGGATTCCAGTATTTTCGGGACCGATCTTGTAAAAATGTTCGAACCAGTTACTCTCTTCAGCGCAAGAGTCGAACGAGCTGATCAGTTCCAAGTATACTTCCAGCATGCACTTCAAAAAGCACTGACTGGAACAAAAGGTCCTGTTCATCTTTCCATCCCTGCTGACGTGTTGATGGAAGAAATCGAGCCCTTTACATTATCGCTTCCGGCCATGGAACCGGCGGTCTCGCCATACATGGGAGAAGTGAAATCCTTGCTGGAGCAAGCGAAAAGACCTCTCCTGTTCCTAGGGAAAGGTGTGCATATTTCACAGGCTTATGACGAAGTTAGCCAACTTTCACTTCAATACAATGTGCCCGTCATCACTACACCGGGCGGAAAAGGAACAATTCGCACCGAACATCCGGGTTACCTCGGTCCTTTCGGATTGGGGGGAACGCAAGCTGCGTCTGATTATTTAAATGAAGGCGTTGACTTGTTAATTGTCATCGGAACGAAACTGACGGATATGACGTTAGCCGGTTTCACTCTGGACATGGCGCCTGAACAAATCATTCAATTTGATATTGAATCGACATTTATCGGCCGGTCACTACCTGTTCCTACCCTGCCTGTCATTGGGGATGCAAAAACGAATCTACATGCCATTCTTGACCCGGCATTTCGTGAAATTGCGGCAACAACTTTCGCTGAGAAAGAAGCAATTGATGTTGACATTCTTCCTTCAACTACCGAAAGATTGTCAGCAGTTACTGCTATCCAATTGATGCGCAAACATCTGCCCTCAGAGACCATACTGTATGGGGACGATGGAAGTCATACTTTCTACGCAATCGAGCATTTCACGATTGAACAAGAAGGTACATTCTTTATGGATGATGTCTTCGGGACAATGGGACATGCAATCGGCTACGCCATCGGTGCTAAATTTGCAGATCCCAACCAAGCCATCGTCTGTCTGACTGGCGACGGCTGCATGATGATGCACGGCGCAGAAATATCAGCTGCTGCATGCCATGACCTGCAAATTCCATTTATCGTCCTGAACAACGGTCGCTTAGACATGGTCGACAAAGGCATGCGCTATAATTTAGGGCGATCAGTCGGTACGGTTTACGAATACCCAGCAAACTTAAGCCTATTCGGCGAATCACTGGGTGCAGCATCTTTCCGTTGCTTCACTGCTCAACAAGTTGAAGAAGCCCTGACCTTCGCAAAAGCTAACAAAGGACCAACCGTCATCGAAATAATGGTGGACCCTGAAGAAATCCCACCTACACTGAAACGCGGTTAATAGATACCCCACCAACTTTTTTCGAGTTGGTGGGGCTTTGTTTTGTTAACTAAAGAAGTTTTGATAAAAAGGTTGCTGTTGTTTGTTGGAAAATGCCGTTTCCAACTAATGTTGCACTCTTTCCAACTAACATTTCATATTTTCCAACTAACATTTCATATTTTCCAACTAACCATTCGAATTTTCCAACTAATTAGCGGAGGTTATGTTCTAAAGTTTTTAATGGATGTCTGGCATTTTTCGTCATATTAGAATTTTAAAAGATTCCATAAATACGAAGAATTTAATGATAAACTAGAATTATCAGAACAGGAGTGATCACACAATGCGCGTAGCCATTTTCGACTTTGACGGGACACTGTACCCGCAAGAAACATTTACATTAATGATGAACTATATGAAGAAACACCCTGTCCACTCATCAAAATATCAATCATTTTATCGAGCGCTAATGAAGCCATACCTTGCCTATAAAATGAAAATATACCCTGAAAACAAAATGAAAGCCAAATCAATGCAACTCTATCTGGACGCATTCAAAGGAATGTATCAACGTGAAATCGAAAAATACTTTGAGGATATGTCCCGTGATATGCACAAAGACCTTAACTGGAATGTTGTCGATCGTTTGCAAAAGCATTTAATCGAAGGTGACCATGTCCTTCTCGTGTCAGGTGCTTTCACTCCTATGCTAAACGAAGTTACCCGTGACTTCGCTATTCACGATGTCATTGGTACAGAAATTCCAATGCGAAACGGCAAAATCGATACAGATACTGGCATTTACCATATCCAAGGTGAACGCAAAAACGAAATGATAGAGAAAGCACTTGAAGGCATGGAGATTGACTGGGAAAACAGTTCAGCTTATGGCGACAGTATTTCCGACATCACCGTTTTGGAACTCGTTGGAAATCCGGTGGCGGTCCGTCCCGAATCCCGCCTGAAAGCAGTAGCTGAAGAACGCAAATGGGAGATTATTTGGTAGATTGAAAGGTGGAGAATGCCACTATAGCTCGACTCCGACTGTGGAAAGGCCGAATCGAAAACCCTGTTTTCGAATGATGTTAGGAAGGAAGGCTAAGAGCCCGACATCGTGTCGGAACGCCTTCATGATCAACATCCTGTCGAACCAAGTTTAGGTGCGGGCTGGCACTTGTAGCTGGACCGCACGATTAATGTAACAAGCGACTGAAGATATAATTTCAGTGGCTTTTTCTTTTTCCGGAACCTCCTCCATAGAGAAAGTCAGTCGTCACCATCTTTTTCTCAGACTGAGATTTCGCACTAGTAAAGTTCAATGAATAGCCACCCCCGCGCACTGGTACGTATGATACACTTAAAAGAAAAAAAGGAAGTATTCATACATGAAACGTTTTAAATTTATCATTCCGATTATGGTAGTCGTCGCAGTTCTTTCGTTATGGCACTTAAGCACGGATTATTCAGAGGTCCCTCTTGCAACACGTATTTTGATTGCAGCAGGCGGTTCCGTCGTGTCAGGCATTATCTCCTACTTTATGCTGAGAAAAGATGTTCATAAAGTCGACCCAAAACCTGCAGAACCTACAAATAAAAAACGCTAAATAAATTTACTGTGATCTATAAATATGGACAACAAATAGCACCTCCAATTGTTAGTTGTGTCTAACAATTGGAGGTGCAGTTCATTTTGACGGTGCCTTTCTCTTTCCTTTCGAGACTTCTTAAAAATCTCATAGTCGCATGTTACCTCAAAATTTATCACTCAAACTGGAGCATTTATCGAACAAACAAGAGATTTATCGCTCAAGCACCTCTCAACCCCAACTTCACTTGTTGAGACAACTTTCACCTCAAAACAAAAAAACCTTCCCAACTCGGGAAGGTTCATAATTATTTCATTTTATATATACGTGTTTCAAATGGTGCCATCTCGAAACTATTCATTTCTTCGTGAGGTTGCACGTCTTTGTTCGCCAATAATAAGTTATCGAACTTAAATGCGCGCTCCGCCATTTTTTCAATGGACACGGTATTTGCTCCCAAATTGGAAATGACGATTACTTGTTCGTCACCCAAAGTACGCGAATAAGCATATACGTATTCGTGATCAGGCAGCAATAAATCGTACGTGCCATACGTAAAGACATCGTGTGATTTTTTCAGTTGAATCATTTTTTTGTAAAAATGATAGATGGACTGTTCATCTTTCAACTGGTTTTCAACGTTGATGTCAACATAGTTTGGATTGATGCCAATCCACGAAGATGCTGTTGAGAAGCCCGCGTTTTGTTCAGACGACCATTGCATCGGGGTACGTGAATTATCACGACTTGATGACCAAATGATGTCCATGATTTCTTCATGCATCTTGCCTTCACTCATCTTGGAAGCGTACATCCCTTTGATGGCCACATCGTTATAATCTTCAATCGATGCGAACTGTACATTGGTCATGCCGATTTCCTGGCCTTGATAAATGAATGGCGTCCCTTGCATGAAGAAGTACATAGCTGCGATAGATGTTGCACTTTCGTACCAGTACTCTTTGTCGTTCCCCCATGTGGAGACGATGCGGGCTTTGTCATGGTTTTCGATGAACAATGCGTTCCAGCCATTGTTCTCAAGCCCCTTCTGCCAACGCGTCAACACTTCTTTAAGACCTTGGATATCCAGTGTTTTCTTATCTTCAGCATCCCATAATCCCAAGTGTTCGAATTGGAACACCATGTTGAACTTACCGTTCTCTTCTCCAACCCATTGATCGATTTCGTCGACACTGACACCGTTTGCTTCGCCAACAGTCATGATATCGTATTTTGAAAACGTCTCTTGCTTGAGTTCTTCAAGGAATGGTTGGATTCCCTCGACGTTCATATATTTTTCCCATGCGTGAATATATGGTTGATCCGTATCGTTTTCCATATCTGAAAACGTTTGGTCTTTTTTAATATGGCTGATTGCATCCACTCGGAAACCATCAATGCCTTGATCCAGCCACCAATTGATCATGTCATATAGGGCAGTTCGCACGTCACCATTTTCCCAGTTCAGGTCAGGTTGTTTTGTTGAGAAGATGTGCAAATAATATTGCCCACTTTCTTCATCCAATTCCCATGCTGAACCGTTGAAAATACTTTCCCAGTTGTTTGGCTCTTTGCCATCTTTGCCGTCACGCCATACGTACCAATCACGTTTCGGATTGTCTTTTGACGATTTGGACTCGATAAACCATTGATGCTCATCACTCGTATGATTAATAACCAAATCAATAATCAGCTTCATCCCACGTGCGTGAACTTCTGACAACAATTGAGTGAAATCGGCCATCGTGCCAAACTCATCCATGATGTCCTGATAATCGCTTATGTCATAGCCATTGTCATCATTTGGTGATTTGTACATCGGACAGATCCAGATAACATCAATGCCTAAATCTTTCAGATAATCCAATTTTGAAATGATTCCTTGAAGATCGCCAATTCCATCTCCATTTGAATCCATAAAACTACGAGGATACACTTGATAAACAATTGCTTCTTTCCACCAGTTTCTAGTCAAATCTTTACCTCCTTCAGTCTTTCAAGATAACTGCACATTTCATTTTTCATTTAACTTTTTTCAACTTACCTGTTTTACTTCACATCACCAGCCGCTTCTCCTAAGATCCCTCTCGGTCGAAGACTTATGAAGACTTTATGTAACAATTTCATATGTATTAATCATTCTGAAAGGGGTCTCAACTTTGCCCCATCGATATTGAAATTGAATTTCCATAATACGAAGAACAATGGAATTATGACTCATTGGAACGAATACCAAAGACGCAACTTGCATAAAAAACGTTCACGTTTTTTACGAGAAAGTGCGTATGCTGCCATCGAAGAGAAAATGATGATAAGAATAATTACGCTCGGAGTCGTAATCATGAGGGTATTGAAAAAATATTGGAACAAAATCCAAAAGCTCAAAAATATCATTGTTATCATCCATCTGAAAACAACGAAACATATAAATTTCTTGGTTGCAGCAAATAGAACATTCCTCAAATTATGAAAACGCTTGCATAAACTTTTTAGGAATCTGTGCAACCGTTTTCACAAATAGGTAAACTTATCGTATCACATGACGTTTCTTCATTCAATAACACTTTTTATATTATTCAATTACTTTATATTACTTAATGCGTAATTCACTTTCTTTATCAAAGAAGTGTCCTTTTTCCAAGTTGAAAGCAAGATTGATTATATCGCCAGGCTGAACATTGCTGCTTGCATCTATTCTTGAGATGAATTCTTGATTGTCGATGTTCGAGTAAACCATCAATTCCGCCCCAGTAAGTTCTGATACTTCCACTTTTACAGGCAAAGTTGGTGATCCAACAGGTGCTTCATTTGAAATATGTTCAGGACGAATTCCTAAGATTACTTCCTTACCTTCGTAGCCTTGCTCTTTTAAGTAAGTTGCATGTGAAGATGGAATTTCAAGAGAAGTTTCCCCAATCACAAAATGTCCTTTCACGACTTTACCATTAAAGAAATTCATAGAAGGTGAACCGATGAAACCACCAACGAATACATTATCCGGCTTATCATATACTTCTTTTGGCGTGCCGATTTGCTGAACGAGCCCGTCTTTCATAATGACAATACGTGAAGCCATTGTCATTGCTTCTGTTTGATCATGTGTTACATAAATAGTTGTTGTCTTCAGTCGTAAATGTAATTTGGCAATTTCAGCACGCATTTGAACACGCAACTTTGAATCAAGGTTCGATAATGGCTCGTCCATCAAGAATAGATTGGCATCACGGACAATCGCACGACCTAGTGCCACGCGCTGACGTTGACCGCCTGATAGTGCTTTTGGTTTGCGATCCAAATAAGGTTCCAAACCAAGAATTTCAGCAGCATTTCTTACACGTTCTGCAATTTCATCTTTCGGGAACTTACGCAATTTCAATCCGAACGCCATATTTTCAAATACCGTCATGTGAGGGTAAAGTGCATAGTTTTGGAAAACCATTGCAATATCACGCTCTTTTGGCGGAATATCGTTCATGCGTTTGCCATCGATATAAAAATTACCATGCGAAATATCTTCAAGACCTGCAATCATACGCAATGTGGTCGACTTCCCACACCCTGATGGACCAACGAAAACAATAAATTCTTGTTCTTCTACATGCAAGTCAAAATTTGAAACGGCAGTAACGTTGTTATCGTATACTTTTGATATGTTTTCCAACACTAATTTTGCCAATCCATACACGTCCTTTACTTATTTTTTCTCTTCTTCGCCTGACCATACCAGTAAAGCAGCACCAAGCATACCTGCTTCATTGCCAAACGTCGCTCTTCTTACTTCCACCGGCTTCAGCAACAACGGTTCGAGTGACTCCAGTAAGTGAGACCACCATCCATCTGCCGATTCGGAAACACCGCCGCCGATTACGACACAATCCATATCAAGGACTGCCTGTAACGAACTGATAACAATAGCCAAATCACCCGTGAATTTTTTCGTGATAGCCAATGCTTCCGTATGGCCTTCACCARCAAGTTCAAACATTCGGTTCGGTGACACTAACTGATTTTGATCATCCACAATATTACGTTCAGCAATAAGTCGACGTAGCGCCGTCCCTGAAACATATCGTTCACTGCAACCCGGTCGACCACATGCACAGATGTGACCATTCGGATATAAAATCATATGACCGACTTCCCCCGCACCGCCGTGGGCTCCATTCATAACGTGACCATCGATGACAAAACCGCCACCCAGTCCCGTACCAACCGTTAAACAAACCGTGCGTCGGAAACCTTTTGCTGCGCCAAGTCGATGTTCAGCAAGACCGGCACAGTTCGCATCATTATTGACCTCGACTCGAAGCCCTGTCGCTTTCTGTAAAAGCGCTTTCACTTCTGTGCCTTGCCAGCCGGGCAATGTCTCGGTTTCGAAAGTGATGATGCCTTGTTCCGCGTCCACCATGCCTCTCGTGCCAATCCCAATCGCCTCGATGTGCGGATGGTTCTGTAAAAATTCGACTACTTTTTCTTCTAAATAAGGATACAAAGGGATCTGAGTTGGAACAACATGATCTTCAATCACTTGTCCCGTTGAGTCGACAACGCCGAATCGAATCTTCGTCCCTCCAATATCCACACCAAGGACTACCATCTACTCTTGACCTCCATTATATTGAAATCTATTAATCGATGAAGTTATCTTTTTTATCATACATGATTTTACCGATTCGTCTATATTTGATTTTTCACAAAATTCATTCCGACGCAGATGAATAAAAAACCAATGCCTCATATGGTCGCAACTCAATTTTATCAAGCAGGCCAACAGAAGGATAATTATGGCTAATCAGTTTACTATTACTTATATAGTTTTTCACGACATCATCTTTTAGTAAAATTTCATCCTTACTGAAATTACATAACACCAACAGGCTTTCTTTCTCAGCTCTGCGTTCATAAGCAAATAGCTGTGCATGATCCTTGAATAATATTTTGAAGTCACCGGTTGTGATAACGTCCAGCTGTTTTCTCAACTTGATCAGCTGCTGATAATGTGCAAAGACCGACTGTTCACTTTGTAAATCATTCGCAACATTAATTTCTGAATATCTCGGATTAACTTCGATCCACGGAGTCCCCGTTGTAAAACCACCATTTTTTTCAGATGACCACTGCATCGGTGTGCGTGCATTATCTCGACCTTTTGCATAAATGGATTGCATAACGGTATCGTGATTGGCACCCTGCTCCATTTTTTCATGATACATATTCAATGTTTCCAAATCTTTGTATTGGTCAATTGTTTCGAATGCCACATTCGTCATGCCAATTTCTTCGCCTTGGTAAATATAAGGTGTCCCTTGCATCATATGTAAGCATGTTGCGAGCATTTTTGCTGACTCCACACGATACTCCCCATCGTTACCGAAACGCGACACAATCCGTGGTTGATCATGGTTATTCCAATATAGACTATTCCACCCTTTGTCTTGAAGCGAGATTTGCCACTTTTCAAGATTGTCCTTCAGATCGATTAAATTCAAAGGTTTTAGATTCCATTTACCATTAGGACCACTATCTAAATCCATATGTTCAAATGTGAAAATCATATTCACTTCTTTATTTTCAGGATTCGTGTAATCGATTGCTTCCTTTGGTGAAGCTCCTGGCATTTCGCCAACTGTCAAAACGTCATAATGCGAAAGCACTTCTTGATTCATCTCTTGTAAAAAGTCATGTATCTTCGGACCGTTAATGAAATAGGGACTGCCATCCCCGTAAGCTTGTCCTTCATTTTGTGCACCATTAGGCAAACCTGGCTCCTTAGAAATGAAATTGATTACATCCATACGGAATCCTCCAATTCCTTTATCCAGCCAAAAACGCATCATGTCATACACCGATTGTCGCAATTCATCATTTTCCCAGTTTAAATCAGGCTGTTTTTTAGAGAACAAATGAAGGTAATAATCTTGTGTTGCGTCGTTCAATTGCCAAGCGGACCCACCAAAAACCGATCCCCAATTGTTCGGCGGCTGTCCGTTTTTACCCTTTGCCCATATGTAAAAATCTCGTTTAGGATTATCTACACTCGACTTCGACTCAACAAACCACGTATGTTCATCCGATGTATGATTGACGACTAGATCCATAATAATTTTGAGATTCCGTTCCTTTGCCGCTTCCAATAACTCATCAAAATCCGCCATGCTTCCGAATTCATCCATGATGGATTGATAATCCCGGATATCGTAGCCGTTGTCATCATTTGGAGAATCGTATATCGGACTCAGCCAAATTACATCCACACCAAGCTCCACCAAATAATCCAATTTTGAAATGATGCCTTGTAAATCGCCGATTCCATCACCATTAGAATCATAAAAACTGCGTGGATACACTTGATACACAACACTTTTTTTCCACCAGATAGTTTCAATATTCATGTCATTTTCCCCCATTAATTTTTGAAACTAGCGTACCATAATTTTCACTAGACCGAAAATTTTAATTTTTCTCTTATCTTGAGGGCATAAAAAAAGAACCTACAATGTTTAGACGCTTGAAGATTCTCTTTAACGATATTTTAATTGTATGATACAAAATTAAGGCTCAATTATTCCTTGGTATCTATTCAGTAATGAATCAAGCTCCTGGCTGCATGCGACTACGCTGGAATGCGTAAAACCAAAATGCTTTGCTTTGTAATACATTACTCTCCTTTTAATATTGATTTGTCCAAGTAAAAACATTTTAAGATGAATATTTGTCATGATTACCCTTTCCTCCACTTAATAATTTTTGGCATTTTTTGTATACGAATTAGAGACGTTGTACACTCAAAGAACATCTTAACTAATTGGCTTTGTAAAAAAATGTCGCATTGTGGTGAGTTTTTAAAAATTCACTAATTTGTCACATTCACTAAATTATTTGATGTTTAATATTGAAAAAACATGTTTTTTCTGATTCGCAATTTTAGTAAAACGAAATAATATTTTGTTCATCCAGGTGCTTCTTGAATTTTATTTGTATTTGAATTCCCGGCAAGAGACTTACACAGTAAAAATGCTAATAGGATACCAATCATATCAACGCCAACATCAAAAAGTCTCCCATTGCGTTGAAAATATAGCTGTAGTATTTCTGTAAAAAACGCAAACATACTGCATAAAATAAACGCATGCCCAAGCCTTTTGATCGTTGCAAATAGGAAGAAAAACAGAAGTCCAAAAGCAGAAATGTGACCGATTTTTTGTATCACATAGAACTCTTTCTCGAGGTGAATATCATGTGTAATAAACAAGTCACGAAAATTCGGTTTGACATCCAGATGAAAACTGATTGCCTGCTCATATAAAAAAGCGTGAGCATCCGCGGTACAGCCTGCGACTAATATCGTGACTATCCAGAATAACAGGAGGAGTGGTTTTAAACATGTGGAAAGCGCCACGTTAGTCCAACTCCAGCCCAGGTAGAAATATACTCTTAATAAAATTTTTAAGCTTTATTAATAAATAAAACAAAACCGTACATCCTTTCATCGAATGACATGTAAAGCGGATATGAGGAAAGACTATCGGCTATTGAAAAGGTTGACCACAATTTCTATCAGTTATTCGCTCAAAATAAATAAAAGCCGACAGAATGAACTGTCGGCCCGTGTTTTATGAATTTTGGTTACCTCTTAATTGTTGTTGGGCTTGTGCTACTAATCGCTTAGTGATTTCTCCGCCAACGGAACCGTTAGCACGCGATGTAGCGTTTTCGCCTAATTGTACTCCAAATTCTTGTGCAATTTCATACTTCATTTGATCCAAAGCTTGTTTTGCACCTGGTACTGACAATTTGTTGCTTGAATTGTTGTTTGCCATGTTACTCACCTCCTTGTTGCATATAGAATGTCTCATTTTTAAAAAATCATACAAGAAGGTTATATATTTTGTTCAAGAATAGATGTTTTTTATGAAGCGATTTAGGCTGACCATTGTTTTGTTGGAACAATTGAGGGTTTAGTTGAAAAAAAGTGTGGATTAATTGGAAATAAGGAGATTTTAGTTGGGAAAATTGCAGCAATCGTTGGAATCACACCTATAGTGAAATCTATATGTGCCTATATTTTTAATAACTCCTTTCATATATATAGAAACAGAAGGAGGATTCCGATGAACAAAGTGATGTATACCGTATATGAATGTTATAAAGAAGTTTTCAACCCACTTGAAAAAGTGACGTCCATTTTTAGATACGTTAAAATAACCAATTGGAAAAACCGTTTGATTCTTGCTACCATGCCAACTTCGTTACTTGTCTGTCTAATTCTGTATTTCAATAATTATTTTGTCTTATCCACACTAACTATTTTCACGGGATATTTAGTATATGCCATATTTGAATGTTATTTAAAACATGATATTTCCATTAACAACTCTATTTATCATTTCAAACAGGACTATGAAGAAGAAGTATCGACGTGGATTAACTTACTGGAACAGAAACTTCACATTTCGCTTATGGATCTGAACAATCTCCAAATGCTAGAGGTCATTGTTCGAAATGAAATTGAAAATACCATGACCAAAAAATCTTTTGGAACCCGTATGAGTAGTTCCATTCAAATTTATTTAATTCCATTACTAAGCTTTTTAGGCGGGATTCTCTTTTCCCAATCGATTACGATTCAATATTTGGACATGGTGTTCCTGGGAATTGTCTGGTTTTTCCTTCTCCTCGCAATTATTAATGTGATGGCACATACAATCTTTGATTTCTCGAGTCAAACGAAACTTCGGGATATTTTGTCCTTGCTTTTGGAAATCAAACTCAACATTATTTCCTCAAAGAAAAAATGATATTCCACACGAATTTAATTAGGCAATTCGATTGATTTTTAGATATGTTTGATTGATTTCCAGATAAACCACGTTGATTTAGAGATATTACCATGCGAAATATTGATATGTACGAATGAATTTCAGATATCCACTTGTGAATTCTAGATAATCCGTAAAAGACCTATTTTCCAACACAAAAAACCTTCTGGAACTCAAGCCAGAAGGTTTTTACTTTGGTTATAAGGAAATAATGATTACATCGTTCTTCTTCTGAGAAGGCAAGAGAGTTCTTAAGGTTAACCGAGAATAATAAAATAATGAAACGACACATTTACACAAGGAGGTACATATGAATGAACAAAATATCACTAATTTAGTTGCTATCCTGCAAGACATTCAAATTGAGCTACATCACATCAGTGATTCGTTACATACGTTAGCACACCATCCTCCCATTCACGATAAAAGTTTCAACGGAATGGAAGAAAAATTAAGGCGCATCGCCTGTTTTCTGGAGGATATCTCATATAAAAATAAATGATATGTAAATTTTTTGATACAAAAGCCCACTAGAACCAGCTCTAGTGGGTTTCGTGCGTAAACTCCTATATTCATTTCACAGATACGCGATTGCGACCTGCTCCTTTTGATAAATAAAGAGCTGCATCCGCTTTAGAAAATAATATACTGGAATCGTTGCCTTTTTCATACGTTGTCACACCAATGCTGACAGTCACACGTTTTTGAGTCCAGGAGCCATGATCGAGATTCAGTCGAATCCGTTCCGCCATCACCCGTGCGCTTTCTTCATTCGTACTCGGAAGCAAGATTATGAACTCTTCTCCACCCATGCGGGCAACAACGTCGTGCTCTCTAGTCTCTCTTAAAAGCTTCCATGACAGCTCGCGAAGCACGGCATCGCCCATTGGATGGCCAAACGTATCATTGATCTGTTTGAAATGATCGACGTCGATCAGCAACAAGGAAAAAGTCTCATTCTCTGAACTCTCCGCTAACTCAACGAGATCCATTAGTTTTTCCTCCAAGAAACGACGATTCTTCAATCCCGTCAGTGCATCCGTCATTGCAAGTTCCTGCAATTCCATATTTAAATCCAACAATTCCTGTTGTTTCCCTTCGACTTCTTTCAGTAATTCTTGCAATTTTCTGTTGGCTTCATCCGTATCATGAAGAATCCGCTCAGCATTTCGTCGAGCAAGCAACAGCTCATTCTCATACTCATCGCGCACTGCCATCTGAACCAGTACACAAGCAAATTGGTCATTGTGTTTAACCGCATTCATCAAAACCGGAAGATGATGTTCTTTACCTTTTAACATCAAATACATCTCATTGACTTTTCCGTGCAACATAATAGACGGAGCGAAGTAAGTTTGAAAATAAATGCGGGAAGGCACCGTCAAAATGTCATGTAAGTGAACAGGTGTATCTTCTACACCGAGCATATCACTCAAGGTACGATTCATTTCCACCACGTGAAAGCTTTGATTCATCACCAAATAACCACAAGGCGCCAAATCCAATTGCTCTTCCATTTAATTTCCTCCCTTCACTTCGTCAAATACGCTTTTATGCATGTCACAGTCTCTTCAGGATAACTAAGATGCGGATTGTGTCCTGTAGCTTCCATCAGCACAAACTCACTTGTAGTAATTTTCGTATGTAGGTATTCGCCTACTGCCACCGGGGCAATAGCATCGAAATGTGTCTGTAAAATTAAGGTTGGTGACGTAATTTCACCAAGTATATCTCGCGAATCGGAAGTAAACGTCACTTCAGCAAACTTCCGTGAAATGACAGGATCATTCGAGTACAACGTGTTCTCAAAATTCTTTGTTATTGTTGAATCCGAAGCTTCACCCATTACAACTGGCGCTAAATATTTCGCCCATTCCCGATAATTAATTTCCATCATATCTAGCAACGTATCAACATCCGATTTATCAAAGCCGCCAACATATCCTGGTTCATTCAAATAATGCGGTGAAGGACCAATCATTATTAATTTTTCTATTAGCCCGGGTCTCTCAATACTAGCCAATGCACCGATCATACTACTGACAGAATGCCCAACGAACACGATATTTTCCAACTCAAGTGCATCACACACATCAATAACATCTTGGGCATACCCATTCAAAGACTCGTATCGATCTGTAGAATACATAGACTTATCACTGTTGCCAGAACCAACATAATCAAACAGGACTACACGATAATCCGTTGAAAATGCTGGCGCTACATCACGCCAGACGGACTGATCACAGCCAAAACCATGAGCAAACAATATCGTCTTTTGACCCTCCCCAAACACTTTCACATTATTCCGTTCAACTATATCATTGTACATTTACCCAATTTCTCCTTCGTGATGTATTCCATTATAGGTTTATTCTACCATAATAAACTCCACAATATGGTAATTTACCATCTATTTTAACATCTTAAAATATCCTTCTTTTTACTGCTTACTTTACTTGAAAAAAAGATAATAAAGCTATGATGAATGTTACAACACAAAAACGCTTCCAGTTACATGCACCGGAAGTGTCTATCAATCGCCTATCAACTTAAAAAATTCTACCTCGAGCTGTTCAGGGCGAATCGGTTTACTGAAAAAATACCCTTGGCCCATCGGACAGTCCAATTCCGCAAGAAGATGAAGATGCTCCTCTTTCTCAATCCCTTCAGCGACAACATTGAGATTGAAGGTTTGTCCGATTGAAATGATGGTCTTAACAAGAGATAAGTCCTGGCTATTGCCAATCAAATCACGAATAAACGATTGATCGATTTTCAACGTATCAAATGGCAAGTTCTTCAACATGCTCAGCGACGAATACCCTGTACCGAAATCATCAATCGAAATACCTACTCCAAGAGCTTTCAGCGAATTAATTTTGGGCATAACCAAATCAATATTTTCGATTACACTTTCCGTTACTTCAAATTCCAAATATTTTGCTTCAATACTATAAGAATAAAGACACGACTCAATAAAAGGAACGAAATTATTATCACGGAATTGGCGCTGGGATACGTTCACTGAAACTTTAACAGGCGAATACCTTTTGTCCTGCCATCTTCTCATCTGGTACAGAACATCATTGATGATCCAGTTACCAATCTCATTGATCAACCCTGTATCTTCAGCTACCGGAATAAATTCCATCGGCGAAACCATGCCAAGAACCGGATTGTCCCATCGTATTAAGGCTTCAATGCCTGCCAGTTTGGAATTGTGCAAATTAAACTTCGGTTGATACACCACATAAAGCTCCTCATTGCGAATCGCTCTTCTCAATTCTATTTCAATGAGCGTTCTTCTTTCACGCTGCTCTTTTAACTCATTATTGAAGAATTTATAGGTGTTTTTCCCATCCAATTTTGCATAATACATCGCAGTGTCTGCCATAGTAATTAATTCATTCATATCGTCCGTATGTTCTGGACTGCCGCTAATTCCTATACTGGCCGTCACAAAGACTTCATTGCCTTTAAGATAGAAAGGCTCTTTTATGTATTCCCCAATGTCCATTGCGATATTTTTAACGAAATCCATGTTCTCTTTAAGAATCATGACAACAAACTCATCGCCACCTAAGTGATACGTCTTAATCATATGATTACTGAAGAAATTCAATCGTTCCGCAACCTCAATCAGTAATTTATCTCCCACTTCGCGACCCATTGTATCGTTGGTTATTTTAAATCGGTCCAAATCAATAAACAACAACGATGTTTCTAAAGATTGTTCTTTGAACTTTTCTAAATCTTGATTCAACTTGCGCCGATTTGGAAGATGAGTCAATTCATTATGTTCAGCTTTATACTTAATCATGGCTTCGTATTGTTTTTTCTTTGTAATATCTCGAATAATCACGAGTGTTTTTTGAGTTTCATTTAATAGTGACATCGTGATTTCCAAAGGAAACATGGACCCATCACTTTTAAGTCCGGTTGCTTCACTTCTGACATACCCACTTTTTTTAACTTCAGAAAAGAAGGTTTCATGAAAGTAATCGATGGATTCTTGTGTAAAAAGTTTTTCCCAATGTATTGTTAAAAGCTCGTCCTTCTGATAACCATACAATCTCGCCAATTCTTCATTGACAAATTCATGGTTTCCTTCTTCATTCGTTATCCCAATCGCATCAACCGACGAATCCAGTGCATACGTATAATCAACCAACACACTTTTCGTCGAATCAAGTTCTCTCTTCGAATGCAAATACTTATCAATCTGTAGCCCAATTAACCACCCTAAAAACAAATTAACCGGTAATGTAGCCAGACGCCACCATGAAAAGTTCTCTGGAATGACCAAGACGATTAAATTTAGGAGTAGTACAATAGATGTAATTAATATTCGCCATTTAAATCGCTTTGATATAACCACTCACTCCTATCATGTATAGACTATTATCATAATTCACCAACCTGACAAAAGTCTATGTTTTCTAGCAATTTTGTGAATATCTTCATATGGTAAAGTGCGAAATTAAACACAAAAAATGGCCGTTCGAAGCCGGCCATTCTTAGTTGGAAAAATCTCAGGTTTTGTTGGATAAGTGACAAAATGCCCATTACGTAACAATCCTCTTAAAGTAACGATCCGTCACTAAACCAAACACCGAAGCCAATGACTGTTGAAAAAGCATGCCCATGATAACTGGCACAGCAACTGCTGCCGGGAAGTATGAAATCGCGAGCACCGCACCCGCACTGATATTTCGCATGCCGCCATTGAACATTAGTGCAATCACAGTCTCTTTATCCTGCTTAAACAATTTTCCAGCGAAAAAGGAAATCAAATATCCGCTACACGCTATGAAAAATACAACGACCGCTATGGCAATCAGTTTCCCGCTTACGTCAAGCAAATACGGCGCAACTACCGCTCCATTCAACATCACAACAAAACCCATCCCAATTTTCGAAAAAGGTGAAAGGCTATCACTTAATCTCTTCACCTTATCACCGGTCGTCAGTTGATTCAGCATCATCCCCACAATCGAAGGAATCACAATCATCAAAATCAATCCTTGGGTCATACTGATAACATCCATTTCGATGTTTCCACCCACCAACAACGACATCGTAAAGGGCACAATCAACGGTGACAGCAATGTATCAATCAAAATAACTGATAGCGACAGCGCTATATTGCCCTTATAAATAGCGACCCACACAACACTCGAAATACCAGTCGGAATGGCCATCGACAACACCAAACCAGTTATGGTAAACATATCACCACTAAACACCACGTGACCTATCCCAAGCGCCCATAGTGGCATAAATACATGCAACACGAATATTGTTAACACCAAAGGCAAAGGAGAAAGCATCGCTTGTTTCATCGATGCAAAATTCGAATTCAAACTGCCCGAAAACGTCATGAACGCAAATATCCATGGAATCAGTCCCGAAAAATCGTGAAGCGTCGCCGAAAAAATAACCCCAATTACCAAACTGATTGGGATGAACAACGACATTATTTTTTCCAACTTTTTATTTATTCTATTTAACATGCAACCAAATCCCCTATAAAATACGAAGTCTTTACACATTATAATCCCATTTGGTCTTTCGTGACCCTAAGAAAATATTTTTTTAAAACTTCACATGATAATACTGATTCAAACTCAAACTAATTCAAACTGAATAGGCAACTTGATTAAGGAGGAATTCACATGGAACTGAACCGCATCAAACAAATCGTCAACTCGCCAAATGATATCGAAGTCACGTACAACGGGGTTTCCGTCTGGATCGACCAAGTTCACGAAAACGGAAAACTCGCAACAGTCCATCTTCGTCGCTCACTCGAAGAGCGTTCTGAAGTCGACATCTCCGAACTAAATGAAGTGGTACACTAATACGCCGATGTCTATTTTTCCAACTAACACGGCGTTTTTTCCAACTAAGCTTTACCCCCCTGCTGTAAACGAAAGAATTATCTCCATATTTCCATAAAACAGGCGGCTGAAGATGCAATTTCAGCCGCCTCCTCACTTTCTCCATAAAAAGAACCCAACAACTTAAAGTTGCTGGATTCCATCATCACTTTCTATATCCTTTGCCTCAACGAAGATGCTGAATATCAATTGGATCATCTGACTTGCGATCAATCAAAATTCCCATCTCTTCAATATAAAATTTTCGACCGTTCATTACATTTATTTTACTTTGAAGAGTGAATCCAATTATCTTTATTGATTTCACGTAAATTAAGCACGCTATATCCTCAATTAAATTTGTAATATTTATGACTTTTTTCCATAAATTATATCTTATTATCATTATTACTATTATACTAAAAATAAAAACACATAATTAGGAGTTTGGACATCATTAAATTAAATATTAAGCACTTCACTATGGTTTTTCTATTAATTATTACACTATTTTGTAATCCTTTTGAATCAAAAGCACAAGAATCACTTTCACAGGGTATCAAACCTTTTTTCAATATCGGCGGATATGTACATATGGGCAATGAAAAAATGGGTTTTGCGACGTTTATGAAAGGACAAACATACTACATAGAGTCAGAGGATGAAAAGTTTTATCACGTTTCATTTGGTAATGGATTTGTTAATGTAGATAAAAATCATGCTGAAATAGTAGAGTTGCCAAATAAACAAGTTTTAGAAAAAGGTACATCTTCTGTCATCGCAAAGAACAGACTTGTGGTTTTTTCACAACCTAAAAACTCACCTTCACTGGGATATGTGAATCCTAATGTTCGCATACCTATCATTAAAGAGTACAAAGAGTTTTATGAAATTAATTTCGGTGGTTCAAAAGGATATATCAAAAAGTTGCAAACGAACACAGACAATGGCATTCCTGTATTGATGTATCATCACATGATGCATGAAAAAGCTCAATCTAATCAAGCTTTTAATAATATGACGATTGAATACAAGCAATTTGAGGATCAAATGCGCTACTTGAAAGAGAATAAGTGGAAAACAATATCCATGCAGCAATTAGATGATTGGCTGGCTTATCAAACGAACCTTCCTGAAAAAGTCGTTGCAATTACGTTTGATGATGGAATAACCTCAACTGTGGACTTAGCGTATCCTCTGTTAAAAGATTTGGACTTTCATGCTACGTCATTCGTTATTACAGGAAAGATTCGGCAATCTTCAGATTACTGGATCGCGAGTGATTTGCAATATGTAGGGTTAAAAGAAATTAGAGAAACTTCCGATGTATATGACTACCAACATCATTCCAATGACATGCATCTATACAAACCTGGTGCTAGATCGGGCATGTACACAACGGAATCTTATGACGCAATCTTAAAAGATATTCAAAAGGGCACTGCCCAATTGGGAAAAGCATTTTCAAATGACCTTCTCAGAACAAAATATCTTGCCTACCCATTTGGTCATTACAATCAAACGACCATACAAGCTACTCAAGATGCCAGCATACGATTGGCGTTTACGACCATGACGGGAAATGTAAAATTAAGTGACTCTCCATACGAATTGAAAAGACAAGGCATTGCTCCCTATCATTCGATGGAAGACTTCATTCATAAACTAGAAGGCACCTATTAAAATTTTATGATAAACACAAAAAAGGCGGCCGATAATTCGGCTGCCTTTGCAATTTATATTATTCAAATTCAATCCCAGGAAACGCGGTCTGATCCTTCCAAGCGATGTCCATATTTACGTTTTTTCCGTCGCTCATCATTCTCAAGCTTCGCTGCAATAAGACCATAAGCGATTCCAAATAATGCGCCACCCAGTACTTCAATCGGTTGATGGCCAAGTAGTTCTTTAAGCTCGCCTTCACGCTCCGTGTACTGGAAACTTGGATAATCACCAGAAAATGCGACCAATTCATCTTCCAAATCATTCACGAGCTGTGCGATCTCACCCGTATGACGTCGAATTCCTTGCGCATCATACATAACGATAAAGCCAAAAACGACGGCAAGAGCCGTTTCAGTGTGACGAGTCCCTTTATTCGCTGCAACGTAAGAAGCAAGTGCCGCTACTCCAGCTGAATGGGAACTCGGCATGCCACCCGTCTGAAACAATGGTCGCCAATCCCATACACCTGTATTTTTCTTATGTGCAAAAACCTTTAACCCTTGCGCAACGCCAATGGCAGATAGTGCCGTAACGATTCCACGATTCATTTTTTTCATTCTCATCACCCTCAGCTCTTTTATTGTTGAAAATGCTTTTAAATATTTTCTTCTTCCTTTTAATACCCCACTTGCTTCTTTTTATTCAAATTTTTTCTGAAGTAAAGGAAAAAGAAAAATCCAGCAAAAAGATTTGCTGGATTTCCGCTTATTCTCTCTCAGGATTAACCGTTTCAACTGCAAAGTAGATTTTTTCAAATCCTAAGTACGTTTTCTGTGAATCGCCGATTTTCACTTTTGTTAAAATCAAGAGCGAATCACTTTTCGCATCAAAGAACATATAATCAATTGCACCGTATGAAGTCAATTGATAAATCGATTCAAACGTATCGTAATCATAAACAGTAATTAGGTTCTTGCCGTTCGATGTATACAGCTCGCCGTATGTCAAATCATAGGCTGCAGCTGTAAATGGACGATCCAATTTGCCAACATACGTCATATCAGCAGCTGTATTGACACTAGCACGGAAAATCCCACCAAGACCATTGAATAAATAACGGCCATCTGGAGAAACTTCCAAATGTTTACTCAGATCATAGTCTCCATGATAAGGAGAATCTTTTTCAGGTTGAAGCTTGCCATCAACAATCGTATATGCCGCGAAATCTCTCGGTGAAGAATCGGTATCAATTGCATAAATTTTGTCTTGTTTTGGAGTCATATCGATATAAGAACGTTGGCGAATCATTTGGGAAGACAAAATTGCACCAGTTTCTCCATTGTAGCTTTCTATGCGTGTCCATTGACTAGATCCACTTGAAATATAAACGACGCCTTGATTATCTGCTTCAATGTCATATGGATCCAAACCGATATGGATTAGTTTCAGGCTTTCCAAAGTGTCCGCACTATACACACCAAATGCGCCTTGCTGTTGATCTTCATCCATATTTGAACTATGTGGGACCTTCACTTGTGTCACATAAACCTTACCGTTTGCATATGCAAGCTTTTCAGCTGGGTATGGTAATTCTACTGTAATACTTTCATACGTGTCCGTGTTGATCGCGTTCAATGTATTATCATTTCCATCGATTATATACACGATTGGTTCAGTCGGATGCTTGATAGCGTCTGTTGCAAGCATATCCCATGCATCTTCCAAATACGCATCCGCCACTGATGGTGAATACGGTTTGAACGCAGGATTCAAAATACGTGCCATAAATGCTGCAAACTGTGCACGATCAATCGTTACACCCGGCTTAAATGTACCGTCAGGATAACCAACTGTTACATTGTTTGCCGCTAAGGACGAAATAAACGGGTATGCCCAGTATCGAGTCGGAACATCCTTGAAACCTTTTGGATAAATACTGCCAAGCTCATATGCATTCACTAGAACCTTCGCCATTTCCGCTCGAGTCAATTTCCCTTGCGGATCAAAACGATTGCCCTCTTTCCCAGAAATAATGCCTAATTCAACAGCAGCTGCCACTTCGGCATATCCGCGGTCAGCTGGCTTGATATCCACAAAACCAGGATCTTTTGGTGTTTCATTTGGCATACCCAAGTCGCGCATGATCATCATGACCGCTTGGACGCGTAGAATCGGTGCAGACGGACGATACGTCCCATCTGGGAAACCATTAATTATACCGGCTTCTGTTAAATACTCAATTTCCGTTTTAAAACTCGAAACATCACTAAAACTAGCAGCAGAAACACTATGGGTAGATGACAACATCATCAAACCTACCATCAATAAAGCCAGTCCGGCTCTCAAACTCTTTAGCACTTTCAACTTCCTCTCAAATTACAAATTCAATTTATTATAATGTTCTAGTAAATAATTCTCTTATGGCATTGGAACTATTTTTTACAATAGTTTCAAAGTTATGACAGGCAATTTTATTATCTATTTGAGCTTCATACCATTATTGAGGATAAATAAAAAAGGACTCCATTTGGAATCCTTTTTCTTAACTATTATCTAGATAATAAAGAGATGACCCACGTGAATGAACCGTCCATTTCCTGTGCAACTCCTACGCCCACTTCTTTGCGACTTGCGTCATACAAATAAGGTTCATTGATTGCCTGAGACAATATTTGTTGTAATGCAGATTCCACTGAGCCATTTGCATAACGCTCACTATAATCTCCGTTTAGTTTCTCTCCATATTTATCTTCATAAAATTTATATATGTCCATGACTCTCTCATCAGATGGATATTTAGCCATCGCTCTAATTTTCAAACCAGCCATATCCTGTAAACGCTCATTTAAAACGATTGGTTCATACCCCTTTTTTATACGGGCATTGTTAATCAACGCAATCATTTCAGTTTCCATTGCATTCAATTGTTGTTCTGTCAGCCATGTCGGTTTCACCCGCTGCAGAGTGTCCGGGTCGTAATGAACATATTCCATATACATTGGGTTAAATTCTTTGTTTACTGTTCGTCCAAGGAATCCTGCAAACTCTTGTCGGGTAATTTTTGCATAGGGCTTAAAGTACATATTTTCATAGCCAAATGATATTCCGCCATTGAATAACGCATCGATTTCCTTCTTCCCAGTTGTAGTTGAAGAAACATCTTTAAAAGGAATCTCCCTACGATCTAGCGGAATATCATACGCACGTGCCAATATGATGGCCATTTCCGCACGAGTCAAGGAACCACTCGGATCAAAATAGCGTGTACCATCCTTGGCCACTTTCCCTTGAATCACACCTTGTTCAACAGCTTCAGCTACTTCTGTATAAAAACCGTCACCTTTTTTAATATCCGTAAAGCCTGGATCCTTAGCACCATCCCATCGTATGCCAAGTTCTCGGATAATCATTACTGTAGCTTCTGCTCTTGTGACAGTTGCATTGACTCCAAACGTTCCATTAGTATATCCTTTTGCCACATTGCGCATCGCCAAATACGTTATTTCTTTCTCAAAACGTGGTCCGACGTCCGAAAACGTTCCGGCTGCCCCGGCAGTTAGTGGTAAGAAAAGCGACAAAGACAATGCTGATAAAGCAATTTTCATTTTCCACTTCTTCAACGTTAAAACCTCCATTATTCGTTTATGTTGGAAGAGAAATCACCGAGAATGTAATTAAAATCCGCTGATTCCTAAACCTTCCATCTAAATTGTATAGGAAATTTCACTATAAATGGCAGGAACCTTCCAAAACCATCCCTTATACCTAGACATTTCTTTGATTCCCCCATTTAATTAGGATTGCACGCGCTGCTTTACAATCTCTACTGTTGGCGTAATATTTCACTTAATTATGCTACTTCTAAGTTGACAGAACTGGCCTCCAGTTTGCACAATACCTTATCATCAAAAATAAGAGAAGCGACATGGTCGCTTCTCTCATCCTCACTTCTTATAAATAAACCCCAAACGCTTCATACCCGAAATACACCGAAAGAACCGACAGTGCTGCGACCACCAACGATTCTACTGTGCCACCAGTTTTGGTCGTCAATGGGAATCGTACACGTATTTTGAATGGAAAAAGCAACTTTATGCCATTAGTTGTCATCATGTCCAGCACATAATGACTGACCATCCCGACCAAAATTCCTTCTATCACTGCTTCGTTCGTTACAAATGATTTCAATAATAGCGAAATGATAAATAAAAATAACAAGCTGTGGGTGAAAGAACGATGTCCGAAAATCACATTAATCAGTTTCGAAATGAACGGGAATGTTCGTCCAATTTTACTGCCGCCATGGCAAATATCCGGAATCAACGCTCCGATAACCCCTGCCCCTACCAATAGTATGGGATCGCTTGTTGTAAATTGTGCGTATGCAAGACTTGCTGTCAAACCGCCTATGATGTGTGTCTTTCCTGTCATGCTTTTGCTCCTTTTTCATTAGTTCTATACAGAACCAAACGACTTCATCCAGTCGATGCCCTGTCCAAACTTTTCCATCAATAACTCTACAACAAGTCAATTACTCGAAACAAGCGGCTGAAGATTCATTTTCAAGATCTTCTTAATTGTTATTAAAATTAGGTAATTAAAATATCGAGTATTATCATCGATAAAATCGAACAGTAACAACTGCTTTTCGGATTACCCACCACACGTAACAAATTACATGTGGTAGTGGGTTTTGTTATGAAAAAGCAACTTAAAGACAAAAATCCAGTAGCCTGAAAAGCTACTGGATTTTCATTTCTATCATCTGTTTGAAATAGCACATTTTAGCTCTCAACTCGATAAACCAGTGTACGAATAAATTGATCCATATCCGATAAATATTCATATTTTTTCCCGTTCAATTCAAGTTCATAAATACCCGATTCCCTAATAGTAAAGGTGTTATCCCCTAAAAATTCACCCGCACGGTCTGTCGGGATCTCGTCATCGACATAACTGATGAACATGCTCATTGTATGAAAAATGGCGGCACTATCCGGACCGGTATCATGACAGATAAGCCTCATTTCAGTGATTTCTTCGGTTTCGTTATTTACCGTGTAGACCAAGCTGATTTTCACCGCAGTGTTGAACTCATGCGAAAACGTCGTAACTTCATCATTGGATTTCATTTCATCTTTCACTATCCGAGACGCATCAAACCTGAACTCAGGATACCTCTCTATGAACTCAGATGCTGTCGCATTCCATTTTGCAACCTCGTTTTCCGCGTTCGGCAAGGTTTCCAACTGCTCGACTTTTTCAGGCTGTTCAACTACAGGCAATTCATCGTCTTCCTTAGGTACGTTCCCCTGTACTTTTACAGTCTCTTCTTTCTTAGCCACTCGATCCAACGCAAAAAAACCAACAAACAACATCCCCATACTCATCATCATACCTACAATTATCGTCACTGCTTTACTTTTCACAGGATTCCCCTAACTGTTAAACCTTCATTATCACGCCAAACTAAACATTACAAAATACTGCCGCTTTCCACTCGCTGTTCCCGCAACAAGAACTTTTGAATTTTCCCACTAGCATTTCGCGGCAATTCATTAACAAACTGATAATGCCTCGGACGTTTATAACCAGCCAGTTTGTCGTTTCCTTTACAGAATTTTTCAAGCTCTTCCGCCGTAAGTTCAGGATTCTGCGTCACGATAAACGCCAGCACCGACTCCCCCCACTTCTCATCAGGAATCCCAAGCACCGCTACATCCTGCACCGATTCGTGTTCATGCAGCACATCTTCCACTTCACGCGGATAAATATTTTCACCACCACTGATGATCATGTCATCCACACGGTCTGCCACATACAAATAACCGTCTTCATCCATGTACCCCAAATCACTTGAATGATACCAACCTTTATACAGCGCCTTTTCTGTCGCATCCTCGCGATTGAAATAACCGGCCATCATGCAAGGACCTTTTACGATGATTTCGCCCACTTGGCCCGGTTTCAAAATAGCATCTGGCTCGGAAGGCCCATTCTCATTCGGCTGGACAATGCGGATTTCATGATTGTATGCAGGTTTCCCAGCTGAACCCACTTTAGTTAGCTGCTCGTCTTCCGCTAGAAACGTAATCGCCGGCCCCATTTCCGTCTGGCCATATGCCTGAATCAAATCGATACCTAGAACTTCTTTTACTTTCTTAACAAGAATGGGAGCCATTGGCGCAGCACCATACAACCCTCGTTGCAACGTCCCGACTTTCGACACTGCCCCTTCAAGGTCCGCCATCATGCTCCACATCGTTGGAACCGCGAACATCACCGACACTTTTTCTTGCTCGATCGTATCAAGCGCAACTTGCGGATGGAATTGATGCATAATAACGCTCTTCGCACCTGCCTGAACCCTCGGAATCACACAGCAATGCAGCTCAGCACAATGAAACATCGGTGCCGTTACAAGCCCAACATCATTTTTCGTATACTTCAACACCGCCGTGCAAATAAGACTTTGCTCCGCCATATCACGGTGACGGTGAATCACGCCTTTCGGACGCCCCGTCGTTCCACTCGTATACATTATGGCATACGTATCCGTCTCGTCTACTTCCACTGCTGGAGCAGTCGATTGCGCACTACCAACTTCCGAGTGATAGCTGATTGCGAAATCTGGTGTATTCTCATTAATAAACCAAAACTGAATCTCTGGAAACTGTGGCTGAATCACTGCCACCTGATCCTTCAGATTATCTTCAAACATCACAACTTTTGGTTTTGCATCATTTAAAATATATGCCACTTCCTCCGACTTCAACCGGAAATTTATCGGATTAAAAATAGCCCCGATTTTGGCACACGCAAATAAAGTCGTCGCAAGCTCACTCGTGTTGAACAAAAACGTCGACACTCGGTCTCCTCTTCCAACCCCAGCCGAACTCAGCGCATTCGCCAAACGGTGTACTTCGTCCCGCCACTCCCCATACGTCCAACGCTGCCCCCGCTTCAAATCCACAAGCGCCTCTCGATTCGGAAAATTACTCACCGTCTGATCGAAAATACTCCCTAAAGTCGCATACATCATCCCAACCCCCATCAGTATGAATCTTCATTCATTTCATTTTGTCAGAAAAGAATGAAGATTTCAATAACTTTTTGGTTTACTAAAGAAGCGTCACACCATTTCACAAAAGAAGGCGGCTGAAGATGCAATTTCAGCCGCCCCCTTGCCTTAGATATATGCTCCACTTCACCCATTTTTCCAACTAAGTTAATTCTAGATACAAAAAATGGCATTTGTACCTATCCTCTTCTACTAAACTTTCAGTAAAATGGAAATCAAGGGGGAAATCACCATGAATAACTGGAAACTCGCCACCATCATACTTGCTATCCTGCTCGGCATATCACTTATGTGGAGCGTTCAACAGCGCGCCAACCTTGAAAAAACACAACTCAAAGCATATGTACTCGAACACGCCCAGCTTGAATACGCTCTAAAGGATACGATTGAAAGTTACGAACAAAGCGGAAATCAAAAAGAGCTGGGAGAACGTCTCCACTGGTTGTCTGGATTTGTCGTTAACATTAATCCAGCGGGACAAACCGAAGCTTATCATAGCTTTGACTTCGATTATGACACTATCGTTGTTCTCAGCGAAGTCCACCGCAAAGCAAGAGGCAACCAAGCCACAGAAGAAGATATAGATCGCCTTAAAACATTGCATCAACTAATCAATAGATTCCAAAAATCCGCACTCGACAACGTCGAACACAAAACAGTCGACGATTACGAAGCCGATTTTATTGAATTTATGGAGTACTACGAAACCCAAAAAGAGTACCTGTTTAAATAGAAAAGCAGCCGAAGATATGTATTTTAAAAGCCTTTAGGCTACGAAAGAATAGACAACTTCATACCTAGAAAGGAAGCTGCCGAAAATACAATTTCGGCAGCTTTCTGCATTTCATATACCCTAAACGGCTTCACTTTCAATTTAATTGACACCGACTGCTAATTAATCTCATCACTGCAATTTAATCTGCATCAAACATGATTTAATCCGTTTCATCCAGTTTCTCCCACAATTTATGATGTAACAACTAATATTCAAATATATTTCCCCAGCCCTATCAAATACTGGCATGTCCCTGCATATACTCCACAAAGGAGGCGGTACATATGTCGTACTATTTAGCGCTTACAATTGGGTTTATATTATGTTTGGCCATGCTCGGGGGTGCGTTTTTTTATTTCCTTTCCCATGGATTAAAAACTCGTGATGCAACGAAAATCGATCCGAATTAAGAGAATTAAAGTCTATAAAACAAGCACCCGACGATAAAGATGAGGTGCTTGTTGCTTTGTTTATTTCGGTTGAATCAAAACCTCGTCTGTGTGTCTCCCCACTCCAAGCAAGCAGTGTGACATATGCTGAAGGGTAGATTACGAGGAATGAGGTAGAAGTTTTGACTAATAATCCTTTTTATCGGAATGGAGATGAATGTGATTCATCACGCTTTCCACAAGGGTTCCAACAAGAGCTCTCATATGATTATTTTGAGCCCCCCCCATTTGGACCCCCACCCGGTGCTACCCTCCCACCAATGGTACCACCCCCTGGCTTCTCTCCACCGATCCCCGCATGGCAGGTCGGACCCAGCAGAATCAGGAATTGTCTATACCGCAACACCTATATTTTGTTAACAAACAGCAGAAGCTTTTCGTTTTTCCCTACCTTCGTAGGCAGACAAATAATCGTTGCTCTCGCTGGAGAAGAAGGCGGGGATGGACATATCACATTTTGAATACGCACAAGATTCGTTCCTATCAATGCTTCTAAACGTAAAAGAACGTGGCCAACCATTTGAAATAGTTATCATTCATATAATTGGTTGATTCTCATAAGGTGAAAAATGAAAACAAGGTACGGAGTGAACATTCACTCCGTACCTTGTTTTTGCATCAAAAATTTCGTTGTATTAGAGAGAATTTACTATATTTAATGTGTTTAATAGAACATCTAACTCCATCGTTGTTCATAAAAAAATCCAGCCTATTTAAAACTAAGCTGGATTCAAATCGTATTCTATTAATTTGACAACCGATACATAAACACTGCCAATTGACCACGGGTTATCGGATTAGAAACGCCATATTTCGAAGGAGAGATACCATTTGTAATATCGTTTGCCACCAAAGCGCCAACTGCATCGCTGTATTTGGGAGATACATCAGAAAAAGGGTATTTACTTCCGTCAGGAGAAAGCTTGTACGCACGTTGAAGGATAATGGCCACTTCCCCACGAGTCAATGTATCGTAAGCTCCGAATCTTGTGGTCGTTTTACCACCAACGATTCCTGCTTCTTTGAGTGCATTGACTGCACCAATCGCCCGGTCTGGTACGTCCGTAAATCCAGATGCTTTTGCAGTTTCCGTATTCAAGCCAAGTTCTTTGGCCAACCAGATGGCTGAATCCGCACGTTTGATATTTTTCGATACGCCAAATTCAGTCGTAGATATGCCACGTGTAATTTGGTTTTGGACCAAATACGTAACTGCTGGTGAATAGAAAGATGTGACATCCTGGAACTTCGGAGCCGCTTGTGGATTTGCTTTTTGGAAATCAACCGGATCCAGGAAAGAAGCTGCCTGGATAAAACCGTAACCAAAATACGGATCTCTCCCTGTCGCGCCTAAATCCTTAGTATGTTCAATCAGAACGAGTCGAAGCTGCTCATTTGTCAAATCAGGATATGCTTGCTTTAACAACGCAAGTTGACCTGTCACATATGGCGTCGCCATTGACGTTCCGCTCATATAAGCGTATTGATTGTCTAAGTATGTACTCAAGATTTCCACACCTGGAGCTGCCACTTCGACTTCTGGACCAGTGGAGGAAAAGGATGCCCGTTCAAAAAAACTGTTAACAGCACCGACACCGATTACCGAAGCATAACGCGCTGGAAAATCGACCGTGTCACCCAAACCATCCGAGGCTCCATCATTCCCAGCGGCAGCTACAATCAATAACCCACTGTCATAGGCCTTGTTAACGACATTAAGGAATGAACGAGTACTTGTTTGTGTTCCTGAACTCAAATTGATGATGTCCATGCCGTTTGCAATCGACCAATCGATTCCCTCGATTAAATCCGATAAGTAAGCCTCGCCGTTACGGTCAAATGCCTTTACTGCATAAATTTCCGTCTCATAGGCGACTCCTCTCACCCCAAAACTATTATTGCGTGCACCTATGATTCCAGCCACATGCGTTCCATGTCCTTGATCATCTTTGTAGGAAGAGGTGTAACCAACCGTCGAAATACCTCCAGCGATGTCAAGGTCACTATGCGGAGAAATTCCTGAATCTATGACTGCGACTTTGATGCCTTTACCTGTAAATCCAGAATCCCAAGCTGATGGAACTCTAGTAGACTCAATCCCCCAATCTTCCAATTGGTTATTGAGCTTGAGGACGATATCTTCCTCGACAAGGTGCACAGAAGGGTCTTCTCGAAGATCGGCAGCTTCTGCTGAAGTCAAATCGACAGACGCCATATCCACCTCTGTATAGGCTTCTGTCATTTCACCGCCAGCTTCCAACACCGTCTCTTTCATTTCCTGCTCATTAAGTTCTTCATCAAATACAACGAGCATTCGTTTCTCTTCGTACTCTTCGGCAGAAACAGTGGCATTTCCATAAGAGCATAATAGCCAAGTCACAGATAAACCCATAACGAAACTTTTCAATGTGACTTCCCCTTTCAAGTAAACTTGGCATTGTAAAAACAAATTCAAGAAAAACATTCTATATGTATGAATAGCGCTATTATTCTCGACATCTCTTATCATTTTAATTACCTATAACGCAGACGACAACAAAATCTTTTTAGTAACTTCCCACTACTATTTTTAGTATCGGTTAAAAGCTTTCACTATGAACAAAAAAACGATCGTTTATTAAAGCTCGGATCCCAATTGCTACTCTATTTATTTATATAATTTCCAATATTTATATTTTCATAGTGCTTTTATTACGCACATATGGTATTAATTGTATTGTTAAAATATTGCAACGAGAGGAATTGTTATCATTGAAAAAGTTAACTATTTTGATGTTATCTGCTTTTTTATTTTTTACAGTCTCAACTACGCCCGTTTCTGCAGCGTCGAAAAACATGTGGGGCAAGATTGAGATTCAAACTGGGATGGTCGGTAAAATCCAGATTTTGAAGGATACTGATTTATATTCGGTTAGTAATGGTAAGTTGAAATTTGTGAAGAAGTTGAAAAAAGGAAACGAACATGGCATTTTTGGAGAGTCAAAAAGCTTTGGTGGTGTCTATAAGCTAACTGGGAGTAATGTTGTTAAGAAGTCTTCTTCCGTTAAGTATGTACCAGTTCCAAAAGCAACCAAAAAAGTTTATACAACAAAAGAAATTGTAAGCTTAAACGATGCCAAGATTGTGCTTATTGATACTGATCAAGGACAAGGCAGTGGAATCGTCGTTGGAAATGGCTTGATTTTAACAAACCACCATGTCATGGATGGTGTGACGAATGCGACTGTCACTTTCACTAACGGTCAAAAGTTGGATGTAAAAGGCATTGTGGAATCCGATGCCAAAAAAGATATTGCCTTAATCAAAACAACGAAAACGTTCAAAACAGCAACTGTTGCAATTCGTCCTTCCAGCAAAGGGCTGGCTAAAGGTGAAAAAGTAGTTGCAATCGGAAGCCCCATCGGCTTGCAAAATACAGTTTCGGAAGGCATTATTAGTTCGTTCCGTACAATTAATGGCGTTTCATTGATTCAAACTAATGCAGATATTGACCACGGCAGTTCTGGTGGTGGATTATTTGATACGAGTGGGCAACTAATCGGGATGACAAGCAGTGGTTTTGATAGTTTGAGTGCTAACCTGAATTTCGCGATTTCCACAGAAGTGTTTATGCCTTTAGTGAAGAAATATAGCAGTAAAACCCATGCGAGCATTAACGCTTCGTTCCCAATACAAGTACAAACTCCCACCCTTGATAAGATTTCACTTGGGATGACGATGGAACAAGTCAAGAGCCTCTCAGGTGGTGTTTTCTACAGTCAAGAAAATGAGTATTTGACCTACACGGATGTAACGGTTTACGGATTAATGGCGGACGTGGATTACGAATTCGAAAACAACAAACTCGTCTCCATATCGGTTTATCACTATGTGGCAGATAATGCGCCTGACTTAGAAACAATTGAGAACTATTTCGACTACATGTACGATCAGCTTCGTTTAACATACGGGGAAGCTGATGAACTTGAATCGGATTGGGTAGAGGTGGATGATGGTTATCGTTTAGCTGCTTACTGGGCAAACAATAAACATGACGCTTTTCTATTGGTTCAAGTATTCTTGAATGACGAAACGTTTGGTGGCGTTCAGTTCACCATTTTAGAACAATAATGAAAAGCAGCCCCAGAAATCGATATAGATTTCCAAGGCTGCTTCTTTTATATGCTTTATTATTTCCTACTCTGCCTTCAACTCACTAGTCGCCAGTATCTCAATCCCATTCAATGCCTGCGTCGCCAATCGGTCCGCTTCGGCATTCGATTTACGTGGAACCAATTGGTATTCGGGCTGGAGACCAAGTTCATTTAGCTTTTCGTCAATCCGGTCTGCCCACCGGGAGAGATTGGATTCGAGCGCTGGCCATTCCCCATTCAACTGATTGATGACCACTTGGGAATCCCCAACGATTTTGACCGGGAGATGATGGACATTCAAGAGCTCGAGCTCCTGCAGGCATAAGTAAAGTGCCGCATATTCCGCCTCATTATTTGAAATCAGTTCAGCAGAAGGCGCGTTCCGTCGCAATCTGTATGACTTCCCGCTCTGTTCATAATAGATGACGCAGCCTAAGCCTGAGCTGTTGGTCGCGACATCAAACCCACCATCGAAATGAACTGTGATGTTATGTGGTTCAGTTTCAAGCCCTTTCAAGTATTGCTTCATTTCTTTCACCGTCCACGTGCTATCGTGCTCATCCGTGAAGGTTACCTTTTTTGTACGCTTCGTCCGCTCTAAATCCTCCGCAATCAGCAAAGCATGCGCAATCGGCAATGCTTCGGATTGGAAGAAGGTTTCGGTTCCTTTCGGTGTTCGGTAATTCCATTCGATTCTGATCTTCATGGCCAGCCCTCCCTTTTCAACAAGACTATGTATGTATATTATTCCCTTTTTTCCCCGTCTAAACAATATGAGTTTTCCCAAGGCTGTTTATGTATATGCAAGTTCTGTTGGCAAACGAAAGAATTGAAAGCTTATTTACAAAAAGGGAGCAACCGAAGATGCAATTTCGGCCGCTCCTATGCTTTTGATTATGAATGAAAATTAAACCAACGCTCCCTGTTCCGTATCATCACTATCTTTTATGGGGCATCACTGATCTGTATGAACAGGATTTTAAACGGCGTCAAGCTCCCTTTAATCGGCATCAAACCTGTTTTAATCGGTTTCACCCAATTTTCCCACAAAAAAAAAGCGACATTACTTGAGGTAAATCACTTCTTTCTATTGAAAATCAAATATGTCTACAATTTTGTCCGCTCTAACGCGGTTATGACAAAGCTTGAACAACTGAGTCAAAAAATCCTCGATTTCCACAGTTGATGTTGGAAGTGGAATATTCATCGTCGTCGATCCAAAGATTTGCTTATAATACGACTTTCGAATGTCATTTTTGCCATCCCTTTTTAAAGGGTTGTATTTCCACGATAGAAAGTTGACACCATTTTCTTCGATTATTTTGTTCAGCTCGGCAATTGTTGTGGATTTATCATGTGCATATATCACCAAGTAATAGTTGTCATTTCGATGCCAATCGATGAGTAAGAAATAATAGCTTTCTTCCCCGGGTTTAGCTACATCATAGGCAGCAATCACTGGCTTGCCATTCGCCCATTGATGGAATTGACTCAAGGTGTTATTAAGTGTAGGCAATTTACTCACTTCATAAGTAGGCTCATTGTATTGTTCCAGATATTCGCTTAAATGATGAGCTAGTTTTTTCTCCATATTCCAGATCCCTTTATGTTGAATTTGAATTTACGTACCCTCTCTTACTTGTTTCGTAAAACTGAGATAAACCCATCCAAGATTTCATGACTAAAAGTAAAGCCTTTACGTTTATAGAATTCTAATGCGGCGTCGTTGCCATTTGAGACAAAGATAAAATAATCCTCCACATCTTCAAATTGATTCAACCACTCCATCGACAACTTAAAAAGCGTCGATCCAACTCCGTATTGTCTATATTCTTCTTTAATATAAAATTGCGATAAACAACCTACATTCATTCTATTAACACTAGATAGGTCAAAAAAAGTGGCAAATTCATTTGAATATGTTTCTTTAGGAGAGATATTCGAATAGACATACCCAACAATCTGCTCACCATCTTTAACGATAACCGTGTAATTATGTAATGCTTTTTTAACAGAAGGCATCAACCGTGTGTCAAAATTCATGTTGTCAAAGAGTTCTGGAGTTATGTATGCTTTTGACTTTTGAAAGGTCATAAGTTCATTGCAAGTATCTCGAAGGCATTCAATCTTTTCGTCAGGTAAAATTTCATAAGTTAAGTTCATTTTCCCATTCCTTTCTCAATAATAATTACCATTATTAAACTTTTTTAATTCTATAACAGATTTCAATACAATGATATGTAAACATCACTTCTATATTTCACATGTTTCCAACCCTCAATTGTGATTAAAATCTCTTCCAAAATGGGCCATTTGAGTAAATGCTACTTTTTAGCTTGATGCTTTTATGTCATGCAAGTTTCTCTAACGCTCTCACTCCTTATATCGGAAAAATACATAAACGAACAACTTTCATATGGTAGTTAATAGGAATTAAGAGCAAGCTTTTTTATGTGAAAATGATTTTTGTTAAAACTTTTATGACTATTTTTAATCTCCTTATTACTGTTTCGACTTTTAAATACAAAGAAAAATAGGTTATCGACAGAAGATTACAAAACCTCTTATGTACTAATAACTTTTTATGACTTAAATTAAGGTTGTAGGAAAAACGAATCAATGAAAAATGAATCGTTTTATTTTTTGTAAATAGAATAGATATTTATATCTAATTTATTAGTAATAAATGTAAGAGTTTTCGTTTTGGGTGTAAAGTGAAACTTCACTTTTACTATAAATTATTCTGGTCTATTGGCCCCAAGGGAGAGGTAGAATGAATCAACTTTTCAATTCAGCTTATTCGTAACAACATTTGCATCATCTATTTGCTCCAATTGTTGCTGACCGTTTTGAAAGAATCGTACAAGCAATTGGAAGGGAGAGGAATTATTGAAAAAGATTTTTGGAATTATTATTGCATCCTCTGTGCTACTTGGTGCAGGAACCATGTATGCAAAGACCGATTCTGCAGCCAACCTTTCTAATTGGTATGAGCATTCATTTCAAAATGAAAGCATGAAATTAGGGGAGGAAACAGGTGCTGGACTCTGGAAAACGTTTTCGAACGTTAAAATCTTTGTAAGCGAAGCCAAGCAATCTTTTGATAGCACGCTTGCAAGCTTCACGGCAAAACGTGTTAGTGAAGCAACAACTGAAATTGAACAATACCAAATCGATACAGAAAATCGCTTGGAACAAACAGTTTCAGAATTAAAAGATGAAAAGCTCAAAGTGAATTCGAATGAGGATATTGAGGAAGACATCGAACAAAGCGTAGAAGAAATTTTAGAAGAAGTATTAAATGAATAGCATTCAAATGGATCTAGCAAAATGCTTGATTTCATTCAAAAAACCAACCACAAAGGGGACATTCAAATGTTAAAAACAATCAAAGGTAAAGTAATCGCAGGAACAGTAACATTGGCACTAGTAGCAGGAGCAGGCTCAGCATTTGCATCTTCGAATGCAGGAGCAAAATTGCAAAATTGGTACGCTGGTCAATTTGGTTTAGCTACTTCAAACATTGTAAATGATGTGGAAGATAATGTAAGAGGGAAGTTTAATGGTTGGGCTAGTGAATATGAAGGCTTAAAAACAGGTGCTCAAAACAGTATTGAAACTGATGGAACTAATGCAACTACTACAGCAAGTGGTAATATCGATACGAAAACTCAAGAACACATCGATGCAATTAACGCGAAACAAACTGAAATTGAAGGATATATGAATGGTCAGTTTGCAGCACTTGCAAGTGCAGCTAACGAATTAATCAATCAAGCTGGACGTGGAGCTTTAGCAGCTGCAAATTCAGATTTAACTTCTTACACTGGAACTGAAGGAGATCTCGCACGTTCTAGCTTGACTTCAGCATTAGAAAAAGATACTGATGATGCAGTTGCTGAATTAGAACAAGCAATCGCTGAAGCAAAAAGTGAACTTCAAACTCAATTAGATTCAAAAGAAACTAGAACTACACAAGCGATTATCGATAAAATTGATGCTAAGATTGCTGAACTTCGTATTGCAATCACACAAAAGAGAGACGCTTTAGTTGTTGCTCAAAAAGCACTTATTGACGCAAAAGCACTTGAAATGGAAAATGCTGCAAAAGATGCATTACAAGCTGTTGTTAACGGCATTTAATTAGTAATTTAATACTCAATAAGGACCTCGTAGTTTGGGGTCCTTATTGTTGTAACTGGAGGTAACGAAATGCTAAGCAGACTTGAGAAATATAAAAAGATTCAAAAGAGAAAAAAGATAATTTTGTTGGTAGCCGCAGTAGTGCTAACTCTCGGGATTGGCAGTGGAGTGAAAACTACGTTCGCAGATGCAGATGTAAGCACGCTATTGATTAATTGGTTTAAAAATAAAGAATCTGAATCCCTTAATGAGATTGATAAAGCGATTACGGATGAAAAAACAATACTTCTAGCTCAATTGAAAGTAGAATTGAAAAACGAAATGGAATCTGCTAAACAAGAACTGGATGCATTTACGGAAAAACAAAAGTCTGATCGTATTGCTTCACTCCGTCAGTATGCAAATGAGTTAATTGAGGATTTGAATGTTGATACAACTGAACAACAAGTTAAAATTACTGCACAAATCAATTCCATCATGAACGAAGCAATCGCTCAAATGGACCAAGCGGTTATTAATGTTCCTGAAACGATTCCTGAAATTCCTCCTGTCTCAGAAGGAGAAAATTCATTGGAACCAAATGAAAATGAACAGGAACCAGTAACCGAACCTATACAAGTTCCGGCACCTTCACCACCTGTTCCTGAACCCGCTCCTATTACTGACCCTTTGACAAACCCGGAATCAGATTCCACTTCTGCTAATGGTGTTGATAACGTTCTAGCTAATCGTAATCCAAGTACTGAAGACGAATTAGAAAACTCTGTTGAAAATGACTAACGCTTTATAACATGAGACTCTCTTTGGAGAGTCTTTTCTTTTCGATTCATAATGGAGTCAACGGAAAATTGCCGTACGAATTTTTAATATGATGTCTCAATCAGTAGCAGGCTTTAGAGCAACAGTTTTGCGTCTTCAATTTGGTGACCAACTTCCCTTCGTGAATGAAGGATTTAATAACGGTGATACTACCAACCACTTTCCAATCTCGGTGTCCTTCCTACTCTTTGAATTGGAAAAGTTAAAAAAAGGAACTAAGTCATCGACTGACTAGTTCCCTTTTGATTTACATATCTAGTTTAATATAGTGACACCATCTAATGCACATCTTCTTTAATCAAGAAGGTTGCTATCTCTGGGAATATCGACAGTAGGACCATTAATAGTAGCATGATAATAGCATAAGGAATAACGCCTTTTACGATTTCGTCGATGGTATTTGTTCGATCGATTCCTTTCAGTACGAACAAGTTCAGTCCGACTGGAGGTGAGATCAAAGCCAGCTCCATGTTGATTACCATGATGATTGCGAACCAGATTGGGTCAAAGCCTAATGCCACGATGATAGGATATAGAATTGGCAATGTTATAACCAAAATCGAAATCGTTTCCAGGAACATCCCTAAGATCAATAGCACAATATTAATCAAAATAAAGATGACCCATGGGTTGATGTCCTGTTCAGTTGCATAGGTAGTAATAGTTTGTGGGATCTGCAAGATTGTCATGATATAGCCAAGCAGCATCGCACCGACAATGATGAACAATATCATCGCATTTGTTTTAACGGTAGAAATAATGATTTTCTTGAAGTTTTCCAAGTTCAAATTACGGTAGAAGAATGCAGCAATCGCAAAGCTCAACACGACACCTACTGCAGCCGCTTCTGTTGGAGTAAAAATACCTGTGTAAATCCCTCCAATAACGATTACAGGCAGCATCAATCCCCAGATGGAAGTTTTGGTCGCTTCCATTCTCTCTTTCCAAGTCGCAGGTGCATCTTTAAGGTGGCGTGCTTGGTAGGCAGCAAATACCATGAAAGAAAGCGTCAGTATGAGTCCAGGTATAATTCCAGCGATGAACAGTTTTCCGATGGATTCACCGGTCACAGATCCATAGATAATCATTGGTACACTTGGTGGAATCAAAATCCCTAATGTACCACCCGCAGCAAGCAGACCTAATACATGTCTTTTGTTATATCCACGCTTGACCATCTCTGGCAAAGCAACTGAACCAATAGTTATCGCAGTAGCTACACTCGATCCAGATATTGCAGCAAATATGGCACAGCAGAAAAGTGTGGCAATCGCGAGACCGCCTGGGAAATGGCGGAACCAGCGGCTAGCCATTTCGTATAGATCACGGCCAACTCCACTGACCAATAAAACCTGGCTCATCAAAACATACATCGGTAATGCTGTTAGAGAAAAGTCATCAAGTGCCTTATAGGAAATGATTGGAACTTGCATAAAAGAAAAGGTTCCGCCATTAAAGAAGAACATCCCCGCGACTGCGAGAGTAGCAAGAGCAAACGCAACCGGCAGTCCGAGTAACAAGAGAGTTCCCAAACCACCTACAAAGAAAATATTCATATGTGCTCCCCTCCCTTATGTATCCCGCCGTCTACGATTTGTAAAATGAACGCCAGGCACAATAGTACGCCACCGATAGGAAGGAACATTTCAGGCAGATACATCGGAACACGCAACAAAGATGCAGAAGTAACTTCTAGTTCTATGGTATTCATCACATGATGAATACCATAATAAGTAAAGATGATGCTGAATGCTAATCCCATGGCATTTGATAAATAAGCAAGCAATGTCTTTATGCGATCGTTAACATTGTTGATTAGTAAATCCACTGTTATATGAGAATAGGTTCGTACCGCATATGCACTTCCTAAATAACAACTGGCGATGATCGCATAAATAGACAGTTCAGTTGCCCAGATTGTCGGTTTGTTGAAAAGCCATCTAGAAACGACTTCAAAGAAAATCATGAAAGTTGTCACCATAATGAAAAATCCGGATGCATAAGCACCAAACCTAATGAGCAAATCGGAAAAATTATACAGCGATTTCATTAGTTTATTCCTCCTTACTGCTCATCAACCATTTCAAGCAGTTCTTTCCCTAAATCGCCAGAGTTCTGAGTGAATGCCTCCCAAGCCGGTTTTGCTGCTTCTTTCCACTGCGGTAAGTCCTCTTCAGGCACTACATAAACTTCCATTCCTTTTTCTTCCAACTGCTTAGCAGTCTTTTCATCTTCTGATTGGGCTTGTGCACGAATCCACTCTTCTGATTCCTTAGCAGTTTCAGTCAATAGTGTCTGTGTTTTTGCAGGAAGTTTATCCCAGAAGTCCTGATTAATTGCCAATAAAAACTCGAGGTACGCATAATTATTGATAGTTAAATATTTTGCTACTTCATCATACTTTCTTTGAACCATTGCCGTTGTTCCTGATGTGGCTCCGTCAACTGTATTTAGTTTAAGTGCCATATATACCTCTCCACCACCCATGAATACAGGGGAAGCTCCATATGCTTTGATCATTTCAGAAGGAATGTCACCGATACTGCGGATCTTCAATCCTTCGAAATCGGAAGGTGATTCCAAAGGACGTTTGTTGTTTGCGAATTGTGCATACCCATAGTCAGCAAACATGAGAACCTTGGCACCCTTTTCTTCCATAGCAGTACGTAATTTATTCCCGAATTCACCGTTTAAAGCCTCACCAGCTTTTTTATAGTCTGAGAATACGTATGGAACATCAAAAATACCCATTGCAGGGACTGTACTTGCCCAAAGCGTCGAAGAATTGACACCCATTTCAACTCCACCAGTAAGAATGGACTGGTTCATATCCTTATCATTTAATAATTGGCCTGCTGGATATACTTGCATTTTTATAGCACCATCAGATTTTTCAGTGACATCTTTCACGAATTTTTCAAGCCCTTTAGCGATGTGGTGATCTGCCGGCAAGTTATAAGCTAATCTGATAGTCGTTTCTTCGTACCCGTCCCCACTTGCATTGACTGCTTTTGTTTCAGGTTCTTTTGAGTTACATGCTGACAATAAGAACATAGAAATCATTAAGAACGTAATTGCCTTCATCCATTTTTTCATGCTAATATCCCCTTTGTTTGTTTTCTTTCTACATGTCTGATGCGACCCAATGGATTTTTCGAAGAAAGACTCGCTGCATAGTCAGCAGCATCAAGTAATTTTTCAAAATCCAACCCTGTGTCGATGTTCATTCGGTGAAATAAATACACTAAATCCTCTGTTGCTAAATTTCCTGCTGCACCCGGTGCAAATGGACAACCACCTATGCCAGATACCGCCGTTTCAAAAATCCGTACGCCTGCTTGATAAGCAGCATACGCATTTGCAGATCCGAGCCCCCTTGTATCATGCAAATGTATAGTAACAGGTGTTTCGCCTGCGACTTCAATAACCTTTTTCATCAATCGTTCCACTTGATCTGGAGTGGCAATTCCAATTGTATCGGCAATACCTATTCGATCAGCACCAGCATCTTTCACTCGTTTTACGAGATTCAGAACTTGCTCTTCCGACACTTCACCTTCATATGGACAGCCGAAGCTCACTGCAATTGAAAAGCAAGTTTTGATCCCATCCTTTTTGACTTGTACCACAAGCGTTTCAAACTGACTAAGGTTTTCATCGATTGATAAACCAATATTTTTCTGGTTAAAACTTTCAGTAGCTGAACTGACCCAGTTAACTTCAGAAAGTGAATGTTCTTTTGCTCGTTCATATCCTTTTAAATTTGGAATAAGGGCTATGGCTTGCAAGCTTGTCCATTTAGTTACCACTTTCAATACTTCTGAAGCATCTGCCATCTGCGGTACTTTCGCTGGGTGAACAAATGAAGTTACTTCCACAGTATTTAAACCGGCCTCTAGCAAATGTTTTACTAGATTCACTTTTTCCACGGTTGAAATCAGCTTGGGATCATTTTGCAGCCCATCGCGGGGACTGACATCGATAATTTTCACATCCGCCATTTATATGACTCCTTGTTCTTTCAGTTTTTTGAACTCATCAAAAGAAAAATTCATAAACTCCGTGTAAATTTCCTCGTTGTGTTGACCAAGACTTGGACCGCTCCATTTGATTTCTCCTGGCGTTTCCGAAAGCTTTGGCACAACCCCAGGAACAAGAACTTTAGTTCCGTCAGGTAAGACTATTTCCTGCAGCATTTCCCTTGCCTTGTATTGCTCATCTTCAACAATTTCCTTGATGCCATATATAGGTCCTACCGGTACAGATACTTCATCTAATATTCGCTGAGCCTCTTTTAATGGATGCTGTTTCGTCCATTCTTCAATGGTTGAATCAATGAAAATTACATTGTCCGCTCGCCCTTGGTTGGTTGAATAAGTCGGGTCATTCGCCAGGTCATCTCGGCCAATTGCTGTCATTAGACGTTTGAATATCTGATCCCCATTCCCACCAATAACCAAATGCTTTCCATCAGCACATTCATATGTGTTTGAAGGGGCGATTCCTGGTAGAGTACTACCTGTCCGTTCTCTTACCATCCCCGTTAAATCGTATTCGGGTAAAATGCCTTCTAGTAAACTAAAAACAGATTCATAGAGTGCGACATCAACGAGCTGGCCCTGTTTTTCTGGATCTTCTTCTCTTGCACGCAATGCCATCAACGTTCCAATGACTGCATAAAGTCCAGCAACCAAATCTCCTAATGCAATGCCGACCCGCACTGGAGGTAAGTCAGGGTAACCGGTCAAATACCTTAAGCCACCGATTGCCTCGGCCACACTTCCAAATCCAGGTTTTTCTCGATATGGACCCGTTTGACCATAACCTGAAACCCTGGTCATGATGATGGATGGATTGACCTTACGTAAATCTTCCAATCCAAGACCCCATCTTTCCAAAGTTCCAGGTTTGAAATTTTCAAGAACTACATCCACTTTCTTTGCAAGTTGACGAATAATTTGCTGACCCTCAGGATCACGCATATTCACAGTTATCGATTTCTTATTTCGAGATTGCACATACCACCAAACCGATGTGTCATTGTGCATCACACGCCAATTTCTCAGTGGGTCCCCTTTCGCTGGTTCTTCAACTTTGATAACCTCAGCACCAAACTCGGAAAGGATTTTCCCTGCAAATGGAGCAGCGACCAAGTTTCCTAATTCCAAAATCTTTACACCTTCAAGTGGCAGCTTTTTTGACATTTCTTACCCTCCTAAATCTTTCGAGCAAAATTCCATAAACAAATTGTAATCGCTTTCAATATGAGCTTTCATTAAACGCTTGGCTGCTTCCGCATCCTGATCCACAATTGCCTGGAAAATCTGTTGGTGCTCATGAATGGCATGTTCCATATGGAGCGGATTTTCTTCGAGTATCGATTTGCGGTAAAAACTATTAACCCCTCGAAATGCCGTCAGCATGGTAACGAGAAACTTGTTTCCGGTTGCCATAACAACGGCTTCATGGAAATTCACATTCGTATCATGGACTTTTTTCAGGTTATTCGTTTCTGAAATTTTACCCATCTGCAATAAAGAAGTACGAATGGTCTCAAGTTGTTCATGGGTCCTGCGTTCAGCTGCATAAAAAGCGGCTAGCGGCTCCATCTCAACCCGGCACTCATACAGATGTTGATAATCTTCGATTGACGGCTCAACAACCGTCACCCCGCCAGAACTATTTACGAAAAGCAGCCCATCTTTTTCAAGCATACGGATCGATTCACGAATCGGGCTTCGGCTGACCTGCAATTCTTCTGCAATCTTTTCCTCTATCAATCTTTCACCAGGCTTCAAACGACCCATAAGGATTTGTTCTTTCAAGTAGTTATACACTTGAGTTTTTAAAGTAGCCCTTTTTTTCACGATTGCTTCTATGATCCTCATCTCATTTCTTTTTCGTCGACTGTCGACTGTATACAATTTAGCTTTATGTTAGAATAATCAAAATAATTAAAACCGTCAATAAACTTTTTTATGATATTTTCAGTACTTAACCTTAATACCTACTCCTAACAAGGTTTTTGCACTCGAAAAAATATTTTCACATTAATTTTATTTACTTCAAATAGTCCCTCTCCTAACATTCGCATTGAAAAATCGGATGAAGGTAGTATATGAGTACACTACTTTTTAGGGATATCTTTTGGTATTGTTATATTTTACCAACTCAAAAACACAAAAAAATCCAGAACCAATTGGTTTCTGGATTTCTATATTAAGTTATAAAATAGTTGTTTGCTGCGGAACAATCATCTTTTTGATTCCCGATACCCAGCAGCCCGCGCTGCGGATTTAGTACAGAAAGTATCTTCAGCTTCTGTTATATCGTAGAAGTCTCCTGAAGGTACATGAAAAATCTTTTCACCTGAGCTGGAAATATTCCCTTTGATATTCATGCAGGAACGTTCTGCTTTTTCCTTGGCAGCTTGTTCAGCCTTTTCCTTCTCTTCCCTCTCTCTTGCAGCCTGTGCCGCTTTTTCACTCTCGGCTTGTTCTGCTCTTACTTTGGCGGCCTGTTCAGCCTTTTCTTTTTCATCCTGTTGCTTTTTCTTTTTATCTGCGTCATCACTCACTTTTACGGGTGCAATTAAACTTTTATCAGACTCAGTGTCAGTGTCCGATTCACTTACAGGTTGTTCATCCCATTCTTTGTAGTGTTCAATAATGCAAGGAATCAAAAACCATAGCAATAAAAGCAAAGCTAGTATAATCACAAGTCTCCATTGCCAAATGGATTGACCATTTTTCTTTCTAACCTTGCACCATTTAGCAACTAGCAAAATCAATAAGACGAGAAGAATATTCCACCAAGTTGAAAAGATGCACACGATGATAAAGTATCCAAATAATAGAACGTATAACAGGCATATCCCTACTAAGCTAAGTATGTCTAGCAAAAATGTTCCCTCCAAATTTATGTATTGAACCATTAGTTTTTGGAGACTACGATTCCACTTAAATCATTGTTCATCCTTTAGTCCAATAAAACCATGATAATATTATCATAGAAATACATAATTATTGAGAGAAGTAAAAATTATCACTATTTAAAGATGCCTGTTGCTCATTTCTAAATGAAGCAACAGGCATCTTTTCATTTTCTTATTAATAAACCAACTGCCCAACTTCATGTAGCATAGTCCCATTTTGTTTAAGGTTGGTATGCCAGGAGAAAGCTTTTTCGAGAACGTGTGGGGTCTGACCGCCACGTGTTAAGGCTTCTGCGTAATATTCCAATAATTGTGCACGATATGTTGGATGTGCACAGTTTTCAATAATTACTAGTACTCTTTCTCGTGGAGCTAAGCCTCGTAAATCAGCGTAGCCTTGTTCGGTGACCACGATGTCCACGTCGTGTTCGGTATGGTCAACATGTGACACAAACGGGACGATGCTAGAAATATTGCCGCCTTTTGCGGTGGATTTCGTAACGAAAATTGCAAGACGTGCGTTTCGGGCAAAGTCGCCGGAGCCTCCGATGCCGTTCATCATTTTCGTACCTGATACATGAGTCGAGTTGACATTTCCGTATATGTCGAACTCCAGCGCCGTATTGATTGAAATGAGTCCGAGACGTCGAATGATTTCCGGGTGATTCGAGATTTCCTGAGGACGCATAATGAGTTTATCGCGGTACTTCTCAAAGTTTCCGAACACTTTATCCATTTTGTCCTCTGATAACGTAATTGAACAGCAAGAAGCTGATTTCACTTTTCCTGCATCAATTAACTCGAAAACCGAATCCTGTAACACTTCAGAATAGACATCAAGATCGGTGAATTCCGAATCGATCATCCCGTGTAACACAGCATTCGCCACAGAGCCGATTCCCGATTGAAGTGGTGCGAGTTTATCCGTCAGTCTTCCAACGCGAATTTCTGAACGTAAAAATTCGAGTAAATGGTCTGCCATTTGCTTAGTTTCAGCATCTGGAGCGACGATCGTAGAAGGTGAGTCCATCTGATTCGTGAAAACGATTCCTTTAATCTTCGCTGGGTCAATCTTAATACCATAGGTCCCAATTCTGTCATCTGGGTTCATTAACGGAATCGGTTTACGTTCACCTTGTTGTCCAGTGTCATAAATATCATGCAGCCCTTTAAGCATTTCTGGCTGCGCCATATTGATTTCCACAATGATGTGCTTCGCGTGTTCCGCGAAAATCGATGAGTTTCCAACCGATGTCGTTGGGATAATCAAGCCATCCCCTGAAATTGAAACCGCTTCCAAAATTGCAAAGTCAATCGGACCAATAACTCCTGCACGAATAAATTCTGCCGTATGCGACAGATGTTGATCGACAAACAGCATTTCCCCATCATTTATTTTGCCACGCATAGTCGGATCTGCTTGGAATGGCAATCGTTTTCCGACAATACCCGCTTCTGCAAAAGCCTTATCGATATCCGAGCCAAGAGAAGCACCAGTATATATATTCACTTTGAATGTTTCAGTTTCGGCACGCTTGATTAACGCAAATGGGACCGCTTTCGCATCTCCTGCACGTGTGAACCCACTTAGGCCTAGCGTCATCCCATCATTAATCCACGTTGCCGCTTCTTCAGGCGTAACTACGCGATTTTTTAAATCCGGGTGTTTGATTCGTTTTAATTTTTCTTCCATATTAAAAACCCTCTATTTCATGACTTTTTCAATAATTCTAACAAACAAAATACTGATTTTGAGGTTTAGGGAAAGAAACAGGGATTTACCCGCTGAAACAGGCAAATCCCTCGCTGAAACAGTAGATTAGAAATCAAGTAACTTCCGAAAATAGCTGGCATACGATTGACTCACCGGAATTTTCGTTCCGTCATTCATCAGCAACACGAGTGTAGAATGCGTATCCGGAAAGACTTCGCGAATCTGGTGGACATTGACGATAAACGAGCGATGGCAACGAACGAACAACTCACGTGGCAAAATAAATTCAAACGCCTGGAGAGATTTGCGATGAGTACCCGAAACTCCATTTGCTTCTATATGCGTTTTCTTCCCTCGCACTTCCAGAAACTTCACATCTGTAAATGGCACTGGAACCCACCCGTCCTGAGTCTTCAGCATGACGACAGACTTCCCTTCCGTGAAAGAAGGATAAATGGCTGTTACGCTTCCAACGACTTTTCCATCACGGTGGAAAGGTACGGCCATGCCATGGTATGGAACAGCAAATACATCACGATTGATGAAGTCCGAGACCTTTTGTCCAGACGATAACGCCTTATGAGCAAGCGACCCTGGTTTCACCATGTCCCCCGCCTTTATTTTCAAATCCACTCGGACGCTTGGACGGTAATACACATAGTGTTCCCCGTCGGATACAGCAATCGAGATTTCATCCGAAAACAACTCCCCAATCACATCCAGCATTTCATAATCTTGAAAATCCTTCATCTTGCAAAAGCACCTCTCTCGTAAACTAACATTCATTCCTTCTATAATAACTGGTATTGAGGGTGTATGGACAAAGACTGCTCATATAGTACAAAAAACGAAGGATGTGACCACGTCACTTCCTTCGTTTCTGTTTGTCCTTATTTTAAATAATTGATCGCTCGTTTCAGGTAAATATCTAAATCCGTTTCGTTAAAATACGAAAAATGATTCCATCCATTTGTAGTGTGAGGAATTTTGATTTCGTTAATGGTCACCATATTGTCCGTATGTACGATCCCGTCATTCAACAGACCCAGATTTTTCCCGGCTAATGCAAAGTACTTTTTATTGGCATCTATTAAATCACTTGAATTTAATTGGCTAATAAAATCTGAGTTATTGGCGAGATCATGGAAACCTTGTAAATTCCCTGGCCTTACCAAGTGCCAAAAGTCTTCACTTTTTATTGAGTTTTTGCCCATTATGTTACTAAGTATGCCATACAGGATTAAGCATTTTCGAGCTAACATTGGGACACTAATCAAGATCGAGCCATTATTCGGTGTTCCAGCCATGATGATTTTATCTATCGGTGCCTTTTGTTCGATATAAGCAGAACGGCTGACCAGTCCCCCCATGCTATGAGCTACGATTAATATTTCCTTCTGAGGATACTTCTTCTTTAAACTCTCTACTTCTTTAGCCAAGAAAATCCCATTGTCTCTTATTCTTTCATCTACTGTGAGGTATTCAAAACCAAAAACTTCATAGTCATGACTTAGTGTATTAAACAAATTGAAGAATGAAGCACCTATACTGGATACCAATCCGTGGACGATGATTGCTATAGGTTTGTTTGGATCTATAGGTTCATCAGCTAGTTTTTCCTTTCGGAATGAATCGTCTCCATCTTTTATTAATCTGAAAAGACCGAGTTCACTTGGTTCGCTTTGAAATTTATTTAATACAATGTAAAAACTTTTATCAGAGGATAAACCAATCGTCTTTGAACTTAAACTGTCTACATGACTTGAAATTCTTTCAAGGTCTTCTATCGAATTATTGGTCAAGTAGTTAATCTGTCGTTTAGTAATTTTAGCTTCCACAGCATTATTGCCTTCAGAGTGTCTGAGTACTTCAATTCTCGGAGAAATTTGAGAAAACAACTCAACATTATTCTCTATATTGTCCAGGTCCAGTAACTGAAGAAAATTATCTTGTATTGCTAGAAAGTATTCATCGTCTTTGCCTATTAACCGAAAGGATTTTTCTATGTTAAAGTTTTTAATATTAACTTTAAGTAACTGCTTAGTAGTTGAATGAGGCATGCTACTCAGGAGGTTGCTGCTTCTCTTTTCAACTTTTTCTATGGATAGTTCTTGATTATTAATCAAAAATGCATCGTCTGCATTTAAACTGTTAACTTGAGGCGAAAGTGTATTAATAATAATTTCACGATCATTTACATAGATAAATTCCTCATTCATCTTGTCCCCTCCTTGAAACCCTTTGGAACTTCATTCGACAATATGTAATGGAAAACCTTCATTCATTTCATTTTAAACATAGAACAAGCGACCGAAAAATCATTCGGCCGCTCATAATTTTTTTATTTAAATGCTACTGAATTGAAACGGATCAATCATCTTTAATTCGTATATAATTTTTTTAGCTGTTCCAATCTTTGTTTTATATTCATCGTGCGGATTCTTTTTAATGGGTTGTGGCGTTGCCCCTTTGAAACGAGATACACCCATGCAATTAAAGAAACGGTACCAATTAAATAACCAAGAAAAACCAATGTCGCTTTCAACGTTATCCAATAGCCCGTCTTCCAATTTACCTCGATTAAAGTTTTTCCTGTATATCCTTCAATCACCTGTGGACCGAATGTAAACATGGCTAAGAATGCACCGGCTACAACTAATATGAAGCTCCAAATCTTATACGGTTTATACCAGCCAATCCCTAGCATCAGCACAGAAATACCCAACGATAGTAATCCGTAACCACGAAATGACTCCAGAAAAGTATTTAGGACAAACGACAAGACCAGCACAAACATAATAAAGAGGACTGGAATTGACATGACTGCTGTATATCCGAAAACTTCGAAAATTGATCGAATGAAACTGTTACGTTCAATGTTATCAATTTCCTGTACTCGATCTCGCCTCTTCGAATTAAAGATTTTCTTTGTTTTCATTTTCCGGTAATATTCCACTGTTTGATTAAATCGCTCAGTTAAATTAAGGTTTTTCACTCCACTTTTAATTGACCGTATAAATTGCTGAGAATATTTTTTTGCAAAGTTCATGGGAAAACCTCCATCATTTTACAATTAATATCTACAGTCTACGATTCAAGGTGCTTGTTTTATACCTAGTATTATCATTAAAGTAAGCTCTTCTAGAAAACAATATTAATTTCTCAGCCGATATGACAACAAAAAAGCTCGTAGAAAATTAAAAAATAACTGTCCAACTCATATTTATTACATAATTCTTTTATTGATAAAAATTAACATAATTGAATTGTAGCAATTAATCAAAAATCTATTAGTAATAAATTCCTACCTCATATATAATAATAATTGTTTGAATTGGAGGAAATTTCCATGAAAATAGACCCTAGAATTATTGATTTATTAAAAAAAGAAGAAGCGCAAAAAGCCTTATGGAAGGTGGGGGTAGAAGTTTTTCCTGATGTGGTCAAAGGGATTCCCTCTTTTGCAAAAGGTAGTGCTACTAAGGTGAAAAATACCATTATTTTAGGAAAGGATAAAGTAAATGAAGGTTATGAAGCTTTAAATCATGAAAAATTATTTTATAAAAAAATTAAAGATAAAGTTATTCCCTTTCCTTCAAATTACACCAGAGTTGATTTAAAAGATTTTTTGAGTCAATCTTCTATCTATTTAAAGCAAAAAAATATTAAACCAGAGAAAAAAACCTTACAAAAGAAATTTGATGAGTATCATACACTACATAGTTTACTCGATGAAACAATTCAAAATAAAGATTATGAAGAGTATATTAAGATTTATATAGGTAAAATTGAGGGTAACTATTTTATTGAAAGTGAAACCTTAAAGAACGATTTTATTAGTGTAAAACATGATTATAGGAAAGTTATCAGTTTCCTTTATAATGTTATTGATGGAAAAAAGAGTGAAATGGATATTATGAAAGAATTATCAAAAGAAAAACCTGTAACTAACATTTAAATTATGCATATCTATATATGAAGTATCGATACCCAAAGCGGCTCTGTACATACATCTTCTTCCCTCTTGTGATGAACATTGGATATGATTCTATAAAAAACACATCCAATCAACAGACTGGATGTGTTTTTGGTCTTTGCTATTCTGTTCCCTCAGGTATCATTCGGGATTACTTATCCATCAACCCACTAATCTCCAAAAACTTAGCCAATATCTTCGCCATTTGATCTCGTTTGGTAAAGCCATTCGGATCGAAGGTACCGTTACCCTTACCTTCAATGATTCCAGCTTGGTAAACGTTTTCGATTCCTGCTTTAGACCAGTGTGTCATTTGGTTGGCATCTTTGAAGTCTGCTAGTTTTTTAGCATGATCTAATTTTGCAAAATCGAAGTTCAGGAATTTTAGCTCCATTGCTCTTGAAATCATGATGGCTGCTTGTGTGCGTGTCAGTTTTTCGGATGGAGCGAATGTTCCGTCGTGTTTTCCGTTAATGATTCCGTATTGAACGGCTGCCATTAGTTCTCCATTGGCGTTGAACCATTCTGTTCCTTTTACATCTGAGAAGCGGTTGTCATACGCTTTTGCTGGAAGACCTAGTGCACGAACCAATAATACGGTGAATTCGGCACGGGAAATATCTTCTGCTGGTGCGTAAGTTCCGTCTGCTTTCCCTTTGATGATGTATTTAGATGCTAGTTTTTCAATCGAGTCTTCTGCCCAGTTGATGTTGTTCACATCCAGGAAGGTTTGGTTGTTTTCAACAATCGCATATGTTGAGTTTGTCAGCGACTTCACTGTTGCGATTTTGCCATTAAAGACTGTTGGAAGTGAAGTGAATGTTCCATCTTGATTGAACTTCACTGCGACCATAGTTTTCGGATTGAACTCTTTATCGCCGACAATCTCTCTTTCAACAAATGAACCATATGCAGTAATCGTCACTTTCTTATCTCCTGCTACTGCTTCGACGTGGAATTCAATTGTATTGGATACAATCTTTGCTTTAGTCGTAGGAGCTTTCACGACATTTACTGATACAGTGATTTGAACATCACTTTCAGCAACCCCTAGCTTTTTAGCTAAGCCTGCGACATTAATTTCTGATGCGGGAAGCTTGTAGCTTGCTTCATCAGTTTGAATCTCGATCATTGCCTGTTTGTTTTTCTTTAACGCTTCTTTAAATAAACTGCCAGGTACCTGGGCTTTCACCGTTTCTCCAATAGCCGGTTTTTCTAACTTAAGCGCTACTACAAATTTCTCAGGTGTGATTGCATTAACAATCTCACTTACTTTTCCAGGAATAATTTTAGTCACGACTTCAATCATTCCAGAAGGATTTTTCTCTTTCACTACTTCTGCCGCTTGAGGTGGAAGCACGATTGTGTTCGGTTTTCCATTTGCAGGTGGTTGATACCCATCGTGCCCATTGTTCTTCGGTTCTTCTGTAGCCTTTCGATCCAGTTTGATTACAACTGTTGTTAATGGATCAATCGTCATGGTTTGGTTCGATAAGCTAAATCCTGATTTTTTCGATACGGGATGTGTTCCCGCTTCATCATTGTCTACTAGGACTACACCACCAGTGAAATCATAATCTCCTAATGTTAAGGTACGAGCTTTATTGTCAGCATTTACAAATACGTAGTAGTTGCCTGTTTTATCAGTTGAGATATTTTCGTATGCAATAACTAAATCGGAATCTTTCATCTCAGGGAAATCAAGTAGCGATACGTTTGTATCTACTAGCGCTTTTTCACCTAAACGGAAAGCATTGGTTGATTTTCTTAAATCAATTAAGCCTTTCGTGTAACCATTTGTTGTTGTATTGACTGCAAACTCTTTTTTGTTCGTTGCTTTTTGCCAGTCAAATTTATTGATGGCGTCTGAAGAGTCATAGGAATCATGGACGAAATAGCCAAAGGTGTTCCCATCCATATCTTTCAATTCATGATATTTCTGTTCAGGTACACCTTCACCTAACCATTGTTTCGTTCTGCCGTACTCCTGACCTGCATGAAGGAAAGCCGTACCTTGTGATGTTAAGATCAAGGTGTTTCCGATACGGATTCGTTTATGAATCTCCAAGTCGTTTTCAGGAATTGCCGGATCCTTTTTAATGGACTGGGCAATGACATCATATAAAGGTAAGTTGTCGTGTGCTTCGATGTACTGGACCATATCGCCTGGATCATCATCAGCCGTATTAGAAGGCTGTCCTTTAATGTTGTTGAAAATCATATCAATATTTCTTGCGCCTCCTGTAATGAATCTAGGCTCACCTTCTGAACCGAAACCAGATTTCAATTCATTGCGGATTTCGTCAGAGAATACACCAACATCGTCCGTTTTATCCATCCAATCTTGGTCTGCACCCATTCCTGCCAGTGCTGGATCAGCCAAATGACCAGCAAATGTTCTCCAGCCTTCTCCAATAAATAAAGCATCAGGATTAACAGAAGCTGCTGCGTCATACGCTTTTTGAATGGATGGATACGTTGCGTCACCCATCATATCAAAACGCATGCCGTCAATTTTGTATTCGTCAAACCAATATTTTACTGAATCAACCATTAGTTTTTCAGCCATTGTGTGACTTGTTGCCAAGTTGTTACCAAACCCACCAAGGAAGTTACCTTTCGCATCCTGGTACGCATAGTAATTTGGCACAATGTCATTTAACATGCTGGCTTTTGCCATATGCGTGTATACGACGTCAAATACAACACCCATATCCGCATCATGAATGGCATCAATTAATTCTTTCAGCTCTTTCACTCGCAGTTCAGCGTCTTTCGGATTCTCTGAATACGCACCATCTGGCGAGAAATAACTGTGAGGGTCGTACCCCCAGTTGTATTCATTGCCACCCGCTGAATAGTTAAGTTCGCGTTCGCCCATCTTCGTTTCATCACCATAATACCAAGCCATGACAGGAAGTAATTGAACGTGTGTAACACCTAGAGATTTAATGTAATCAAGCTTGTCGATAAATCCTTTATACGAGCCCCATCTTGATTTTAAATCCTTTTCAATCGAAGGATCTGACGTAAAGTCACGTACGTGAACTTCGTAAATCACGGCATCTTCACGTTTTTCATACCCATCAATTGAAGCATGACCGAAACCTTTAGGGTTCGTGCCGCTTAAGTCGACAATCGCTGCTTTCCCGACCGTATCGCCGTCTGGTCCAGCATCACCTTCTGTATTCAACGTAAAGGCTGCCATAGATTTGGCATAAGGGTCCAATACTGTTTTCATTACGCCATCATTCGTTACTTCGTATTGATAATAGTAGCCTTTAAGATCAGTTACACCCAGATCACTTGGGTTGATGTCATTCGACCAGACACCTTGTTCGCTGAGCGTTAACTCTACAGTGCCAATTGGATCTGCCGAATCTTCTTTATCGAAGAAGTTCGCCACTACTTTACTTGCTTTAGGCGCCCATAATTTTAATGTGGCACTTCCATTTTTGTACGTTGCACCTAGATCATTTCCATCATAAGCATACATCTTATCAAGCATTCTCCAGCCTGTAGATGCTGAAACGGTTCTGCCTGAATACGTAATCGACAATGGCAGTTTGTCTAAGTTCAGTGTTGCTGTTACTTCAACTGTTGTTGCTCCAGTGATTTCTACGCTTTCAACCGAAACATCTGCCCCATCGACATCTTTAATGGCCAAATCATCTTTCAGTTTTTCTGCTGTTAATCCGTCTGTCATCGTGAATCCTAATAGAATCGTTTCTTCAGAGATCACTTCACCAGATACAATGCCCGATGCCACTTCTCCATAAGGGGAAATGTAGACGTTATTATCACCTTGTTTAATCCATAAGTGATTATACTTATCCAATAAATTGAATGATTTATCTCCTGCATCTTTTTCTTGCGTCTGTTGATTAACGATGAGGAAGCCGATATCCTTCGCGCCTTCTTTCAGCTCGATATCCGCATATGCACCATAACGATCTGTCCCGTCTAAATCAACTGCTCCAGTTGGCCAACCGTCAGAAGGAGCTGCTGTATCGCCCCAGTTCCAAATGCCAAGGTTTTCGTAGTCAGCATTTTCACGCGTGTAGTGAATGCGGACCGTATTTGCAGGCAAATTAACCGGTTCGTACGTATACACTTTATCTGAACCTTGCTTAATCCATATTTCATTCATCTCAGGTTGAGAAATCGTAAAGCCTTTGTCTCCGCCATCTTTACCGGCGTCACCTTTTGTTATATCCATTACAAGGAAGCCAATATTTTTCGCACCGTTAGCCAGTGGTACGTCAATGTAAGCACCATAGCTATCCGTTTTTTCAAACATCGTTGCACCCACTGGCCAGTTAGCCGATGGTGAAGCGACATCATTCCACAGCCATGCACCATAGTTTTCGTACACATTGTCTTGTCGGTTGTAATGAATTCGTATCGTGTTATCAGGAATTGGTTCTACTTCAGGGTTACCGTCACCCGTAGCAACCTCACCTGTAATATTTCCACCTTCAACTGTTAATAAAACCGTACCGCCGTCAGCATTTGATGGAAGTGATAAGTTAATTTCTCCTGCTTCGTTTGCTTCATAGACCTCTCCTGAATAATAATCAGTCACTACTGCATCCGCCGAATCAACTGTTAACGTCACATCTTTCGCTTCTTCAGCGACGTTCAATCCCACGTATACTGATTGATTTTGATAGTCACGAGAGAATAATAGGAACTTATCTTTATCGGATCCGCCTACAAATGTTCTTTCGCCTTTCGCAAACACTTTTGAATGCTCACTTCTGAAGTTAAGAATTTTTGTGTAGTGTTCCAACACATCATTGTTATCGACTTGATCCCACGCAAAGTCATAGCGGTTATCATATTGCGGGTAGTTGTTGGCTCCACTTTGCCCAAGTTCTTCCCCGTAATAAATGACTGGCTGCCCTTTTGCTGTTGCCTGCAAAGATGCCGCAACTTTCAACTTGCCTTCATCGCCACCTAATGAATGAAGGAATCCGTCTTCATCGTGGCTACTTAAAAACTGGCCTAATGTTGCGGCATTGTCGATTTTTCCGTTGCGATCAACAAGCGCCTGATTCGCTGCTTTCAATTGACCATTTACAAAGTTTCGCGCTGTATTTTTAAACTCAAAATCAAGTAATGAATCCATTGTGCCTGTATTCAGGTAACCGAGGTCATTATTAACGTTTGCGCCCCAAGCTTCACCAATCATCTTGAACTCAGGCATTTTGTCCGTTAACGCATTTTTAAACTTCATCCAAGTAGCATCTTCCACATGCTTGACGGTATCTACACGGAAGTAGTCAATTGTGTTTCCATTTGCTGTAGTTGCTTGCTCAATCCAACTCGTTTGCCAATCAATGATTTGTTGACGAACTGCAGAGTCTTCCGTCTTAATGTCAGGAAGTCCAGCCAATTCACCAACAACCTCATCCGTTCCAACGTCAGCTCCTTGACGGACGATATCACTAAAATTCGCACGCTCTTCGTCTGTCGGGAAACCTGCAGGCTTGTTTGCCATAGCTCCATCAATTTCTTTCAAGCCATAGCCGGTATGATTCACTACGACATCCACCATGATTTTCATATCTCGGGCATGCGCTGCATCAATCAGTTCGTGGAAATCTTCCATCGTTCCAAAGTGCGGATTCAATTTTCCAAAGTCACTTGCCCAGTAGCCATGATAGCCGTAATATGGATCAACAGATGACCCGTTTGTTTCGACAGAACGGACATTATATTTAATATTTTCTACAATTGGACTGATCCAAATCGTATTCACACCGAGATCATCAAGATAATCCAGTTTAGTCGTAATCCCTTTTAAATCCCCACCTTGGTACGTTCCACGTTTAGATGTATCATAGTTCAAATCGTAAGGGTCGTTGTTCGATTCATCACCATCAAAGAATCGATCTGTTAACATAAAGTAAATCACAGACTCGTCCCAATCAAAATCAGACGTTCCTGTCGATTGTCTCGTTTTCACTTCTACTTCTGCAGTTCCTTCATACGTGTTTCCATAAGAATCAACGACTGTTAAAGGAATCGTTTTGATGCCAGCAGTTGTGTCGTCGTCTACTGCAATCGCAATCTCTTTTAAAGATGGATCAATCTCAAGCTTAGCTGAACCGCCTAAAGAAGAAGCATCTGCGAAGATTTTGCTGATTTCCACATCGTCTGTCAGACCTTGAATATCAACAGTTAAGACAGCATTTTGATTATAATCAATCGCTGCAGGTTCCACTGATCCTGAAACCTTCAAGTCAGCTTTCTTGAAGTCAATTGTTGAAACTCCGTCTGTTGTATTGTAAGGATCAGTTACTTCTGTTGTAATACCACCTTTTGTTACAAGGAATGAGTATGAGGTTTTACCATTTGGAATGTTGTCGTATGAGAATACAAATCTCTCATTTTCAGGTTCATATGTCATTTCATTCGTTTGGCCATTAAACTTTAACTCTACTTTTCCAATCGTGTCCATGTCGTCACTAGCGAAAAGGGCTTTGTCCCGGTAATAGAAAGTTGCGTCCCCTTTATCAATGACTGGAGCCGAACCATCCGGAACGATGCGAATTTGCTCGACACCGCTAGTAATATAAGCCTTTGTCAGTGAGTCGTTCTTATTCACTTGAATAAAACGATCCCCAAACTCTTTTTGAGCAGTATCCCAGTTATCAGTACTACGAAGAACAAATCCAAATTGCTTCGTTTCAGGAGCAACCGCAATATTAACTGATGCGACTCCTCCTTCATACGATTCAAAATTAATCTGATCATTCTTAACTCCAGTATTCCAAGCCCAGATATTCCAGGTACCATAGTTTTGATCTTCGCGAATATAAGTGAATCGTACATGACGATTCGAAGAGTCCGTTAATTCATTTACACCTGTCTCTGTTGAACTCGTGGCATGTGCCTGTTGAGCTGGTATAAATGGTAGCCATAAGCTCAAAACCAGTACTGAAACGATAAACAGATTTAGTTTGCGTTTAACATCTATTGCAATTCTCACTCAGCATGTCCTCCTTATTCTTTCGGTGTAATAGATTGATAGATTAATGCCAGTCCGCCTCCCTTTCTTGGTTAGATTTGAACCCACTACTTGTTGTGAAATCGTTTGCACAAATAAATCAAAAGCGCTAACATATTACATTTGGAAGAAGGAGATTCTAGCTGAATTTATGCATTGAATAATATATGCAAGCGTTTGCAATACATGTAAAATTTTACTTTAAATCTAGGTAAACGGCAACTTAAAGTTTGAAGATTCAGAATAATTATTTGAGATTAGTGAGCTAAATAAAGTGGCTGGCAATGGCTATTTGAACAGATACCCCATTTAAGAAAAAGATGTCCTTCTCCTCCTTGACTTCAGTCACTGAGAAAAAGGACACCTTTTCATCGTTTATTCATTAAATTTAAATCGTTCCGAAATAGTAGTTTCAATTATCGAATCATCAATCTATAATTTGGTAAATGCAAACAGTTCTTCAGTTTCCTCGAAATACGTTCAGGAACTCACTGTTTAACCCTACTACTAGCCATCAATCCAATAGCTTTCTCGCTTTATTTAACTTATTACTGTGCATTTCAATCTTATTGATAATCTCGTTCCTAAGGTTAGGACAGACAGCCCCATTTAACAACGCTTTCTGATAAAACAAACAACACCTGCGCCAAAACATTACCACGCGCATCATCCCCTAATTCCGTATACATTGTAAATATCATAGAATAAATTCAGGAAATATTATGTGGTTAAATAGAATCGTTTTATCAATATAAAGTTATGTCCTTTGGATTAGGAGATATGACTAAATAACCTACATGGACAATTTAAAGTTCTTCTCCCCACGGTTCGTCAAGTAGAATGTACTAGAGAGATGTTCAATCCTTATTGTTTGTCGAAGCTGCCTCCACAAGGAAATCGCCTATTTGGTCTCTGTATTTTGCGACCGTTGCGGATGAAACATCAAAATAAGTAGCGAGATCTTTCATCGTTGAATAAACAGGACCCACCAGCCCGAAGTCATATGCCACTTGAATAGCACCAGCAGCCACAGCTTCCGGTTTCTTTGCTTTGACGCCATGTTCCAACAAAAAGGCACTCAGCAGTTTTTCGACCATTTCTTTGTCGTGACTGTGCTGATCCATATATTGTGCAGCCATATGCATGATTCTACTTTGGAAAGGCGTGAAGGAAAACAGAGATTCGACGTGACCGAATGACGCGTATAAATCTAGATAGTCTACGTCTTTCGCTTTCATTTTCCCTACTAGTTGATCAACTAAAGAAGATCGGCTTTTCGGAATGAACACAATACCACTGGTTCCGATTAGACCTCGCTCACCTTCTCGTGGATCCAGCAAGACAATGCCAAATAACCACTCACCAATGACGGAATTCAATCCTCCTCCTGGCAATGTATAGTCCTCTTTACTTAACGAGTCCCGCACAACCAATCGGTCTCCTTGTACACCCGTCACTTCGCCGAGGAGCAAGAAAGGATGTTTCCAATCCGTCAACACATCGATTACTTGTTGTCTGCGCTGCTTCGTGATTTGCTTCTCCACAAAGCTCGTCCATAATTCCGAATGCTCCAGATAATAGTAACTATCCATAGCGATGGCTTCGATTAATTCCGGTTCAAAAATCGAACGAAGCTCAGACATCCATTTCCGTACACGCACGTCCATCTCACCATAAGTACGCGGACCGAGCCCCTCGTTCGCAAAACCTTCCATAATGCGTTCGAGTTCACCATCTACCACATCTGATAGATTGACGACATTCGTCTTGCCACAACATTTCTTATATTTTAGCCCGCTTCCACAAGGACAGGCATCATTTCTTCCTACCATATTAGGTCACCCTTTTCTTACTCATTCTACTAGTAAGGGTAACATATGTGTTTGTTTAGATACAATTGAGGTAGAAGCATGGATAATACAGAATTTTATTGTTGTCTCGTTAATTAAAACCTCCTCATCTTATTTCGTTTAACAATACTATTGACTGAGTTTAATTCTTCGAGAGGCGTAACATCTTCTCTTTTCGTATTTTGTCACGTAAAGCCGAAATCTTTCAATTTACTGGATCAAAAAAATAATTCGTGATTATCGACCAATGTGTTTCTTCCTGCACTTCTGTTACATCATTTAATATTTTCACTCTAGCGTAAAGAGTAAATTTGTATGAGACAAACGTTCAAAACACTGATTGGAACGGATTTTATGGATGCCCTACAATGAGGCTACCTAGGAATAACCCCGATGTGCACATTGGCAAGGCAGCTCAAAAATGGACAATTTTAATGAAGTGTTAAATCAGTTTGAACCAATGATTCATGCGTGTTTACGCAAGCTACGTATCTATAAAAATCATGATTCGTTCCTTCAATCCGGTCGTATTGGACTTTGGCAGGCGTGGAAACGCTATGACGAGACAAAAGGTGACTTTGCGCCTTTTGCCTATCGAAGTATTTATGGATGTTTACTAGATGAATTGAAAAAAGCGACGAACGAAGAATTGCTTATGCCAGCAGAAGATCATACGCTGGAGCTTTTATTGAACCAACCCGTTTTGGTATCGGAAAGTTGGGAGCCATTGAGTGAAGCCATGTCTCGGTTGCAGCCACATGAACAACAGCTTATTCATTTGTTATACATGATCGGGAGTTCACAGGACGAAGTGGCCAAACATTTGGGGATTACGAAGGCTGGAGTCAAAAAAAGAAGAGAGCGTACTTTGGCTAAACTAAAACAACTGATGACAACATAAACCTGCTTTCAACATTCAACGAGGTTCTATTATAAACCTGTTATCCAACAATGTGGATGCAAGAGTTTTGAGTAGATCCTCAATCTTTAAATGGACATGCAAATGGTTTTAGCACAAGCTTGCTTCATCATAAAAGGAATAGGAGACAACTTTTATTTTTCAGCAAATTGGCAATCGGTAAACCACGCTATGCATGTTGGATGTATTTATGAGTAAATTATGTGATTATTCGTCGGTGGGTGGTGAATCTCTTCGTATGTAAGGTTTCTTTTGTCGGTGGATAAAGCGATAAGTATCTAAGGTGAAGTGGAGTCTTTGCTGTTGTTTCAAAAGGATGTGTTTGGAAACATGGACGGTAATGGACATCCCATTTGGAAACGTCACCAGACATTTCCCCTTTTCAAACTCTTCTACGACGAAGGGGTGATTGAACAGCCAGACACAATCTTGACGTTGATAGGACATCGTCGGAAATGCGCCGATTTCCGTCGGTTCGATGAGGATTGGCGTTTTATTGGGATATTTCATAAAAATCCTCGTCGCCTGCATCCGGCCTTCCATTGTAGAAGCATATCGAATGCATGCATTATTCAGTAATTCATGAACAGTCATTTTAGAATAATATGTCCCGTGGGTTGTCACGATTTTTGATTTATACTTCCCTGTAAATACAGGCTCAAGCAATAAGGCTTGATTGTCGATTAAATTAGAATCACAGTTTCTCAGAATAAATTCTCCTTTGCGTCTCCTATAGTTAAATTCTACTAAATTATCAGATAATTGTATAGTGTAAATTGACTGAATTATTAATTTCCATCGGATTATTTTATATTCTGTGAGGTTCCCTTTTCTTAGATAGGTCCTTTGCATTTCCCGCTGAAAAGTACTACCCATGCGAAAATTAATTCTATTTCATTTTATTTCACATAAAATAACGAAAAAGCAAACTGTGAAAGCGGTGATAAATTGAGTAAGAACAACGGTTTCCAACCTTTTTCAAATGAGTCTTCTAATTGCTTCAAACCATTTATCAGTGCCAGTCCCATCACTTCATTTCATCCGGTTCCACGTTACCCACATATTGATGAAACAGCATTTATTAGCCCATTTTCCAGTGTGATCGGTGATGTTGTCATTCAAGATAACGTCTATATTGCTCCAAATGTTAGTATCCGTGCGGACGATGGAACACCTTTTCATATTGGGTCTAATGTCAATATTCAGGACGGCGTCATTTTACATGGTTTATTAAATAAACATTATTTGGTGGGAAATCACAGCTATTCGATTTTCATTGGAAATGAAGTGACAATTGCACATGGATCACTTGTCCACGGGCCTTGTTTCATTGGAAATAACGTATTTGTTGGATTCAGGGCCATGGTTTATAATGCCATCGTCGAAGAAGGAGCATTCCTTTCTTACGATGCGATTGTAACCAACGGTGTAAGAATTCCACCAAATCGATTCGTACCACCCGGAGCGCATATTGATACGCAAGAAAAAGCAAATATGCTTTCACAAGTACCAAAGGACAGCGAAGAATTTGCAATGGAAGTGCAGCGTGTGAACCAAGAATTTCCATCTTCCTATCACCTACTGTTTGGCACAAATCGTTGTTCATGTGGGCTTGCCTATACCCATTGAGTGACATGTATTTTAGTATTGGTATTAGAAAAAGGTGCCCTATTTCCCATGACTTCAGTCAGAGGGAAAGGGCACCTTTTATCGATTATTCTCCAAGTTTAAACCGTTCTAATAAAATAGATTCTGTTTTAGAGTTTTCGAGCTTAAATTTAGTGAATGCATATAGTTCTTCTGTTTCCTCTACATAAACTAGACGATCAACCTTGCCATAGGCGCGCAATGAAGAAGTGGGGTCGAATGTACCGTATTTATAAACGGAGATCACTGCCGAGCGATCCGCAAGATACATGTCCTTTCCTTCCTGCCATCACAAAAGCCTTTTATTAATGGAAATTTCCTTTTCCTACCTTTAAATTTCATGTTTTTCCTATAAAATGATTTAGATTAGCCTATTTGGAGGAGATTGAATGACGAAGATATCTGCTCTGTAGCATTTACTGTTACCATTCGAGAAAATCTGGAATTGGTTGTACGAAAGAATCTGCTTTGGTTGAATTCAATAACAAAAACAGGAAGCACTAGGTGATTATACCCGCGCTTCCTGCTTTTTAATTAATCCACCTGATAAATACATAGGAAACTGCACAGTCACAGTAGTACCTTGATTCACTGCACTCTGGAATCGAATTGTTCCTTTGTATTTTTCAACAATGTTAAAGCAAATCATAAGACCGAGTCCGGTCCCTTTACTTTTTAATGAGTAAAATGGAGTACCCAAGGCTTGTACCTGCTCTTCTGACATGCCAAAACCTTCATCAATTACTTTTATAATAATTTCTTTGTTTTTTTGCTCTGCCCTAATGACAACAAAATCTTCTTTAGTAGATACTTCAACTGCATTTTTCACTAAGTTCATGAATAATTGTTTAAATTCAATGGTATTGGCCGTTATGTATAGGTCTTCATCCACTTGCAAGTCAATCTTATTTTGATGATACAGCCCATAGGACATGAGCAAACCTGTCACACTTTTCAAGGCATCCCGGACATTTACGGTTTCCATGTGTTGATGTTCATCCGGTTTTGCGATGGCCAAAAATTGGGATAAAACATGTTCCGCCGTCTTCAGCTCATCAATCATCAAAGATAAGTGCGATTTCCCTTCCTTGCTGAAAGAGTTGTTCGTTTCATAAAACTGTAATAATCCCTTTACTACCGTTAGCGGATTTCTTATTTCATGTGCGACTGCAGCTGCTAATTGGCCGGTTGTTTTCAGCTTCTCTGATTGCTGTAATCTTTCATAAAACATTTGCTGTTTTTTGATTCTTTGAGAAGTTAAATGAAAAATGAAATAGAGAATGACTTGTGTCCCCATGAAATTGTTAATATTCCCGAATACGTCTAGCTTGATATGCGCAAACTCATTTCCTTGGTCGAAGAAAATAATATAAATGAACGTCAACGTAATCAACAGAAAATTGAATACAAAAGAGAAATAAAACAGCTTCGAATCGAAAAACAAGATAGAAAAAGCCGGGATAAAACATAGCAAGGTAAAAGACGACCAAGTATCAGGATATAATAAGAAAAGCATATACAAATAAAGAGAGGCGATTGTAATAATGATCTTTCTAAAAAAATGGCTTTCATACTTCGGATAAATAAACAAACTCGCTGACAATAATACGACTAATGCACAATGAAAAATGTATCCAGGGTCTGTTCCTCCAAATCTCGGATTGAAGAACAAAACTCCAATCACCATCAGAATGGTGGCAACAAATGCGGTGAGGTAATATAGTTTTTGGTTTCTATCTTGCTTAATATGCTTCACGGATACACACCTTTTGTTTTCATTAATACTTCAATTAGTCTATTATACTCGTTTTGAAACTTTCTGACTATACAGTAAATTGCAGTATAAGAGCATGCCCCTATTTCATATTCTCCGCAACATGACTAAAAGAACGACAAAAACTTGCCCGCCTCATAAAGCAAATACTATTGTAGTTCAGAATGACTAATTTGTTTTCTTAAAACCTATGTACTCTTTCCAAGTGATTAATATCATTTTAAAAAAGGGTTGAAGCAAGGGGCGTCATTCTTTAATACTCTAGGTTCAAACGTTCAAACTAATATGACATATGATGAAATGATGGATGTACAGAAAAATGACAGTAACGATAGGGACACTTGATCAACTTTTATTTAAAAAGGGTCTGGTTAGTAAAACAAATGGAGTCTAGTATTACCTAATAGCTGAAGACGAACTTGTAAGTGTAAAAAAAGATTCTCCCAAGCAACCACTTTGGGAGAATCTTTCTGAGATTATTTAAACTGCTTAAATTTCCACTTCTTCGATTTGCTGTCGTAGTAAGCTACTTCAATCTCTAGCTTCTCACCTTTAGTTGTCGTAATAAAGAAGTAGTCTTTAAATCCGTTCATGATTTGACTGCCATCTGTATCAGTGAAAGACAGATCTTTTAACTTCAGGTTTTCTTCGTGATTACCATAATGTTTATCATGGCCTTTCCCTTTGCCTTGGTGATTGTCATGACCTTTAGGCAAATGGTATTCCAGGGTCAATGAAAACGCGCCAGATTTTGCCAACACGTCAAAGTTCTTTGTTGTGATGGTGAATGACATGTTACCCAGTTTCAAGATGACTGGTTTGTTTACTGCATCGATTTTTGCCACAGCTTCCTCAGTGAATCGAATCTCGACTTTTCCATTGATATGTGGTGCAGTTACTTCTATGAAGATGACTGGTTTCGTTGTATCGACATCGTCTGCCGTTACGATTTCAACACCGTCTTCAGTTGCTAGCACTGTAACTTTGATTGACAATGTGTTTCCTCCAACAGTTGCTGTGATTGTCGTCGAGCCAGCAGCTTTTGCTGTAATCAATCCTTTTTCAACTGAGATTACTTCTGTATCGTAGCCACTATAAGTTGCTGTAGCCGTTACATCCTCATCAGTAGAAGTTTCATCCGCTTTAGTAGTTGTTTCTGTTACTTTCAGGTGTTCTGTTGCACCAACTTCAAGTTCAACCGTAGATTTATTTACCTTCAATATTTTCACGTCTGGTACTTCGTCTTTTAAATCTACTTGAATCAATAGTGGGTCATGGTCAGATGCGCGACCGTGAATATCCATGTAGTTTGCATTGATGTGAATCATATCAACTAAAGCTGTATCTGCTAAGTTGTTAGTTACCAACACGTGGTCAAGCACTTGATTGTTTCCTTGGTAGTAATAAGAGAAACGATCGCCAGCTGGTACTTTTTCAACCATGTTTGTCAAAATGCCACCTTTTAGTGCTGCAAGTGTTGGTGTGAATTCGAAGTCATTCATGTCACCAGCCACAATTACTTTCAGGTTCGGATCTTGTGCTTGTCCTTTTTTGATAAATTCATTGATCATAGTTGCAAGTTCGATACGTTCTGCTTCAGAACCTAAGAATGGAGGTTGATTTTTCCCGAATAACGGTTGGTCTCCACCTTTTGAGTTTAAGTGAGCACCAATTACGACTACTTTCTCCCCTTGGAACTCGAACTGAGCTGCCAATGGTTTACGTGTGTTTGCTTGTGGCAAGTCAAGGATACGACCAGGGTTTTTAGAAAGTTCTCCATCTACCCAAGTTACCGCTTCTGTTGAGCCGCCTTTCGTTCCTGCAGTGAGTGTTACACGTTCTGGGTTATATAAGTAACCAACTCGAATGTTCCCGCCTGGTTGTCCACCATCTTGATTGTATTCAGGTGCGATGTCAGTCCATTCATACGCTGGACCTCCTGCCGCTACTATCGCTGCAATCAGACGTTCATAACTTTCTGTCGCGTCTGCATTGTTTGAAGCTGTTGCCCCATCATTATCTTGAACTTCTACAAGAGTAATAATGTCAGGAGATTTCATGTTCTCAACGAACGATTTTGCGATTTTCTCCACTTTTTCATTCGGAGTTTGTTCAATATTATTAGAGAAGTTCTCAACGTTGTAAGAAGCAACGTTCAATTTGTCTTCCGCTGGTTTGATATCTGTGATTGTCACTGGTTTTTCAACGCGTGTGATTTGCGGAAGTGTGTTTTCTTTCGTCCACAGTTTGTAGTTACCGAAGCCGAAGCCCATAACGCCAACAATGTTGCCAGTATAGTAGTCGCCAGATTTTGCGTCGTATGATTCGTTATCGAAGTCTACGATGACGCGTTCTGGGTTGTAGTCAGTAGCAGAAATATTGATTCCGCCAAGTACGTTGAATTCAGTTTTTGTAGAGTTTCCTGCTACAACCACCACTTCACCGTATTTTTGCGGTCCTACTACTTTCGCATTTGGAACTGCTAAACGCATTAATTCAACAGATTCCCAGAAATCAATGCCGTCTTCAGCTGGATCGAATGAAGTCAATCTGTCGTTGTCGATGATTTCTGTTGCCGGGAAGATGTCTTCACCGATTACTAATGGTGCAGGAAGTTCATGTGTTCCGTTTGCTACTGCAGCAGTTGCTCTGATACGAGTAACTGGTAAATCATTTGTTTTCATATCTGAATAGCCTTCGTAATACCATTCTTCAACTGTCCCTGAAACAGTAACCAAGTCACCGACTTTAAGGCCATTTGAAGTTTTGTTTACGATGATTGCTTCAGATGTTGTGTTATCGTCATCCGGATTAACGTCCTGGATAACAAAGTTAGCCGAGTTGTAAAGGTGAGTAACAACACCTGTGATTTCTTTGACGGTAGCCCCTTGGTAATCCGAGTAATGACCTTCACCTTGAATGTCACGGATTTGAAGGTTGCCCACTTTCAATACGTTGTAAGTGAATGAGAAGACTTCAGAAGTTGTGTCACTTACAGCGATTGCTTTGATTGTTGTGTCTTTCGTTAATTCGATTGGAGCAGTGTATTCTGCACTTGCAGACGTCGGTGTTGAACCATCTATTGTATAGTAGATTTTTGCACCTTCGATTGGTGAAATTAAAGAGATTTTTGTCCCTGCAGACACTGTTCCTGGGAACACGTCTGTGTAAACAGCAGGTTTGTTCACTAGGTCAAAGCTTTCAAGACCTAATGTTTTTACTTGGTACGTTGTGTTGAATTTAGAAGCAATACCTGAAATGTTTACAAGATCGCCTGCTTTATACCGTTTGATGAATTCATCGTAAGCCAAACCGTTGCGGTTATCGTTACGGATGACGACTGATTCACCATTTTCATGTGTAGCTGTGAATTCGAATGTACCGAAGTCATTTGATTTAACTAGGTTCGTAATCTTTACGTTGTTTAATAGAATGCGTTCACTTTGTGTTTCTTCATTTACCCCTGCAGGTGTGATTTCCTGTGTTGCTGGCAATTCATTGCCTGAAGAGATCTTCATGATTTTCGGTTGTTCCATTTGAAGTTCGCCGCCATAGACGGTTACTTTTCCTTCTAGTTCAACTTTGTCACCAGGAGAGACATCCGCTGTAGAAGAGAAGATATATAGTCCAGCCGTGCTGTCCTGAACATAGAACGCTTTACCGCCCCAGTATCCAGTACCAGTCGTAACTGTTCCTTGTACTTTGATTAATTTATCCGATCCCACTTCTGTACGAGCAGCAGCAAGGTTCTCTTTCAGTTCCGCTTCAGACTGAGGTGGTTCTACTCCTCCATCCAGGAAGCTCATTGCATTAACAGCACTAATACCAGGTACCGAGAAGTAAGCACCTAAAGTACCTGTAATTTCAACTTTTTTCCCTTGATTAGCTGGGTTCGTCAACAATCCAAATTGTGCACGGAAGTTTGTAGCTAAACGGACGGGCATCATTTTCTTAATGTCAGTTTCATTTGGAGAGTCCGCAATCACAACATTTGTGTCTGCAGGAAATGGCGCTGTCAAATCCACACTTGTCGTGCTGTTCATATAGCCCACGATATATCCATGGACCGTTGCAGTACCTGTATTATTTGCGATTGCATCAGCAACCGTTATCGGTCCTGCCGCCTGGGCACTTGGTACTGTGATAAATGGTGCAACCATTGAGATTACTAGTAAGAATGCTAGTAGCATCTTACTAAAAGTATGTCTAAAAATGCCTTCTTTCGTCATCCATTTCACTCCTCAAAGAGAATTTATTGTAATTCCCCTAGATTATAGCAAAGGATTGTTATTATTTTCTTAATTGTTTGTAAGTGTTGTTAAGAAAACCCAAAAACAGTCAGTAAGTCTATTTAGTTGGAAGGTAAATGGTTTTTAACTAATACATAGCTCCCGTATAAATAGACCTATAATATGAGGGTGATTTTATGCTTCTTTTAATAGAAGAAGTTCCATTGCAAAAACAAAAAGAGCCAACCACAAGGGCTGACTCAATTGTTTTATTAAAATTCATTCATTTTGTCTAATGCTCGGTAAAGCATAACTGCAGCTTCCGCACGTGTTGCGTTCGCTTTTGGATCAAATTTGTTACCAGCACGGCCGTTTACAATACCAAGTCCTACAGCTTGTTTGATGGATACTTTCGCGAAGTCTCCAACTGCTTTTTCATCCGCAAATGTTTTCGATGTGTCTACATCTTTCAAAAGATTCGCATCTTTGTATTTCACTGCGCGTACAATCATCGTTGCGATTTCTTCACGTGTGATTAACGCATCTGGATCGAACGAGTCTGTCGTCTTGCCATTTACGATACCTGCACGGTGAGCCGCTTCAATTCCTGCATACGCCCATTCCTTGCTTGTTGTTACATCTTTAAATGTCCCTTTGTATTCTTCCATTGGAAGATTCAGAGAGCGAGCAATCAACACGGCGAATTCAGCACGTGTTACTTTGCCTTCAGGGTTAAATGTCGTATCTGTTTTCCCGCTTGTAATCGCTCGAGAAGCCAGCACTTCAATTTGATCCTGTGCCCAGTATTTTTGGATATCCGAGAATGTTTTGTTGTTTTCTACAACAACGAATTTCGAGAAGTGGTTTGTCTTGAAGACAAATTGACCATTTCCGTACGTTCCACCTACGTATTCTAACCCATTTGTTAATTCATTCACGTAGTAAGCAGCCACTTTGCGTGGGTCTTTAATTGCTGCAGCTACAGGAACTGTTACTTCAACTGGTGTTGAGAATGTAGTTACTTTAGTTGTGTTTCCATTTTTGACTGTTGTGATTGTAAATTCATACGTCGCAGATACCGCTCCGTTTACGTCAGTCGATTTAGCCATTTTCACAGAAACCGTCATACTTTCAGGATTGCCGGCTGCAATGTTTTTCAATACTTCATTTGGTACAACTACTTCTGTATTACCAGAAGCAATCACCAATGGTTTAGAAGATTGAGCAATTGTTTGCAACGAACCTGTTGGTACTTTTGCACTTACTTCAGGTTGAGCATCTGTTAGAGCTGGTACTGCTACTTTAATTTCTTTAGCTGCAGGATCATTCGCTTGATTTGATACTGCGTTTCCATCCACGATTATATGACCAGGGTTTGTTGGTGTTACTGGTGGTTGTGGTTGGCTTGTTACCGACACCAATACTTTCACCGTATTTTTGCCTACTGTTATTATAATTTCTGTTTGGCCAACACCTTTTGCAGTGATGACGCCCTTGTTTACGTTGATGATATTTGTGTTATAGCCACCGTAAGTAGCTGTTGCTGTTACGTCAGCTTGTGTAGATGTGTTATCTGCTTTAGTTGTCGTTTCAGTAACAACCAGTGTTTCTGATTGACCATACATGAATTGTACGCTTGCTTTGTTAACAGATAGTGTTTTCACGTCCGGTACTGGTATTGCAGTTACTGTTACTTTTACAGTTTTTGAGTTGTCGCCAACTGTTACTGTAATGTTTGTTGTGCCAACAGCTTTAGCCGTGATTAAGCCATTTACAACTGAAATCACGCTTGAGTCGTGACCACTGTATGTTGCAGTATTTGTTACATCTGCAACAGTAGAAGTTTCGTCAGCTTTTGTAGTTGTTTCTGTTACTTTTAATTGCTCAGTTTTGCCTACTTCTAGGGTAACAGAATCTTTGTCCACTGATAATGTTTTCACATCTGGAACTGGTACTGCTGTTACTGTTACATTTACCGTTTCAGTGATGTTACCAACAGTGATCGTGATTGTTGTGGTACCTGCTGCTTTAGCTGTGATTAAACCAGCTTCTACAGATATTACGTTGCTGTCAGATACTGTGTATGTTGCAGATGCTGTTACGTCTTTTTTAGTTGAAGAACCGTCGGCTTTAGTTGTTGTTTCTGTTACAACTAATTGCTCAGTTTCTCCTACTTCAAAAGAAACATCGTTTTTGTTTACATCTAAAGTTACTACGTCTGGAACTGGTACTGCTGTTACTGTTACATTTACCGTTTTAGTGTTGTTACCAACAGTGATCGTGATTGTTGTGGTACCTGCTGCTTTAGCTGTGATTAAACCAGCTTCTACAGAAATCACGCTGCTATCAGATACTGTGTATGTTGCAGATGCTGTTACGTCTTTATCAGTTGAAGTACCGTCAGCTTTAGTTGTTTTTTCTGTTACAACTAATTGCTCAGTGTCTCCTACTTCAACAGAAACATCGTTTTTGTTTACATCTAAAGTTACTACGTCTGGAACAACTACTGGATCTTTCAAATCCACTTGAACCAAAATTGGATCATGGTCAGATGCACGACCGTGTTCTTCCATGAAGTTTGCGTTGATGTGAATCATGTCAATTAAAGTAGTAGCTGCTAAGTTGTTTGTCACTAACATGTGGTCAAGTACTTGGTTGTTCCCTTGGTAGTAATATGAGAAACGTTCGCCAGCTGGTACTTTTTCTACCATGTTAGTTAAGATATTGCCTTTAAGTGCTATAAGAGTTGGTGTGAATTCGAAATCATTCATGTCACCCGCAACGATTACTTTAAGGTCTGGATTTTGTTCTTGTCCTTTTTTAATGAACGCGTTGATCATTGTAGCTAGCCCGATACGTTCTGCTTCAGACCCTAGGAATGGAGGTTGGTTTTTACCGAACAACGGTTGGTCTCCACCTTTAGAGTTTAAGTGCGCGCCGATTACGACTACTTGTTCACCTTGGAACTCAAATTGAGCTGCGATTGGTTTACGAGTGTTCGGTTGTGGAATGTCCAGGATGCGTCCAGGGTTTTTAGAAAGTTCACCATCTACCCATTTTACTGCTTCTGTAGATCCACCTTTTGTTCCTTCAGATAATGTTACACGCTGAGGGTTGTATAGGTAACCAACGCGGATGTTACCACCTGGTGCCCCACCGTCTTGATTGTATTCTGGAGCAATGTCAGTCCAATTGTATTTAGGACCTCCTGCAGCAACGATTGCTGCGATTAAACGTTCATAACTTTGTGAAGCGTCTGTATTGCCTGAAGCTGTTTCACCATCATTATCTTGAACTTCTACTAATGTGATAATGTCAGGAGACTTCATATTTTCAACAAATGACTTCGCAATTTTAACCACTTTTTCATTTGGTGTGTTTGCCGTATTGTTCGAGAAGTTCTCTACGTTATATGCAGCAACGTTTAGTTTATCTTCTGCGAATGCAATTTCCGTTACCTCTTTGATTATTGGAGCTTCTACTAATGTTGGTAATGCAGCCACAGTTGTCATGATGCGGAAGTTTCCGAATTCGTAACTTACTGGACCTGTGATTGTGCCGTTGAATACATCCCCTGATTTAGCTTTGAATGATACAGAGTTCATATCAACTGTGATACGTTCCGGGTTATAGTCGTTAGCAGAGATATTGATTCCGCCAAATTTATTGAACGTTGTTTTACCACCGTTGTCAGTAGCCACGATGACTTCACCGTATTTTTGTGGACCAACAACTTTTGCATCTTTAACTGAAACTAACATACCTTCGATAGATTCCCAGAAGTCGATTCCGTCTTCTGCTGGATCGAATGAAGTTAATTTGTCGTTATCGATAACTTCTGTCGGTGGTGAAAGTTCTTCCCATTTAAGTGCTGCTGGAACTGCTGCTGTACCTAACTTGTCAATTGTCGTGCTTGAAATTTCTGTTGTTGATAAATCAACAGATTTCATGTCAGAGTAACCAGCAATGAAGAATTCAGTCACTTTTCCATCAACCGATACTCGATCGCCCGGTACAAATGTGTGCGCTTTACTGTATACAAGAACCGCGTCAGAAGTAGCAGGATCGCTGTCTGGTGTTAGATCTTGCATGAAGAAGTTGTTGTTATCAAGTTTGTAAGTTACTACACCTTCGATATCAACTACTTGCTGATCAGTGTATGGTGATTTGTGCTGTTTGCCTTGGATGTCCGCAATTTGCACACCGGTAGATTTGATTACTTGGTATTCAAACGAGAATACTTCAGAAGTTTCGTTGCCTGATACTGCCAATGCTTTGATAGTTGTGTTTTCTGCCACATTAATTGGCGCTGAGTATACATCACTTGAAGTTGTTGGAGTCGAACCATCTATTGTGTAGTAGATTGTCGCATCTGCCCAACCACTTGCAAGAGTGATTTTTGTGTTTTCAGTTACGTGACCTGGGAATACATTAACGTATACTGCTGGTTTGTTTACTAGGTCAAAACTTTCTGCACCCAGTGCTTTAACTTGGTATACATCGTTAAATTTAGAAGCGATACCTGAAACATGAACAAGATCGCCTTCATTGTAATATTGAATGAAGTTATCATACGTCATGCCTGTACGATTATCGTTACGAACGATTACTGATTTTCCTTCTCCGTCGATAGCAGAGAATTCAAATGTCCCGTAATCATCTTTTTTCGCTAAGCCAGTAATTGTTACATTGTTTAATTGAATGCGTTCACCTTGAGTATCTTCATTCACTCCAGTAGGTGCAATAACTTGTGCTGCTGGAAGTGGGTTGTCAGAAGATTTCACTGTGATTTTAGTTGGTTGGATTTGAAGTTCGCCTGCGTACGGGCTTACTTTCCCTTCAAGCTCAACGATGTCGCCTGGTTTTACGTCAGCTGCAGAGACAAATGCATAAAGACCCGCGGTATCATCTTGAATATAGAAGCCTTTTTGACCCCAGAATCCAACGCCTGTTGTTACTGTACCGCTTACTTTGATCAATTTAGCTGGATCAGTTACTGCACGGGCAGCAGCGATATTGGCTACTGCTTCTGCTACAGGTGGTGGATCTACTTCTCCCCCAACGAATGTCATTGCCGCAACTGGTGCCTTTAGACCAGCATGGTTTCCAAAATATTTTTCAAGTGAAGCACTAACAGATACTTTTTTACCGATATTACCTGGGTTTGTTTTAAGTCCAAATGTTGATCTTAATGTAGTAGGTGTAGCAGGAACTTGTACATAAATCATTTTTGATAAATCGGTTTCATTTGCGGAGTCCGCAATTGCATAGTTGTTATCATCAGTAGCACCTGTCTTAACTACCGACGTTTCCCCTTTAACATAACCGACAATATAGCCATCCACTGTAACATTCTTTTTAGCAGCCACATCGTATTGTGCAAGTGCCTCAGCAACAGTCAATGATGTTGCGGCCGAAGCACTTGGTGCCGTGATAAATGGTGCCACCATTGAGATAATTAGTAAGAAAGCTAGTGCAATCTTACTTAAGATATGTTTCGAAATACCTTCTTTTGTCATCCATCCCACTCCTCAAAAAGTAATTTTCTAGTACTATCTGATTATATCAGACTATTTTAAGAGTTTTCTTAAGAATTTGTAAAATTCTTAATGATTACGTAAAAATAGGTAAGAAGTCCGACTCTTTTGTTAAGTTATTATAAAGGAAAGTAAATATAGCTTATATTAATAGAATTAATTCTACTAATAAGATATGGGACACCTATTCGAAATATCACAGTTAGAGTTATTTCCTTTTAAATCGATTTGTTCCGTTTTAACTGTGATTTATTCCCTTTCTCCCTATTGTTTCCAGTGAATGTACATACAAAAAGGAGCCAGCAATCGCTGGCTCCTCATGCTTTTTTATAGATCGCCTAGTTTGTTAAGGGCACGGTACAGCATAACTGCTGATTCAGCACGTGTTGCATTGTCTTGTGGAGAGAAGACGTTGCCGCCACGGCCAGATACGATTCCCAAAGCCACTGCTTGTTTAACGCTTAGTTTCGCAAATGTACTGATATTTTTATCATCAGCGAACACTTTTGAAGTATCAAGATTGTTCAATAATGCAGCATCTTCGTGTTTCACAGCACGGACAATGATTGCTGCGATTTCTTCACGTGTGATTTTCGCGTCTGGATTGAACGTTCCATCAGTTTTACCGTTGATGATGCCAGCGCGAGCTGCCGCTTCGATTCCAGCGTAAGCCCAAGCTTTGTTTGTTGTTACATCTTTGAATGTACCAGCATATTCTTTTGTTTCTAAACCAAGAGCACGCGAAACCAATACAGCGAACTCAGCACGAGTCAATTTATCTTCCGGTGCAAACAAATCAGCTGTTTTACCAAGAATGATTTTTTTCGTTGCTAATGTCTCGATTTCTTTCTTAGCCCAGTGGCTAGCGATATCACTGTATGTTACTGGTTTTGGATCAACAACTGGTGGTACTACCACTGGTGGTTGCGTCGGCGGCGTAACAACTCCATCTTGTTTCATAACCGTGATGTTCTGAGTAGCCTCGTGACCTACCATGTCAACTACTTTCAATTCGAAGTCATTTTTGCCATTTACTAATGGAAGAACAACATCAACTGTTTGGCTGTAACCTAACATTGCATAAGGTTCAGATAATGGATTTGCAAATACTTCGTTACCGTTTAGGTATAGACGAAGTTCATCGAAGTTATCGCCAACCTTAACTTTGATTGTTGGATCTGGAGAAGATGTTTTCACTCCAGATGGTACAGTTGCCGCAACAGCTTGAACTGTCGGTTTTGTTGTATCAACGAAGATTTTACGACCGATTTGCATTACGTTGCCATGCTCGTCAATTGCCTCCACTTTCACGTCTTTCACACCGTCAGTAAGCTTCAACTTATGAGTGAACTTAGAACCGTCGAATGAATCAGCAATTACACCATTTACTTTCAGTGAAACCACGTTCGAATCATCTTCAACCGTACCAGATACCACTACTTCTGAAGTTTTGTACTCCACAAAATAGTCCGATGGAGTTTCGAAGTAAATAACTGGCTCTTTTGTTTCTTTTTCATGTGGAATTTCAAAATCATTTTGAGTTCCCGTTACGTTACCAGCAATATCCCATACCTTAACAGATACTTTGTCACCAAAATTAAGAACTTCATCAAGAACGTATGGTTCTACTGATGCTACATCCTCAAATACCAATTCTCCGTTCGCATACACTTCAACTCTATCTAGCCCTACCCCACCCTCATTATCTGCAAGGTTTGCAAGAGATAATGTTCTTGTTTCAGGATCGAAAGAAATGTCTGCAGTAGGTGCTTTAGTATCAATGATGATTGGGAACTTGATTGATTGCCATTCAGCCCCCTCAAAATCGATTACACCGCGTAATTCAATCGTATATTGGCCATCCGGAGCAGGTTTTCCATTGATTTTCCCATCCCATCCATTATCCTGGTTGTACTTGTAACCTGGGTTCGTAGGAGTGTCTGCGTAGTTCTTCGTTAAATTAGCATCTGTACGGATTGTACGTACTTTGTTGCCGTTTGCATCCAATACGTTAACTTCCAATTTTTTCGCATTACGTAATAGAGAGAATACTGGCGTTGCTTTATCCACATTGCCGTCACCGTTTGGAGAGAATGCAAATTTCGTTGGGTCGAAACCTTCACCTAAAGATGGACCTTTGATATAGTCACCGTTTTGGTCAGCCAATCCTTGGTATTCCCAGTATGATAACTCGTCCCATGCATTATCATCAAAGATCGGTGCGTCATCCCATGAGCCATTGAATCCGAAGAATGGTACTGTCAATGGTACATTTCCAGATGTATCTTCATTCGCATCTGTTAATGAAACGAATCCATCAAGGAAGTATCCGTTTTTGAAGTATTCAGTCAGCCAAGATGACCCAGTTGCATCGACAGCTACATCAATTGTAGCCTCTCCATTTGCAGGAACTGTTACTGTTGCTGGAACTGTTATTGTAGCGTCTTCAGGCTCTAATACATATGAACCGTAGCGAGAATCGTTTGGAATCGTCACGAAGTTCGCTCCTGTATCAATTGGCATGTCTGTTTGTAATTGAATCTTCACATTGTATTGTTTTTCTTCTGCAGAGAAGTTTTTAGCTTTCAATGAGAATGAGAACTTGTTGTCTTTGATTTCTTTCAAAGCAACTTTCGCTTCACCAGTTGTTGCATTTGTTACCATTACGTCTGTTTCAAGTGCGTTTGCAAGTTGCATGATACCAGCACCTTGACGACGTGGCGATACATATTCACCAGGATTTAATTCAACCGGTTTAGACGTGTTCATCATCAAGTTTTTAGCAAACTGTACGCGAGCTACGCCAGTCAAGCCGAACTCTTTATTCACACGTTCCATTACCAATGCCGTACCTCCAGCTACGTGTGGCGCTGCCATTGATGTACCGCTCATCAAACCGTATTCATTGTTATTGAATGTCGAGAAGATGTTTCCACCTGGAGCTGTGATTTCAGGTTTGAAATCCAAGTTCGGTGTCGGACCCCAAGAAGTGAATCCAGACATTTTTCCTGCAGTCGGACTTGCCACTTCGATATATTGCCCATCGAAACCTACAGTAACTTTTTTTCCTGTATCAAGAGCTGCTTTAAGTGCTACACCATCCACTTGAAGTGCAGACATGTAAGGAATTTTGATATCTGAGCTTGATGCCATGCTGATTGTACCAGCCGCATTGTTATAAACAATAACGCCAGCAGCTCCAGCAGCTTGTGCATTCAAACCTTTTTCAACAAATGAAATACTTCCGCGAGATACTAATGCAAATTTACCTTTTAAGTCTTTTCCTGCGAAATCAGCCACTGTTCCAAACCCTGCGAACTCGATCGGGTACTCTTCTTCAGGAAGATCATTTGGTTCTGCGTCATTTGCCAGCAAGAACATTGCACGTCCTGTTTGTACTCCATCAAATTCATATGTGAAACTTGAAGCCGTAACGTGGCTATTTTCGAATGAAGCAACACCGAATGAATCTTCAGAAACAGATGGTGAACCAGTCAAACCGTAATCTTGGTTATCTGCATATGGATAATAAGATCCTGAACCGAACATATCGGAGTTACCAGCAGAAATTGCTACTAATAAACCGTTATTTTGTGCACGTGTCACCGCCATTTGTTCAGGGTTTGAATTATCTACGTACCCAGCAGTAGAACCTAATGACATGTTGATTACATCTGCACCAAGCTTAATAGCATCGTCCATTGCTTTTACATAAATGTCACCAAAGGTTGATGGGAACAATGGATCGTTACCAAATACTTTAAGTGCCAAAAGTTGAGCTTCAGGAGCTACTCCTTGGATTCCACCATTTTCTTCGTCACCATTTGCTCCAACAGTACCTGAAACGTGCATACCATGCATTGACGCTCCCGGACCGATGTCTCGGATTTCCAGGTTGCCGTCCATGTAGTTATAACCATAAGGAACTTTTGCAGTGAAGTACTTACCTTCTTCGATTGAACCTTCGCCAATCAAAGCATTTACATCTTCAGAAGTGAGGTCGCCAGTCGCATTATCTGTAAGAATCATGTCTCTGTGAGACGAGTCAATCCCGGTATCAATGACACCAACTACCATTCCTTCACCTTTGAAGTTATATTTTTCCCACGCTAGTTGGGCTTGTACTAATTCTTTTGAGTGTGTCATTTCTGGTGTTGCTACGGGACGGGCATATTCAGTAGATTCGTGTACAGACTTAACACCAGGAGTAAGTGCGATACGTGCTACATCTTTTGCATCGACTACAGCAGAGAAACCATTGAATACAGTTGTGAAGTTTTCCTTGAAATCAATGTTCTTAGCAAACTTCGATATGTTTGCTTGAACCCTCACTTGATCTTGTTCAATTGAATCTTCTAAACTATTACGTTGGGATTGTGGAAGTTCTTTGTAAAGAACGCCCTTTTGAGTAGCCGTTTCAATCGCTGGAGCTTTTTCAAGTTCAACGATGATACGCACTTTTTCAGTTGGATTTTCAGGTGCAACAAATCGATCCGGAATCTTTTTAGCCGGTTTTTGCACATTGATAACAGGAACCTGTTTTTCTAATTTCGCAGCTGCTGCTGGAGCTGGTGCGCCGATTGCTGCTGTACTAAGTGCTAGTGAAGCTGCCATTGCAACCATTATGCTTTTTCTAGAATTACTCAATCTGCTTTCCTCCCTTTTTGAGTTTCATAACTTAGATTAATTTCCATTCAATAGATTTAACTAAATTATGTGACAATTAGAAATTTACCATATATTTTGATTGTTGCAAATATAAAAACGGAATAACTTATATTACATTTTGATTACAATACTTGGAAATTGAATTTTTCTAGATAAAAAGTATTCCCTTGGTAAATAGATAATAGTTTTAATTAACTATTATTTTTTTATAACATTAATAGGTCTAAAGTTTAACATCTATAAATTATGGATTTATATGGATAATAAGGAAACTATTCTGATATAGCACAAGACTTTTATAATGGATTATCCAGTTAGTATAGATTGCAAAGTACCTATTCAAATATTGACTGGATTTATATTTGAGCTGGATTTTACGATATCATATTGCTAAATATGTAAGTTGTCCTGCACATTCTGAAAAATTATATTACTTAAAAAATATAGAAAAGAGCCAGCACGAGGCTGACTCTTTTCTTTGGCATTAAAATTCATTCATTTTATCCAATGCGCGGTATAACATAACTGCCGCTTCCGCACGAGTTGCATTTGCTTTCGGATCGAACTTGTTTCCTGAACGACCTGTGATGATACCTAAACCTACTGCTTGTTTTACGGATACCTTGGCGAAATCGCCGATTGCTTTATCATCCGCAAATGATTTAGAAGAATCTACATCTTTTAGTAGTGTCGCATCTTGATATTTCACTGCACGAACGACGATTGCTGCAATTTCTTCACGTGTGATAAGCGCATCTGGATTGAACGAGTCTTTCGTTTTCCCTTTAACGATACCAGCACGGTATGCAGCTTCAATACCAGCATAAGCCCATGCTTTGCTTGTTGGTACATCTTTGAATGTTCCTTGGTACTCATCCATCGGAAGATTCAACGCACGTGCAATCAATACAGCAAATTCAGCGCGTGTTATTTTACCTTCCGGGTTAAATGTAGCATCTGTTTTCCCGCTTGTGATTGAACGTGAAGCCAGTACTTCAATTTCATCTTGTGCCCAGTACTTTTGGATATCGCTAAATGTTTTCGCTTGTTCGATTACTACGAATTTCGAGAAGTGATTTGTTTTGAAAACGAGTTTGCCATTATCGTACGTTCCACCCACATAGTCCAGTGATTTCGAAGTCTCGTTCACATAGTAGGCAGCCACTTTACGTGGATCTTTTACTGTTTCAGTAACTGGAAGTGTTACTTGAACTGGTTTTGAGAAAGTAGAAACAGTTGTTGTAATTCCAGCTTTTACAGTTGTGATTGTAAATTCATAAGTAGCTGATGCTGCTCCGTTTACATCTGTTGATTTAGACATTTTCACAGAAACTGTCGCACTTTCAGGCGAACCAGCTGCGATTGCTTTCAATACTTCATTTGGTACAGCCACTTCTGTGTTACCAGATTTGATAACAAGTGGTTTTGAAGATTGAGCAATTGTATTCAATGATCCTGTTGGTAATTTTGCACTTACTTCAGGTTGTGCTTCAGTTAAAGCTGGTACATCTACTTTAACTTCTTTTATTGCAGGGTCATTCACTTGAGCTGAAGCTGTATTTCCATCCACAGTCACCTGACCAGGGTTCGATGGTGCTGGTGGCGCAGGTGGAATAACAACCTGTTTATTCTGTACGTTTACATCCAATGTCACTGATTGACCTTTGTATTCAACTGTTACTTTAGTTGTTCCAGCAGCTTTAGCTGTGATTAAACCTTTGTCTACTGATACAACTGCTTCTTTTTCAACTACATACGTAGCATCTGCCGTTACATTAGTTGTGACATCGTCTTTACCAGCTTCTTTTACCGTCTGGTTAACTGTAATTTGTTCTTTGCCATCTACAGTTAGATCTACTTTAGTTTTATTCAACGATAGAGATACAACTGGCAAGACCGGTGCATCGGCTACTGTTATGTTTACTACAGCCGTTTTGCCGCCGTAAGTTACTGTTACTTTTGAAGTTCCTGCTGCTTTAGCTGTGACTAAGCCTTTGTCTACTGATACAACAGTTACATTTTCAACGTCATAGGTAGCGTCTGCTGTCACGTCTTTAGTTGTAGGTTCTTCACCATTCTTAGTAGTTGTTTCCGTAACTACTAATTTTTCTGTTGCTCCTACTTCAAGTGCTACAGTAGATTTATTTACTCCGATTGTTTTAACGTCTGGAACTGGTACTGCTGTGACTGTCACACTTACAGTTTTTGTATTGTCGCCTACTGTAATGGTAATGTCAGTTGTTCCTACTGCTTTCGCTGTAATTAAACCAGCCTCTACAGAAATTACGTCGCTATCAAAGCCATCGTAAGTTGCTGTAGCTGTTACGTCTTCTTCAGTAGAAGTTTCATCTGCTTTAGTAGTTGTTTCTGTAACTACTAATTTTTCTGTTGCTCCTACTTCAAGTGCTACAGTAGATTTGTTGACTTTAAGAGTTTTTACGTCTGGAACTGGTTTTTCTGTTACGGTAACGTTCACAGTCACAGATTTTTCACCATGTGTGATTGTGATTGCTGTTTCGCCTGCTGCTTTAGCAGTAATTACTCCCGCTACGACAGAAACGATTGCATCGTCTTCAACAGCGTATGCTGCGTCAGCAGTTACATCAACGTCTACTGATTCATCTCCAACTGTTGTTGTTTCTGTAACTTTTACAGAAGCAGTATTACCTTCTTCAATTGAAAGATCAGTTTGATTAACTGAAAGTGTAACGACAGCTACTGGTGCAGGAACAGTTTCAACAGTGAATGCTTCAACTGTATCGTTTCCAGCGATGTCCTGTACGATTACAGAAACTTTGTATTTTTGACCTTTTTGAAGATCAACCAATTGAATTGAGTAAGTTCCATCAGCATTAATGCTAAATGTACCTTGATCAACTGTCTTGAATTTTTTGTCCTGAACTACATAAGAAGCTTTAAGGTAATTATTCACGTCAAATGCTTCTACACCAAAGTGTTCTTTTAGTACAGCTTCGTACCCGAAGAATTTATCTTCAACTTTTCCTACAAGTGTAAATTCTGTTGCATCCACATCTGTTGCGTTTTCACTTGTGATTGTAGGTGCTGTTGATTTTACAAATATAGGCTTGACTGTTGCTGTTATTGCTTCATTCGTGGTACTCGTTGTGTTAACTTTCATTCCATAAATTCCATCATTTAGCTTTCCTTTTTCATAGGTATAGCCGTTTGTATATGAGCCATCAAATACTCCTGATTTTGTTTTCGCTTTTGTCACGTCAAACAGAATGTCTCCAATATGTCCTGCCGGTTTTGGAGTGCCAGTGTATTTATTCGGATCGAGTACATCGATAGTTGTTGCGTATTTTGGTGCTTCTTTTAGTACATATGAAAAATTCGCTTTATCCAATTTCCCATCACCATTTGGAGAGATCGCGATGCTATCAAATCCAAATGAACTCACGTATTTGTTTGATGGGTCAATCGGATTGGACGGTACCGGTACGATTGGTGGTGCTTCGATTGGTACTTCCGGAATTGGTACTTCTCCAAAGATGACTACTTCATTATGGTTACCAGCTTCATCTACTACATTTACAGTAACTGTATCTGTTTCTGCGTTAAGAGTTGAAACTGGGAATGAGAATGTCCCATTTTGTTCAAGCACAAATGGCACAGATTGTCCCGCAACACCGTTTAAAGTGATCACATATGATGCATGTAATTTTTCATTAAGGTCAAAATCAAGTCCATAATTCTCTAACTCTGTGTTGTATTCGATATATTTGTCAGTTACTTGTCCAGTTGCTACGCCAGTCACTACAGAACCAGTAATTTCAGGTTTTGTTGTTTTCACAACAACCGGTCCAACATAGTCACCAACAACTGCAGGGTTTCCTGAAACTGTTTTTCCTGAGAAGTCAAATGTATATAGACCATCAGGGATTTTCCCAGCAGGAACACCAGATGTCCAAGGTTTGTACTGACCCTTTACTGCCAAAGTGTACTTTCCTGCTGCAAGAGAATTGCCGGCATGCACATATCCGATATAGCCGTCTCCATATTCTCCGCCTTCAGGGTTCATGATGTCGAAAAGTTCGATGTAGTTATTTGTTACATTCCCAGTTAATGTAAAGGAAAGTAATGCTTCATCTTGTACTCCATCGCCGTTAAACGATAGGTCTGTCTCAGTAATGTTAAAGTCTTTAAATTCCGTCGCTGCCGCTCCACCGAAGTCTGCTGCGAATGGTAATGAAATTTCATTGTCTGCTCCATTAATGTGAATGTAGCCCAGAATTTCATCTCCTGCTTTTGGCGCTGCATTTTTTGATGCAGTCAGTGTAACGTTTAACATTTGCTCGCCATTCAATGTGAATGTCGGTTTATCGATTGTAAGTTTTGCATCGCCGAAAGATTTTGTAACGTCAACTGTCACATTGTAATCTCCGCCCTTACCTTTTAAATCTTTTACAAGAATTTGTTTCGTAACTGAAAGATTTTCTTTAAGTGATTGTGGACCGAATGTAACTGTCCCTTTTAAGTTATCTACTATTTGTCCGCTACCGTTAAGAGTAGCTTTGTCTAGTGCATAAGCGAGTGCACCTGGATGTGCAGCTGCATACGCGTCTACACGTCCAGCCCCTTGAGAGAAGACATCGTATTTAGCTGTATCAAGAATTTTTGCCGTGTTCGAAAGTGCCACTTTCACGTCAAACGCATTCCAGTTTGGATTTGCTTGTTTAACAAGTGCCGCGATTCCTGCGATGTGTGGTGTAGCCATTGATGTTCCCGTATAACGATCATAAGCTTCGTCATATGTTGCTTCTGGGAAATCTGCTTTGTACATGGCAATAGATGACATGATGTTTGTACCAGGTGCTGTTACATCTGGTTTGATATCGAAGTTCGGAGTGGATGGTCCACGTGAACTTGAATCATTTACATCATCACCAAGAGTTTTTGCTGAAGCAAAGTTACCGAAAGTAACTTTTCCAGTTCCACCTTTTAATACCGCACGGATTGCATCTCCGTCTGTTTGCGACATATCAAATGCTGGGATGAATGCAAATGAGTCACCAAGGAAAGTTCCTGATGCATTCGGTGCATTCGTACCTCCTGCTATGTTGTGGATGATCACTCCTACTGCACCGTTTTCTTTTGCAAATGCAATTTTGTCAACAAATGCAATTGAACCACGTGAGACAAGTGCGATTTTCCCTTTAACGTTAAGACCATTGTAGTCAGTAGCAGTACCATTTCCAGGAACTGCTACTAAGTCGAACTCACCTTGAAGTTGTGTTGCAACGTCTTTACCGAAAGTAGTTCCCATCAACTGTAATTGTTTAGAAAGATTGTAGCCACCGACTGTGACATTTACTTTCCCGTTGTGTAGTGTTTCAGGGTTTGTTGTATTACCAACTGCGATTCCTAAACGTGCAGTAGATGGAGTTCCCATCGTCCCACGTTTCGGGCCTGAGTTACCTGTTGCAATTACTGAAATTGTACCTGCCATCATCGCGTTGTTAATCGCAAATGATCCGCTGTCCGTTTCAGAGTTAGGTCCGCCACCAAGTGACAAGTTGATAACATCCATTTTTTCGATTACTGCTGTATCGATTGCTTTGATGATACCTGAAGTAGCCCCGCTACCGTATGCACCAAGTACACGGTAAGCGTAAAGGTCTACTTTTGGTGCAATCCCTTTAATCCCGTATTCATTGTTTCCAACAGCTGCAATTGTCCCTGCTACGTGTGTACCGTGAGACGTATAGAATGCACTGCCGTTAGCGTTGAATTCCGGTTTGTTAGCTGGACGTTCAAGTGGTGATGTCTCAGACGCATCATCATCAGCACGCGTACGAGTATATTCTGTTCCAGCTACTTGAGGGACAAAGTTTTTCCCGCCTTTATATACACCTTCAAATTCAGGGTGATGTTTATCGATCCCTGTATCAAGGACAGCCACTTTAATGCCTTCCCCTTTATATCCTTCGTCCCATAACTTTTTAATTCCTAAGAATGAAAGGCTCGTATTCATTGCCGCTTCCATCTTGCCATCCTTATCAAGATTAGATGTTGACTTCGTTGCAGTTGCTTGCTTGTCTCCCAATGCATAAACCGTTACATCCGGTTCTACTAAAGTAACGCCTGGAATTGAAAGCAATTTTTTAAGGTCATTCGCTTTTACAGTTGCCGCAAAACCGTTCAACACTGTATTGAATGTATAGCCTTGCTTGACTGAAATGCCTTTCAAATTCATTTGTTTCTTAACGAGGGACTGTTGCGCATCTACATCCGCTTTCACTTTAGCCGCTTGAGCGTTCGTAAACTTTTTCCCAGCCAATTCGTTAATTCCCTGTTTCAGGGCTACAGGTTCCTCAGACAAATGAACAATAACCGCTACTTCTTTATCGCCTGAAACACCTAATAAATTTTTGTGAAGTCTTGGTCCGCCCTCTAAGACGTCCATTTGCTCTGCAATAGCTGCTTTTAATTCCAACTGCGTTTCAGTTTGAACATTCTGCTTAAATGATTTCAGCTGTTTCGTGTTTGCCGATGCCGACATTGGCGTCAACAATGAAAGAACCATAAACATTGCAAGAATGCTACTGAAGAACTTATTCAACTTGTTTTTCTTCAATTCTCAATTCCCCCTAAATGATTTTAATGTCTCAATAGTTGCTAAAGTTCCCCTCCTTTTTCATGTCTGAAGATTCAAACATCATCGTCCCAAAAAAGGTGACAGGGTAAATTTTACCATATTGATAGATTAATAGTTACTCGTTTAGAGGTATTTTATATTACTTTTGTATTTCAAAAATGTAAATTAATGTCGATTTATGAAGGCGAGATTGTCGGAGTTTGGAAGTTAGTTATTGAATTTAGTGCCATTTCGACAAACTCGGGGTTGCTTATAACAAAATCGTGATTAATAACTTCTCAAACAAAATAAAAATGACCTCTCCCCATTGATGGGAAGAGGTCATTAGCTGTGAGTATTATTCTAGCACTGAGTATTAACCCTTATAACTCGTTCAGTATATCCAGTGCGCGGTATAGCATGACTGCTGCTTCAGCACGCGTTGAATTTGCTTTCGAATCGAATTTACTACCTGCTGTGTGACAGGTTTTAAATCGACCATTTTCAAATCCCCTTTGTTTAGGTGAATCTACTATTTTTGGCCGTATGACTTGAATTTCTCCGCCATATGAGCCATTTCGTTATCGTCTAGAATGACTGGTTCCCCCACGGCTTTTGCTTTCAAATACACTTCGCAGCAAAATTCGATTTCTTCTGCGATGGCGAATGCGGTAGCAATATTGTTCCCTCCTGCCAATAGCCCGTGATTAGCCAGCAAGACAGCTTGTCGATCCTTCATCCCTTCGAAGGCATTGGTCGCTAGTTCTGATGTACCGAAACTCGCATACTCCGCACAGCGTACATCTTTTCCTGCATAAGCAACCAAATAGGATACTGCTGGCAAATTCCATCTTAGTGATGCAAGCACGGTGGCGTGCATGGAATGCGTATGGACGATTGCATATATGTCTGTACGTTGTTGATAGAAAATCGCATGCATCGGGAATTCGCTTGATGGCTTTTTATCGCCAGAGATGACTTTCCCTTGCAGATTACATACCACTACATCTTCAGCTGTCATAATGTCGTAATCGATGCCGCTCGGACTAATAATCATATGGCCGGATTCACGGTCGAAGATGGAAATATTGCCTCCCGTCCCTTTGGTTAGGCCTCGTGTTCTCAACAACTTACAATATTCGACAATTTCATTGCGTTCTTTCATAAACATAGGTTGTTCCTCCATTCATGGTGTATATCTACTATGTTTAGTTAAATAGTTTTTTCAGGTTTTCTTCGTAAGGTGCACGAACAATTCCTTTTTCAGTGACGATGGCCGTGATGTGTTCGTGTGGTGTGACGTCAAATGCGGGGTTGTACACATTAACATCTGCCGGTGCCGTCAGTCTTCCAAACCCTTCGATGACTTCGGATTTATGTCTTTCCTCAATCGGAATTTGCGTGCCCGTTGGTGTATTTAGGTCAATGGTTGGTGTTGGTGCAGCCACGTAAAACGGAATGTTGTAGTGTTTTGCTAAAATGGACACTCCAAGCGTACCGATTTTATTGGCCGTATCACCGTTTGCAGCTACTCGGTCGCAACCGACGATAACAGCTTGTACTTTGCCTTGTGACATAACCATAGCGGCCATATTATCTGTAATGACCGTTACATCGATTCCTGCTCTGCTCAGTTCCAGTGCCGTCAATGTAGATCCTTGTAGACGCGGACGTGTTTCATCTGCATACACTTTGAAATCCCAGCCTTTTTCTTTTGCAAGATACATGGGTGCCGTAGCTGTTCCGTATTTCGATGTCGCAAGAGCGCCTGCGTTACAATGAGTCAGGATTCCCATTCCGTCAGCTAGTAACGTTAATAGGTTTTCGCCGATGGTGCGGTTGATTTCTTCGTCTTCTTTATGAATGGCTTTTGCTTCCGCTAATAAAGCTTCTTTGTAAGTAGCGTCCGGCGCTTTGACTGCTGTCATGCGGTCAAGTGCCCAGAACAAGTTGACTGCAGTCGGTCTGGACGTAGCCAAATACTCTGCGCTTTTCTGCACTACTTCCACCAAATCGGTTTCGGAATTGCGAACAGCCAAGTAAACGCCGTATGCTGCGGCAACGCCAATCGCTGGGGCACCGCGGACTTTCATCGTGACGATGGCATCCCAGACGCTTTCTACAGTCGTGAATTCTTCATAGACAATGTCATTCGGAAGCTTGGTTTGGTCAAGCAAGACGAGTGCATCGTTTTTCCATTCTATCGGGTTCAGTGCTTCAGTCATTTGTTTTCCTCCTGTAGTGCGTTTTGTAGCGCTGTTAAGTATTGGCCGCCTGTTTGGAATTCTGACTGGTTAAGGATTAGTTCCACTGCGACACGCAAGCAGAGTCTTTCTGCTTTCAGACGGTTTTCGATCGGTTCGATGGTGGTGATATCTTTCACTTTCGCTAAGCCCACGATGCGACGAGCTAGTTCAAGTCCAGCCATGCCTGCCGTATCTTTCAGGATATTTTGGAAGTAATGTTCTTTGAAATCTGCGTTTTTAGCGACGAGTTCCGTTGCGTGGTCGTCCCAAGCAGTGCGGAATTTCTTGTCGAATAAGTCCATTACGTCGAATAATGTATTTTCAACCCACTCAGTGAATTCTTTGTTTTGGTATGCACGACCGCGAGCGAATGCAAAAATCAGGTTGGCCATGACGTTACCGATATCGTAGCCCATAGGTCCGAAGAATGCGAACTCGGGATCGATGACTTTTGTGTCGTTCTGGTCGATGAAAATCGAGCCCGTATGTAAGTCCCCATGAATGAGTGATTGACTGTTGTTCATAAACTGGAACTTCAATTTCGCTACTTCCAAGTGAAGCGCTTCGTTTTCGTAAAGGTGCATCTGGACAAATTGTTCATTCCCCGGTGTCACTTCGTTACGGCTAAAGTTGTTGTGGAATGGCTCCGTGAACACGAGGTCTTCCGAAATTTCACAAAGCTCTGGATTCGTGAATTTTGCGACCAGTTCTTTCTTATCTTTATGGTTCAGGACAACGTCACTTGTGCGCAGCAATGTGTTCACGAGGAAGTCGGTGATATGTTCCGCGAAATGAGGGAACGTCTCGAAATTTGTCAGCGCTGTGCGCATGATTGTCAGATGCGACAAGTCCTCCATGACGCAGCAGCTCATCGTTTCATCCAACAGATAAATTTCGGGAACCAGTCCCGGTGCCAGCGTATGTTGCAGTTGAAGTGCTTCGGTCTCGATTTTGTTACGGCTAGTCGACAGGACGAATTCGTCTGAAATGCGTGCAGTCGTGCCCGCTTGTTTGACGATGACCGATTCTTTCGTTTCCTCGTTGAAGACGCGGTACACATAGTTCAAGTTGCCGTCACCAATTTCTTTGCAAGTAATCTGTTGTGCATTTTGGAATGACTCTATTTTGGCTTTCACATATTGAATGACGTCATCGGTATTCATCAGGAAGTATTGTTCAAAAGTATGCATAGGTGTTTGCATCTGCAACCGCTCCTTTGAAAATAGGTTTTTTTCTATCATAGCAAATTTCTTGTGAGAGTATTCTAGTTAATGAGAATTTGGTTGTATTTTCCCAACGGCCGGTGGGGGTTATGGCGATTTCGAGTGGGGTTATTACTAATTCGCTCTGCGTTATAGCGAATTCGGACAAATTTATAGCGGGTTGGCGGGGATATCTCGATTTCACAGGTGGATATCGAGAATTGGATGATGGATTCTTGATTTCGTAAGTGGATATCTCCATTTCATGGACATATATCTATAATTCATGTCTGTTTATCTAAAATTCACCTTTTACGTACAATTATGCACAAAACCCTTTCTCCTATTTAAAGAGAAAGGGTTTTGTAGCTAGTTCGGTTATTTTTTTTGTTTTGAAACTTTGATTGTTTGGGTTGCTTCATGGCCAACCAAGTCCACTACTTTCAACTCGAACGTGTTGTTGCCTTTTACCAATGGAAGTTCCACATCAACTGTTTGGCTGTAGCCGTTCATTGCATATGGTTCTGAAATTGGTTTGTAGAATACTTCACTGTCGTTTACATAAAGACGGATTTCATCGAAGTTGTCGCCGACTTTTACTTGGATGATCGGGTTAGCTTCGTTCGATTTTACCGTTTTAGGTACTTTTATCGCTGCTACTGTTGGTTTTGTCGTGTCCACGAAAATGCGGCGTGTGATGCCCATATCATTTCCGAACTCGTCGATTGCTTCCACATTGACTTGTTGCACACCGTCAGCCAGTGTAAGCGTGTGTGTAAAGTTTTTGCCGTCAAATGATGTCGGCGTTTGCCCATTTACTTTCAATGAAGCGATGTTGGAATCGTCTTCAACAGAACCTGCTACCACTACTTGTGATGTTTTATGGTGGCTGAAGAAATCAGGTGTGTTGATGAAGATTACTGGCTCAGTTGTTTCAGGCTCGTTCGGTGCTGACGTATCGTCATCAGACCCGCCGTCACCAGGTGTTGTTCCTGGTTCTTCGCCTGGTTTTTCCACGTCTTCTTTATAATCAGCACTTGTTGTTTTGATTGCAAAGGTTTGTTCTTTTACGTTCCCAGCAATATCCCAAACTTTAAGTGTGACTTTGTCGCCTTTTTTCACATTTTTCACTTCATATTCTTTTGCAAGTTCAGCAAGTTCTTCACGTTCAACACCGTTTACATATACTTCTACTCGATCAAGACCAATTCCAGCATCTTGGAGTGTGTTTGTCGAAATGATGTTTTTCTTTTGGTCGAATTTATATTTAGCTTCAGGTGCTTTCGTATCCACATAAATCGGGAACTCAACAGACTGCCATTCTGCACCCTCGAAATCAATTACACCACGCACTTGAATGAAGTACTGGCCATCCGCAGCGAGTTTGCCATTGATCATACCGTCCCATGCGTTAGCTGAATTTAACTTGTACGCAGGGTTTTTAGCTGAATCAATATAGTTTTTCGTCATGTTCGTTTCCGTACGGATTGTGCGAACTTTTTTACCGTTGGCATCCAATACGTTGACTTCCAGGTTTTTCGCATTGCGTATCAACGAGTAAACTGGAGTGGCTGAATCGATGTTACCATCGCCATTTGGAGAGAATGCAAATTTCGAAGGATCGAAGTTCTCACCTAATGATGGTCCTTTAATATAGTTCCCTTCTTCATCCACCAAACCTTGGTAGCCCCAGTAAGTAGATGATTCCCAAGCACTGCCGTCAAAAATTGATGCATCATCCCATGAACCGTTGAAGCCAAAGAACGGAACTGTCAAAGGTACATTTCCTGATGTTTCTTCGTTTGAATCTTCAAGTGTAACGAAACCGTCAATGAAGAATCCGTTTACGAATGTTTCGAAACCTGCCGTGTCTTTTAACAATGAAGCATCGACAGATACTTGGATTTCTGCTTCGCCATTTGCAGCGATTTCTACAGTTTTAGGGGCTTGAACATCCACTAAATCCGTCACGATATTTGAACCTGCAACGTTCGGTACAACTACGTCATATCCAGATTTTTTTAATGCATAGTCAGTTTGAAGCTGAACATCAAGATTGAAGTTTTTCGCTTCATCTGAGAAGTTTTTCGCCTTCAATGTGAATTTGAATTTGCCATCTTTGATTTCCTTCAAGGCTACTTTCGCTTCGCCTGTTGCTTTGTTTGTTACCATTACATCTGTTTCCAAAGCGTTTGCAAGCTGCATGATGCCAGCCCCTTGACGACGTGGTGATACATATTCTTTCATACCATCGTATTCAGCAAAAACTACTGGTTTAGCTGTGTTCATCATCAAGTTTTTCGCAAACTGCACGCGCTCCGAACCAGTTAGTCCGAACTCTTCATTCACTCGTTCCATCACTAACGCAGTACCGCCCGCTACGTGTGGAGCTGCCATTGACGTACCGCTCATCAAACCGTAAGAATCATTGTTTAAGGTCGAGAAGATATTTCCACCGGGAGCCGTGATTTCCGGTTTGAAGTCCAAGTTTGGTGTAGGACCCCAAGACGTGAATGAACTCATTTTGCCTGCAGTTGGACTTGGTGCATCGATATATTTTCCGTCAAACCCGACATTTACGACTTGCCCTGCGTCAAGACTAGCTTTCATTGCCAGTCCATCTGCTTGAAGTGTGGACATGAAAGGAATCTTGATGGCTGGATCAGATGCCATATTGATGGTACCTGCAGCGTTATTGTAAACGATGATTCCTTCAGCGCCCGCAGCTTGTGCATTCACTCCTTTTTCAACGAATGAAATTCCTCCGCGAGATACAAGTGCGAATTTGCCTTTTAAGTCTTTACCAGAGAAATCGGCAACTGTACCAAAACCTGCAAATTCGATTTCATATTGATCTTCCGGTAGGTCGTTCGGATCTTGGTCATTTGCAAGTAGGAATAATGAACGTCCTGCTTCCGCTCCATTAACTTCATATTTGAAACTAGAAGCTGTGATCATGTTATTTTCAAATGATGCTACACCAAATGAATCTTCAGAAACAGAAGGTGAACCAGTCAAACCGTAATCCTGGTTATTCGCCATTGGGTAGAATGTACCTGACCCAAACATATCCGAATTCCCAGCAGAAATTGCTACCAACAAACCGTTGTCTTGTGCGCGGGACACTGCTTGCTGTTCAGGACTTGTGTTATCGACATAACCTGCTGTCGAACCAAGTGACATGTTAATGACGTCTGCTCCAAGTTTAATTGCATCGTCCATCGCTTTTACGTAAATGTCTCCAAACGTTGATGGGTATAATGGATCGTTCCCGAACACTTTAAGTGCTAATAATTGAGCCTCCGGAGCTACCCCTTTAATTCCACCGTTTTCTTCGTCACCGTTTGCGCCAACTGTTCCTGAAACGTGCATACCGTGCATGGATGCATCCGGACCTAAATCACGGATTTCCTGGTTGCCGTCCATGTAGTTATAGCCATAAGGAACTTTATCTGTGAAGTATTTACCTGGCTCGATTTCTCCACCAGCTAACAATCCATTTACTTCATCTGCCGTAATGTCTTCATCCGTTTCTGTAGAAAGAACCATGTCGCGGTGGCTTGGATCGATACCTGTATCGATGACACCCACGACCATGCCTTCACCTTTGAACGAATATTTTTCCCATGCAAGTTGAGCTTGAACCAATTCTTTGGAATGAACCATATTCGGTTCTTCGCTTGGTCTTGTATATTCGTTCGTTTCATAGATGGCTTTTACGCCTTCCGTTTGTGCGATGCCCGCAACGTCGCCAGCTTCTACTTCAGCAGAGAAACCATTGAAGACTGCATTGAACTCTTCTTTAAACTGAACATTTTTGGCTTTATCTTTTACTTTATCTTTTACTTTCTTTTGATCTGCTTTGATTGCTGCTTCTACATTTTTTCGTTCCGACTTCGTAAGGTCTTTATAGAGCTTGCCTTTCTTTGTAGCAGTTTCAATTGCCGGTGCTTTTTCAAGTTCCACGATAATGCGAACTTTTTCGCTCGGGTTCTGAGGAACCGCTAAACGTTCTGGTATTTTCAACGCTGGTTTTTGCAAGTTAAGCGTCGGAATTTGTTTTGCTAATTGTGTCGCTGCTGTTGGAGCCGGCGCACCGAAAGATGCAGTGCTAAGTGCTAATGTGGTTGCAAGTGCAATAAACATACTTTTCTTTTTCATACTCAATCTAGTTTCCTCCCTAATTGTGTTTCTTCTATTTCTGACAAATATTTCAGAAACGTGACAATCTTGTCGAATTAATTAACAATTTGAAATTTAACATATATTAAGAACCTTGAAAACCTTATTTTATTTACCATAATTACTAAAATGATTACATTTTTTGTAATTTATAGTTTTTTAGATATATAGTTACTCATCCTTGAAACTTTAGTAGGTTATATGAATCTGTTAACTTTATTCAAGAGTAGGTCTTTTGGTTTTACGAATAACAATTTAGATAATTCTTTTTACTCATTTTTATTGATTGGTGGGGATTCTATATTTTTGAAGATGATGCGGGAATGTTGATTTACCAAGGGTAGAGTGGGGTTCCTTATTTTTTACTATTAGAAACAATCACTGAAAACTAGATTAGTATTCACGAATTCAATGATTGTTATAGCCAATTCATGAGTAGGTATAGCGAATTTGCGTGGATATCTAGCATTCATAATGAGATATCTCGATTTCATATTTGGATATCTGCATTTCGACAGTAGTTATCTGTAATTTGCCACTACTTATCTAAAATTCATCTTTTACGCACAATTCCCTTAGATCTGTATTTGGTGGCTGACGGCTGGCGCCTGCCACTTTTCTGTTAGTACCTCAAGGTGTCACTAACAGAAAAATTGCCAGTTGGGTGGTCAACTGGCAACACTAATATCGCATTTATTGTGATATCTGGAATTCGTGAGTGAATATCAAGATTTCAATGGAGGATATCTCGTTTTCGTGAATGGATATCTTTGTGTCGATAGTCGTTATCTATAATTCGTGACTACTTATCTAAAATTCATCTTTTACGCACAATTCCCTCAGATCTGTATTTGGTGACTGACGGCTTGCGCCTGCCACTTTTCTGTTAGTACCTCAAGGTGTCACTAACAGAAAAATTGCCAGTTGGGTGGTCAACTGGCAACACTAATATCGCATTTATTGTGATATCTGGAATTCGTGAGTGAATATCAAGAATTCAATGGAAGATATCTCGATTTCGTGGATGGATATCTTTGTGTCGATAGTCGTTATCTGGAATTCGCGACTACTCATCTAAAATTCATCTTTTACGCACAATTCCCTCAGATCTGTATTTGGTGGCTGAAGGCTGACGCCTGCCACTTTTCTGTTAGTACTTCAAGGTGTCACTAACAGAAAAATTGCCAGTTGGGGTGGTCAACTGGCACCACTAATATCGCATTTATTGTGATATCTGGAATTCGTGAGTGGATATCGAGAATTCAATGGAAGATATCTCGATTTCGTGGATGGATATCTTTGTGTCGACAGTTGTTATCTGTAATTCGCGACTACTTATCTAAAATTCATCTTTTACGCACAATTCATTCAGACCTGTATTTGGCGGCTGACGGCTTGCGCCTGCCACTATTCTGTTAGTACTTCAAGGTGTCACTAACAGAAAAATTGCCAGTTGGGTGGTCAACTGGCAACACTAATATCGCATTTATTGTGATATCTGGAATTCGTGAGTGGATATCAAGATTTCAATGGAAGATATCTCGATTTCGTGGATGGATATCTTTGTGTCGACAGTTGTTATCTGTAATTCGCGACTACTTATCTAAAATTCATCTTTTACGCACAATTCATTCGCAAACAAAAATGACCTCTTCCATCGCTGGGAGAGGTCATTTCTCTATCGTACTAAGTATTTAAGGTAGTTTTTCCATCCGAATGCTTTTACTGATTCCCATGAAGGTGAATCCATTGGCATTGGGTAGAAGATAGCTGGTGCATATCGGTAGTCGTTGATTTGTGGTTCGTATACAACGACTGACCCAGCTTTAAGTCCTTCGCTGATAATTGAGCGTGTTTTCAAGTCAAACGCGATGGGGACCGGTGTTTTTACTGCGTAGCCGTATTTATTAACGACATGTGCACTTGCTGACCCATCGAAGCGATTGTCTAACCAAGCGGTCTGAACAGAGACAGCTTTTTGTGCTTCGTTTATTAGCACCATAGCGTTCGTCTTGTTACCGAAAGGCAAGTCTGTGATTGGTTCTTTCGGTTGAATACGAACTTCATAGTATGCCAGCGGGTTCTTATGGTCTTTTGGATCGAGCGCTTTATAGGCAGTCAGAAATTCGGAGTCTTTAGCAGGAACTTGGGAAACTTCTGTTACCGTTCCTTCTATTGATCGATCGATTCCATCCGCTTGTAGGCGAACACGGTCGTTGACTTTCACGTCCTGCCATTGTTCATCTGTTGCATACGTAACAATGATTTTTTCGATGCTGTAAATTTCGATTGCCAAGCGATCATTGTTGTCTCGAATCGCGGATACTACGCCTTCTACCGGACTAAGGATGGCAGTCGCTCCTTCTTGAGCAAGCTGTGCATCGACGACTTGCAATTGCTGATTGACTTCAGATAGTTTTTGTTCCGCTTCAGCAATCGCTTGTGCGAAAGCACCATCTTGAGAAACGTCCACGCCGACATCAACATTTATACCAATATTAACCTTTTTATCATCGGTGTTTTCAGTGACGTTGTCTGTCGCGTTTTCTGTCGAATTACTTGAACTCTGCGCGGTCGCGCGGTCAGATTGTAAGGACTTTATTGTTGCGTTGGTTTCAGTCACTTGACGTTCAAGTGCTTCCTTTTCCGATTCCCATACTTCACGTTGCTCGTCAGCCGTTGATGTGTTAAGCGTAGCGAGTTCGTCTCCTGCTTTGACTACAGCACCTTCTTTGACCAACCAGTCTTGAATCGTATCTTCACTTTCCACATATACCGTTGTCGTGTCAAGCGGTGCAACAAGTGATTCTTTCGGTAAGGATTGTACAAAGTCCCCTGTTGCGAGACGTTCGTATTCATTTACGTACACATCTTTAGAAATTACGCTTTTTTCGCTGAACAAGAGAATCGCGTTGGCTGCAATGAACGTAGAAACTGCAATGGATATACCAATCGTTAACCATTTATTCATTTGACGGCACCTCCTTCAACAAAACGTCCGTACCATTCTTCGAGTGGAAGAATGCCAGCTGCCGAAGTAATGAGTGCCATACCGATATGTATTCCAATAATAATCAGTAAAATCATGCGCGGGTTCATATCCGTGAATGCACGGATGAATCGAACCTGTAATGCAATGATAAGGGCAGTAAAGATGGATAATTGATTAAAGAAAAATACCAGGAATGGATGATCGAACACCGTTGCTGCCAGTGGACCGAATGAAAACAGGGACACCGGAGTGGTTGCACCGGTCATCAGAAAGATGATAAACAGTAATGCTTTTTCAAGTAGCAGGATTCCTACCACATACAGTTGCAACACGGCCAGTTTAGGTAAATCAATGCCCGTGATGCGGTTCAATAGAAATGCAATGCCGAAAAAGTGAAAGGCCATATAAAGAACTGCCCATAGAATGATTCCGACAAGTGAGACAAGACGTGCCAGTGTATACAAGTCATTGCCACCAAATGCGTATACGGATGTAAGGTGCTGTGTGTTCATTCCCCACAGTTCTTGTGTAACAAATAAGAGTAATCCGAACAGACCAACCATCCATACGCGTTTTTTAAAATCGCGCATCGTGGCAGAATCGAGATTATCTATTAATTCTTGCTGGTTTGCTAGATATCGCCAAAATCGAAAGTCAAATATCATATTTTCAAAAATCCTTCCCGTAACTATCAGTAGCTATTAATCTTCCTTTACTTTACCAAAATTCGACATCAATTGTAACGTACGAAGGGTACAGATAAAGAAAAATTGGTGAAAAAGTTGTGGAGTTTGGAAAGAGATTCATAGGTTTATGCAGTTTTCCAGAAAATTTGTCATATGATTGTCATTTTTAGTTATTTTTGGAAACTACGAACAATATTTGCGCAACGTTAAAAGTGCGAGTACCCAAATTTGCTCACACTTTTAACGTCAATTTGATTAAAGATTTAGGCCCCCGCCTAAACAGGTCGACTGGTCATACAGCCCGAAAGCTTAAGTGCATGCGGTGTAGGAATGAGGTGAGATTTCCGCAACGCTATGTATACAATCATTCGTCCTCTATCTCCCCTTCCCCAAAAGGTTCAATAGCTTCATTTAAGTGTAAATGGCTATTGTCAAGATGGAAACCTTTGCCCCCAAATTTGAATTTTGCCCACCTACTAACCTTACAAAAATAAATTTTGTCTTCGAAAAGCGTCTCAAAATTGAATTTTATAAATTGAAAATCTGAAATTCACATGAAATTGAATAAATTTTCCCAACAAAACCTAAACTTTATATAACCTATCAAAGGAAAATTTCTACATATATTAACTTTATCGTATTTCCTGCGATACGTTTGGACAGGCAAGGCGCCATGCCGCTTCCATTAAATCAATTAGCAGAGAAAAAAGTAGAGAGGATGTGGTAGATGTGAAATTTAATAAAATTCTTGAATTAACTGCTGTCGATATATTGTTCGGCGTCATCGGCTCGAGTGTATCTGTCATAATATTGTATATGTTGACTTCAATTTAGGAGCGTGATGTATGTACAGGTACTACTAGAACCCTTCCCCGATCGTGTTATATTCGGAGAAGGGTTTTTAATTTTGCTTTTTAACAGTAGCGCAGCGAAAACCAATTTGCCCACTATCACTTCGTTTTCGGGGTTTTTCTTGTAGGAAATACTGGGTGGACTGGAATAAACATTGGTCGAAGAGGAATAAACGGGTTGTCAAACGGAATAAAGTGCACTCGCGAAGGAACAAACATATCATGAGAATGAAGAAATCAACACGAAAGGGAGTAAACATGAATCCCTAAAAAACCACATAAAAACACCTCCCTCATTTCATAGGCAGGTGTTTCTAACTTTTATTGATTTCCATGGTTATCCTCCAACGGTTAATGTGTCAATCGATCAAATAGACTTTGATCTCGCATTTGAAGTGCGTAGTCAATCATCCGGCTGCGATTTGCTTGCTCGAGTAACGAAATAAATTCGTTTGCCTCTTTTTTTACATCGCTGGCTGGTTCTCTGTCTTCCGGCTCGCCATGTTGTAATATGGTTTGCAAATGCATATGAATATCAGACACTAACAACAATTGATAGAGTGGTAAGCGGATGAAGCGATTGCCTTTTTGAAAGACGAAGACTTCGGATAAGTTTTCGACTTGGTACGTATTCATATTGACGATAATTTCTTTTCCTTCCACAGGAATGAAGTGAAATAGTTCGTCATCTTTTTTAATTGAGAAATATTGATAGGCAAATACCAGTTTCATCTTCTGGCCTTCCAATTTCGAATAAAATGGCTTCATAAGTTGTACGTGTAACATTGTGTTCCCCTCCTTTTTTATCAAAATATTCTGATTACTACTAGTGTATCACAATCCCGTATGTTTCGTGCATGACAAATCCGAAAAAAATGCTACCAGTATTAGGTAGCATCGACGTCTTTATTCCTTCTTTTTCTGTATGTGAAAAAAGCGATCGATTGCTTGTGATACTGAATAAAGAACCCGAGAAGTATGTTTTGGATGTTTGAAACGACTTCCGTTCCAAGGTGGTTTTCATTGTATGTAAATGAGCATTTATTGTTCAAAAAATCAATGTGCAAATCTTCAATTTCAAATGAATCAAAAGTCAGGCGTTCGATGAATGCCTTTCCAATTTTATTGGATACAATAATTGCAGCTTTCCGCTCCCCGTTTGGCGTAACGTAGAGAAAGTATTCTTGGTCTCTTTGTTTACATTTGGTACTCTTCAACCTTGGCAATACGATTTCATATGTTGGGCAAATGAGTCAACAACCTTTCCTGCTTTAATTTATCTTGAATTTGGTTCTTTTTTATTTAAATGGGATAATATATATTTAACGTTACTAAATATTCAGTTTTCAATAAAATGAATATTTCCATTATGAAACCACGTTTCAAAAATAGGATATCTACAACCAAAGGAGTTAAAATTGTCTACACTACCTGCAACTAAGGTGGTGTTGATTTTGCATGAACTTATTACAGAGTCACGAATTCTAGCTCAATTAACTCAAAAAGAAGCTGCAAAACTACTGAATATTTCAGCCAGCACGTTATCGCGTTATGAAACGAATCCACAGAGCATTTCTCTACCTGAATTTCGAGCGATGTGTGAACTCTATGGAATCCCAAGAGATATAAGCACGAGGTCATCTATCATTCATCCACAATTTCTCGTAAAAAATTGAGTGTAAAAGAATCGGTGGACGATTATGGTGATGAATCTTTGAACCCTGTCTACCATACATATAAAGCCGATCCTACTTTTTTTCAACTATTCCAGGAGTTTTATAGGAAACTAACTCCTGAAAAAGAAAAATTCAAAGAATTTTTGAAAGCCTATCTGCATTTAAAATCTTAAATCTTTCCTTTCACTTACGGTTTTCCGCGAAAAGCCGTATAATGAAAGGAAAGATTTTTTTTGGAGATGTTGTTGTTGAGCCATTCTTTATTTAATATTGCCGTACGCTACCAATCCCATATCCAACAATGGATGGAGACGATTTCGGAAGATTTGCATCCCTCCCTTCAAGAGGATGAGGAGCTTGTCCGACGTGCTTCGTTTTCAGTTCGTAACGGAGCGGTACGTGCGCTTTCATATGATCCGTACGAACATTTACTCGAAGCAAAAGTGCAAGATGTGAGTCCTTGCATTGTGACGCTTCATTTAGTCGACGAACAAGTTACGTGTTCTTGTCCAGAAAAACGTCTATGTCGTCATTGCTTAGCCGTTTTATTCAGTTTATATATGCAGAAGTTTTCTTTATCCGAGTGGCTCCAGGAATGGCGCTTGAAGAAGTCGGAGCAACTTTCGTTACTTGCCAATGAACGTACACCGGAAAGCTGGAACGCAATCGTTCAATCGACGTTCAATGCTGTTTCTGGTGATTGGTCTTGGAAAGAGCGATACTTTATCGACAACTCGATTATTCAAATGAAACAGAAATTGAAGAAGTTCATGCCTTTTGAACGTGAATGGCAACCTCTTTACGATGTCTATACCAAAACTATGCTGCTTCGTTTGTTGTTTGATGTCAGCGAAGATATGAATGAAAACATGTTCCGCGCTACCATCCAGACTGATATTGAAGATATCCAGCATCAGCTGCTGAATCTCTCGAGCAAACCACGTTTGTTCTCAGCTGATCCTTTTTATGATGCACTTGTGCTGCATGTTCGTCATATCGTTTATGAGTTGGAAACGATGGCTGATCTTCGTTTTAATTTGTTTCACGCATATTGGGTCATACTGTTAACGGAAAAAGGTCGTCGTGAACAAGAGTTTGCTTATTTACAGGAAAACAAAAGTCTAAATAACGACCTGTTTCGGGCTTTATTTTGCTTATTGCTAAAAAAACCGGATGAATTGAAACTCATTACGGACCGTATTCACCCAAGTGATATGCCAGAATGGATGCATTTGGCGAAACTTGCAAAAGAGCAGGAAGATCTGCCGTCGCTGACGATTATATTGCATGCGATGCGTCCACATATTTTTGATTATGTGAACAGTCATCTGTCTGCATGGAACCGTTCCGTGTTCGTTTCGAAATTATATGCGTTGTATAAATTCATCGAAATGCCGGATGCTGAACGTGAGCAGCTGTTCTGGCAATTTGGTTCATTTGGCGTCCGTGCCTATTCCGATTTCCTGATTGATCAACACCGATATAAAGATTGGGTGGCTCTGCATCACCGATTCGGGTCAACGCTCGATTATGCGGAATCATGTGGTATGAAGACTGTCCTCCAGGAAGCACCTGAAACAGTGTTGCCGCTTTATCATGTACTTGCACTGACCGAAGTGCGAGAGCGCAATCGCCATAACTATAAACAAGCCGTTCGCATTTGGAAAAAAATGAAATCGGCTGCGAAGAAAAGTGGCAAAACCGAATATTGGAACAGCTACGTAAGCGAACTTCAAGCGAAATATCGTCGATTGCGCGCTCTCCAAGAAGAGATACAGAAAGGAAACTTGCCTTTATGACTTCCCGTGTATCGCCCTTTATGAAAAATTTAATACTGTCATTCGATCAAATGGATGATGGATTTACAACCGTGCATGCCTACAATGATGAAGGCATGCGTTTATTTACGGAACAATGGATATCTTTTATCTCATTCCAACATGAACCCTCTTTTTACGGCTTGAATCATGATGAAGAAACTCGGTTTTCTTCACTTGAATTAGTGGAACTGTTCTCACCCATCGTTAAACACCCTTACGTGCACGTTAGTGGCTATGCACAGGAAGACGAGTTGACGATATCAACCATTCAACAAGCTGCAAACTTATGGAGTGCGCCAACTCTTTGGAATGATATTGAGTTTGAAGAAGGCTCACTAGTACTGACAACTGAAGAAGTCCCACCTGCTGCAAAAGTGATGCTTACTTCTGCCATTCAGCAGAAACTGTATGGCGCAGGGTTGACGTTATCGGATATTCCTACGTTACTTCCCTTTTTCAAACAAGGCGGTTGGCCTCTGCAAGCTCAAAGCGGACATTCTGATATCATTGTGGCACTGCGGCTTAGTGAGCCTGAATCCTTCTCGGATGAATGGCTATTGGAAACAGTGGTTCGCGGCAAGAAAAGTTCCGTTCACTGGACTCCCGCTTTTCGGAAGAAAGATTCTTCAATCGCTAATGCGCTACCTGATAAATGGAAAGTTCATGCTCCTTATGTGTATGAAACGCAATCCAATATGCTGGAATTAATGAATATGGAATCGGATGCGGATCGGTTTTTATCTAGTTCATTAAGTGATTTGGACGTCCGCCATTTCTTGCGTGACGATGCAGCACGCCTGCAAGCTCTTGGTTTTGAAGTGATTTTGCCAGGTTGGTTAAAAGCGGTGAAAGAATCCAAACTGCGCGTCAAGTCGAATGCCAAGACCGCTTCGTTTAAAACAACAGCCGGTCTGAATGAAATTTTAACTTTTGATTGGCACTTCTCGTTAAATGGTCAAGCGATTACTGAAGATCAATTCAAACAAATGGTTGAAGAAAATCGTGAGTACATACGTGCCGGTAACGAATGGTTCCGCATCGATTCACACTGGATGCATGAAATCCGCCAGTTGATGGAACAAACGGAAGCTGAAGACTGGACCGTGAAAGAATTATTGTTCCGTGAACTGCCTGAAGCACTCGTACTAGATGAAGATAATTTGGAAGAAGAGGACGATCCTTTATTCCAGTTCGAACTGAATCAATCCCTTCAAAAGTATTTGGAGCAGCTACAGGATAAGAAAGGTCTGCCTACTACGACTGTTTCCCCTCATTTGTTGACGGAACTGCGTCCTTATCAGCAACAGGGCTTTGACTGGCTTGTGTTTATGCGTGAACAAGGATTCGGCGTATGTTTAGCGGATGATATGGGTCTCGGAAAAACAGTACAGCTGATTACGTACTTGCTCCATGTACATCGCACAAATCAAACGGATAAGCCATCGTTTATCATTTGCCCTACTTCCGTTTTAGGAAACTGGCAAAAAGAGCTGGCACGATTTGCGCCTGATTTAGACGTCCATGTGCATTACGGGCAAACACGTTCCAAAGATGAATCTCTGGCTACTGAACTCATTTCCATGAAACCGGATGTCGTATTGACGACTTTTGGTACGGCTTCTCAGGATGCTGAAGCGTTAAGTGAAATCGAATGGGCCAGTGTGACTCTGGATGAAGCTCAGAACATCAAAAACATGCACACGAAGCAAAGTCGTGCGATTCGTAAGTTACGCGGTGAACATCATTTGGCATTGACAGGAACACCAGTTGAAAATCGTTTGTCTGAGTTATGGGCCATTTTCGATTTCATTTATAAAGGCTATTTAGGTAGCTTCCGTAAGTTCCAGGATAACTTTATTGCACCCATAGAACGCGATGAGTCGGAAAATCATAAACAAAAACTTCGAAACAAAATCCGTCCTTTCTTGTTGAGACGTACGAAGCAGGATCCAGACTTGCTGTTGAACCTGCCGGACAAACAAGAACAGCGTGAGTATTGCCCATTGACGACGGAGCAAGCAGCACTCTATGAAAGCTTGATTCAGGAGACGCTGTTCAAACTCGAAACATTGACCGGCTTTGAGAAAAAAGGACTTATTTTAAAAATGTTGAGCAAGCTGAAGCAATTGTGTAATCACCCAGCCCTTTATCTGAAGGAGGGGTTTGGTGAAGCGGAGTATATGATGGAGCGTTCTGAAAAACTGGCGCGCATCGTCACTTTGGCAGCAGAAATTGCCGCTCGTGGTGAGCAATGTCTCATTTTCACCCAGTACATTGGAATGGGTCATCTGCTGCAGCATTGCTTAAGCGAGCTGCACGGCATCGATCCGCCCTTCTTAACTGGCAGTATGCCAAAAGCACAGCGTGACCGTCTGGTTGAAGCCTTCCAGGAAAAAGAATTCCCTGTGTTTATTTTGTCACTGAAAGCTGGCGGAACGGGACTTAACTTAACTGCTGCCAATCATGTATTGCATGCCGATCGTTGGTGGAATCCAGCGGTTGAAAATCAAGCAACTGACCGTGCCTACCGCATTGGTCAAACGCGTTTTGTCCATGTGCATAAATTCGTGACAATTGGTACGATTGAAGAGAAAATCGACAAATTGCTAGCTGATAAACAAGCGTTGTCGGAAGACTTGATCCAATCCAGCCAGTGGATTACTGAACTAGCGGATGATGATTTAAAAGAACTTCTTACATTAGGTTAACGTTTATATGGATGCCTGCCGGATTCCCGGCAGGCATTTTATTTTTTAAAAATTAGACTCGGCTCCCTTTCCGCGTACGAACTTGCTAGCCTCCTCGGGCCAACAGGATGTTTGCTAATAAACGGTGGATGCGCCTGTTCCATTTGCAACGTCGTAGTAGGTATATCATGACCTGCTGCGCTTTTCTATATGTCTAGTTCCGCAGGTCAGTCCGTACCTCCATTTCACTGTCTCATTCGAAAACAGGTTTTCGAGTCGCCTACTTCTGCGGTTACTCGTCGCAAAGGGAACCTTAGTTTCAACGTCGGAGTCGGTCTATCTTGGCCAGCTACACTTTTCTTATGTCCAGCTTCAAGCACCAGCTCACACCTAAGCTTGGGCCCACAGGATGTGGGTCATGAAGGCGTTCGGACACGATGTCCGGATCTTAGCCTCCCCTCCCAAATTCATGCGAAAGCGTGCTTTCGCTTCTTGCCTTCCAGCGGCTGTGTTGAGCAAGAGTGGTGCTTTCCGCTTTTCTATGTACAAGACCGACCGTGCTTCACGCGGCCGGTTTCCTCTCTTGCCAATCTAGTAAAATCTTATTTGCCCACTACGCGTAATGCGGGTTCGGTTAATTTGTGTTCGAGCACTTGAATTCGCTCATTCAAATTCGCAATCATACGAATTAGTTGTTCCATATGTAGTTCCATTCGAATGAGATGATCAGATGATGAAGCTTTCATTGGGTGAATTCCTTTCTCTTGGATTGAGAAATCTTGTGTACTAACCAACGGTGCGGTCTACCGTGGAAAACAAAGTTACACAACCGGTAATTCTTTGTGCTCTTCCTCAGAGAATATAAAGTCTTCTTTCGCTTGCGACTCTTTATTCATATGAGGAATTTCTGAAGATTGTCCTGCTTTCGGTTTCGTTTGTAAAAATTGAACTTCTTCAACGATGACTTCGGTTACGAAGACACGATTGCCATCTTCTTTTTGGTAGGATCTCGAGTGGATATGTCCACTGATTCCTACAAGCGAGCCTTTTCCACAATACTTCACTGTGTGTTCAGCAAGTTTCCCCCATACAGTACATAATACAAAATCTGCTTCATCCGATTTTGCGCTTTTGTAAGTACGTTGTACAGCCAACACGAAACTTGCTTGCACCCTTCCTTCAGACAATTGCCGGAATACTGGATCTTTTGTCATGCGGCCAATCATCCCGATTTGATTCATTTATTCACCTCCTTTCAGGTTACTGAATTTATTGTACAAAGCACATTTAATTGTGTGCAAAGGTCCAAAAATTAATTTTGCCCTCTTTTGAGCCTGTAAAAATTTAATTTTGCAAGTACCACATATTAACAAAGGCCTTCTTATACCATGTGGCTCTAAGTGTGAAGCATTTCTTTAAAATGCGGTTTTGGCTAGTTCTCTAAGATTTTTGAAGTCTATGATATAATAGAGTCAATTAAACTTTTCGGAAAGGCTGTGAGCTTATTGAAAACCTTTAAAATGTTGTCTATGACATTGGTTCAAGGGGACCAAACCATTGCGATTCCTCTCGTAGATGGCATCATCATCAATCAAGAAAACAGCCACCGATCATGGATATTAGAAATGTATGTCGATAAAAAAGACAGTACGATATTTGAGCAATACAATGGTTCTGGGGAATTGGTTGAAGTGAAAGTCGTCATTTCGTATCCTGAAAATGAACCTGCAAGCTTTGAAGTTGCAGTATATGCTGTCAAAGAAATTGGAGATTATGTTTCGGTACTGTTGAAAGGGATGTTAATTCGCACCCGTCGTAAGTATGCCTTGCAACTTTTGACAGAACTCGTCCAAGATGGATTAACAGGTGAAAATCTTATTACTCGCTTTGAAAACGATATGCGACAACGACCTCATTTAAAAAAAGACTCGGCTGAAGTTTAGCCGAGTCTTTTTTGTATTTTTTTAAAGCGTGCCCAATTCGCATCTTAGCTTCAGAAACTCAATCAAATTTTCGATTCATTTCGTCCGGGAAAGACATTCGGGCTTCTTCAAATACAGCATTATTCGTCTTTGTTATCCGCGTCACGTCTATCCATGTCATCTTCAAGGATTTCTTCTTGATCTGTATTCGCGTCTTTCATCATGTCTTTATCATTATCTTTGTTTTGATCTTCGTTTGTTGGATCCACATGATTTTTACCTTCAGTACCAGGCACTAAATCTTGGGTATCTTCACGTACGTCATTTACGTCGTCCTTTACGTTGTCATTTACGTCATTTACGTTGTCCTTTACATCGTTTTCCATTGGGGTTTCGTTTCCTGGTACTTTGTCTTTATTCATGTTACATCCGACAAGTAAAAGTGCACTCATCCCAAAGACCATCGTTGCTTTTTTCCACATAAAAAATTCCCTCCTTTCCGGCAATTGTTCACCACAATTAATGTGATTCACTGTAGGTTGCCCGGGAAAGGAAGGAACTATCCGACTATGCGTTTTGTTTTTCTTTTAAAATGGATTCGACGTATGCCGCTTCCGCTTTACACGCATAATCATAATGAGTGTTGAGTTGTTCTTGCATGATTTCAATTTTTGCAACTTGTTCTTCAGACGGTGGCTCATTCAAAATTTTATCAATCGCTTGATTCATTTTTTTGGCAATTTCTTCGTGAAATGCTGGATCTTGCTTACATTCTTCAGAAATCTTGTCTTCCCATGTTGCACTTTCACTTATATATATACGCCAAGCTTGAATGAAGTCTTCCATACTGAAACGATTTTCCGACCATTCAATCGAAGCCATATAATGTTCAAAAACGGTTTTGATGGAGCGTGTAATGCTACTTTTTACTCCGGTTGGTAATTCTTTATACATGAAGCGGAAAACCTCCTACTTGAAAGGCTACACCGTCTGTTTTATTATTCCCTCAGACGATTAGCATTAAACATGTTGAATAGTGATTATTCTTTTTCAACAATTGGTCCAAGTGCAAATAAAATATCTGTTTCGCACGCGATTTCGCCGTCTACTGTCGCGATGGCATGACCTTTGCCCATTGCCCCGCGAAGTTTTACGAATTCCACTTCCAAGCGAAGTTGATCGCCAGGTACGACTTGTCGTTTGAAACGGCAGTTATCTACGCCTGTCAAAAATGCAAGACGTCCTTTGTTTTCTTCTTTGTTCAATAACGCTACTCCACCTACTTGTGCCAATGCTTCGATAATTAAAACACCTGGCATTACAGGATATCCCGGGAAATGCCCATTGAAGAAATCTTCGTTAATTGAAACGTTTTTCAGACCAACTGCACGTTTGCCGTCTTCAATTTCAGTAATTCGATCGACCAATAAAAATGGATAACGATGTGGTAAAATTGCTTGAATTTGTTGAGCTGATAATGTCACTGTAAAACCTCCATAAGAAAAGCGTAAAGCGCCACTTCAGATCGACTCCGACAGTGGAAGAAACGCATCGAAAATCTGTTTTCGAATTGTTTCGGTATAAAGGCTAGTGTCCCACATCCTGTGTACCTAACCGGAGGTGCGAGCTGGCGCTTGTAGCTAGACAATATTTTTACTAAAGACGTGCAAAGAGTCGATTTACTTCTCTTTCCCGTTTAAAATGTCCAAAATGTGTTGCCATGTTTCCCACTTAAGTGCATCTTTTGGTTCACCATCTCCGATGTAACCATAGCCAATAACTAATCCTGCTGCAATTGCAGCAACGACAAGAGCTAAAACCAAAATAATACGAAGCCAAATCGGGAAAAGACGTATTTGAACCCACCAAGTTTTCTTTTGACCCTTAGCTTCGGCTTTTTCAGCTTTGTGCTGTTTTCGGTTAGAAGCAACTGGCTGCGTTTTTACCTGTTGTTGTTCGTCTTTTACTTCATTCGTCATTCGCCGTTCTCCTTATCGTCCATCAATTGTGCATGTATATTTGTTGGTAATCTTTACAGTCGAGTGGAAGCTTTGCCAATATTGTTCAGTAAAATACCTGTACCGATGGCTACACAGTCCATTGGGTTTTCGGCTATTAAAACCGGAACTTTCAATTCCTGTGCAAGCAAGAAATCAATGCCGTGCATCAGTGCGCCGCCACCTGTTAAAATCACGCCACGGTCGATAATATCTGCAGATAATTCTGGAGGTGTCTTTTCCAGAACATTTTTCGAAGCCTGCACGATCATGGCAATGGATTCTCGCAAACATTTTTCGATTTCCTCAGAAGTGATTAGAATAGTTCGTGGCAAGCCTGTAACCATATCTCGGCCGCGGATTTCCATTTCTTCATTGCGTCCACCAGCAAATACCGTACCGATTCTTATTTTAATATCTTCAGACGTACGTTCGCCAATCAATAACTTATATTCGCGTTTTATGTACTGTAAAATATCATTATCAAACACATCGCCGGCTACTTTAATCGATTCGGACGTTACAATGTCACCCATCGAAAGGACCGCGATATCTGTTGTTCCCCCACCAATATCAACGACCATATTTCCGCTTGGCTGGAAAATATCCATGCCCGCTCCAATCGCCGCCACTTTTGGTTCTTCTTCGAGGAAAACTTTTTTGCCGCCAGATTTCTCCGCCGCTTCACGAATCGCTTTTTGTTCCACACTTGTGATATTCGTTGGGCAACAAATTAAGATACGTGGCTTTGATAAAAATCCTTTTACATCCAGTTTATTAATAAAGTGTTTTAGCATCGCTTCAGTCACATCAAAATCAGCGATTACTCCGTCTTTTAGCGGACGAATCGCCACTATATTTCCGGGAGTACGCCCTACCATTTTACGTGCCTCTTCGCCTACTGCCAACACACGTTTCGTTTTGCGATCCATTGCTACTACTGAAGGCTCGTTTAATACAATGCCTTTACCTTTTACATGTATTAAAACGTTAGCCGTTCCAAGGTCAATTCCAATATCTTTAGCAAACATGAACCTTGTTTCCCCTTCCTACAAATCCCATAATAGTTGACTTTCTCTATCTTTGTCTCTACTAACTGACTATTCTATCATAGAGAGCAAATAATTACATCTTTTTTCAGTAAATAGTCCTGTTCTGAAAACGAACTTCGGTGTTCTTTTACCACATGAAAAAACGCCATGACGAGTAATCGTCATGACGTTTCTTCTGTGTGTTCCTCTTTAAGTTTCCACATCTGTTTCGTTGCTTCCCCGCCCCGGATATGTCGAATCGACTTATGATAGGCAAGGATTTCACTAACTTCTTTGGCCAGTGCTTCATTTACTAGTTTTAAACGTTCTGTTAAATCTTTGTGCACCGTGCTTTTCGAGTAGCCCGTTTTCTTTGCAACCGCGCGTACCGTTAAGCCCGTTTCATGCACCAATACGCCAAGCTCTAGGCAACGTTTCCGGATCTGTTCGTGCAAGACCGCATCCTTCCGTACCGAACGTTTCCTATACCGTATGCCTTAAAGTTGGGAATTAGAACGCTAAGTACGTACGTGGATTAATTGCTTCTCCATTGTCATACACTTCAAACTGTAAATGAACACCAGCTGTTGGGTTGAATTCATTTTCAGTAGCAGTTGCCATAGGTTGACCTTGTTGTACATGGTCACCGGCTTTCACTGAAATTTCTTTTACGGAACGGTATTGTGTAAGTAGGCCGTCTTCATGTTCTAGAACGATTTCGTCCCCAAGGAATGGATCAAGATTTACTTCTTTTACTGTACCACTCATTGCGGCTAAAATTTCAAACGGTTCGCCTTCAATTGAGATGGTCACACCGCTACTTGTTTCGTAAGTTTGGTTGAATACAAGAAGAGAATTTTCTTGTGATTCGTCCGTTGCAGTAGGATCATAGAAATCTTGCAGAATTGTCATTTGGTCAAGCATCGCTTCGTCAAATGGGAATTTCATTGACTCTTTTTGAGACGTTACAGCAACTTCTTTTGCTCCCGTGTCTTCAGTTCGTGGACCTTTTGCGACATTATCAGAATCAATAAACGCATTGTACCCCCAGATCATGCCGACAAATAGCAGCGAAAACCCTACGTAAATCGCTGGCCATAGCCACGTTTGTTTTTTACTTGGTTTTTTTGGTAGAGAAGGATTATTAGATTTTTCCTCTCGCATATTCATCACCTCTGATGCTAGTGTTGTCAGCGATTCAAGGTTTTAAACATCCTGGTTGAATAGATTGGAAATTTTTTATTTCCGTCTTCGGATAGTAGTGTTTCAAAATCTCCTCTACCTTACTCCCTTCCTGCGCCATAGCGTTTGCTCCGTATTGACTCATCCCGACTCCATGCCCGTATCCTTTCGTTGATACGGTGATAAGATTTGGATTGGATGCATCAATTTCGAAATCCGTTGAGGGGAGCCCTAAAATATCCCTTATTTCACGGCCTGTCCATTCGTGCTGTGTGGTCGTCATTTGTTTGACTCGTTGTGATTCATTTGGCGTCAGCACCAGTGTCTTGAAGTGATCGGCTGTCCAATTAAAGCCGAATGCTTCGTTCCATTCTTTCAGGGTGAATGTTTTCGTGTTGTTGAACTTCGGAGATATGGTATCCCCCAGGCTATCCGTGATGACTAAATATGGAATGTCGTTGCCACTATACCCTTTCGCGCTTTCCGTTTTCCCATTGCTCGTGGAGAAAAACATGGCTGTGATGAGTTCATTGTTATAGGTAAGAATTTGTGAGGCAGTTTCCGTGATTGCTTGTGCGATGTTTGGAGGGGATATGCGTTCACTCGGTGAGATGAACGCTTGGTGTGAAGTAGTTGGTTTAATAGATTTTGAACCAAAATTGGTTGTTTTGAGTGCGAATGTTCGTGCGGCAATTGCTTGCGCTTTTAAGGCCTCTAGCTTGAACGTAGCTGGCATTTCTGCTTGTACGACACCTTTGATATAGTCCTCTAATGGAAACGGCTCAGCATGCCCTTCCACGCGAATTAGTATAGGTTCACAAGCTACAACATTGTCGGTTTCGGGTTCGGGTGCTGACACTTGCCCTTGTTGCGGTAGTTTCTTAATTATTTGCAGTGGCAGGAGGAATAAACAGAGACAGGTGATGACAATGGCTAAGTATCTCATGGTGGAATATATGATGATAGAGTAAAGAATATGAATTACAGAGAGCATTAGAATTTATCTGAATTAATGGGAATAAATCTAGATTTCAAAATGGGTTTCTTCATATGGTATGTCGAGACCTCCCATCAGCAGCGCAGCGTAAACAAAACCATTTTACACTTCTAAGGATAATTTTTAAAAGTAACTGGGTGAAATGGAATAGTGCGAAAGGGAATAAAATACTCGCGAGAGGGATTAAACGTATCCTTAATAGGAACAAATCTTGAAAGGGAAAAAAATTCCCTCCCGTTAATATTGCCACACTTCTAACAGGAGCAAAGCGTAAATAAACCAACTTGCCCCCTCCCACTTCATTCTGAGAGGTATTACTGTTACGGATTAATATAAACAAAGTGAGCTTCCCGAATAGGAACAAATAAAAAAGGAATGGCATAAACTAAATATCCCCCTACCCCCTCTTCCCAAAACTGAGTATTAACGGGAATAAAATTTTCCACAAAAAAACCGACATCTTGGGTATAAGATGTCGGTTTTTGGAATAGGATAGGATAGGGATTAAACGGTTTGTTGCATTACTATTTCATCAGAAGATTCAGATGAAACGCGTTCAATGTCTGCTCCAAGTGCTTGTAGTTTCAAGTGGAAGTTCACATATCCACGGTCAAGATGGTAAAGTTCCGTAACGCGTGTTACGCCTTCTGAAGCCAAGCCCGCTAAAATTAATGCTGCAGCTGCACGTAGGTCAGTTGCTGCCACTTCTGCGCCTTGAAGTTCAGATGGTCCTTGCATAATAACCGAGCGACCTTCAATTTTTACGTTCCCGTTCATGCGACGGAATTCTTCTACGTGCATAAAGCGGTTTTCAAATACCGTTTCAGTCAACATTCCCGAGCCAGTTGCCGTTAACATCAATGCCATCATTTGTGATTGCATGTCAGTCGGGAAGCCAGGATGCGGCATTGTTTTAATATCCACTGATTTCAATGTTTCAGTTGCACGGATACGAAGTCCGTCTTCTTCTTCATTGATATGAACACCCATTTCTTCCATTTTGGAAATTAACGCTGCCATATGCTCAGGAACTGCGTTTTCGATTGTTACATCACCTTTTGTGATGGCAGCTGCCACCATGAATGTACCTGCTTCAATACGGTCAGGAATGATATGGTGAAGTGTACCTTCTAATTCCTCTACACCCTCGATGCGAATCGTGTCGGTACCAGCCCCGATAACACGTCCACCCATTTCGTTGATGAAGTTCGCCAAATCTACAATTTCCGGCTCTCTTGCAGCATTTTCAAGAATTGTCGTTCCTTCTGCCAATGCTGCTGCCGTCATGATGTTTTCAGTTGCGCCAACACTTGGGAAGTCCATATAAATTTTAGCACCTTTTAGGCGACCTTCTGTTCTTGCCTCAACAAATCCATGACCAAATGAGATTTCAGCGCCCATCGCTTCAAAACCTTTTAAATGCTGATCGATTGGACGAGAACCGATTGCACAACCCCCTGGAAGTGCTACACGCGCAAAGCCGTTACGAGCTAAAATCGGTCCCATTACTAAGATCGATGCACGCATTTTACGAACGTATTCGAATTGAGCTTCACTTGATAATGCAGCTGAAGAATCGATAATGACTTCGTTTTGTTTTGGGAAATATTGCACTGTTGCACCTAAACTTTTCAATACTTCATTTATCGTGTAAACATCTGCTAAGTTCGCTACGTCACGAATGATGTTTTTTCCTTTTGATGCTAAAAGAGCTGCTGCCAATACCGGTAGTACCGCATTTTTTGCACCCTCTACTCTTACTTTCCCTGTTAACCTATGGCCGCCTCTTACAATAATTTTATCCAATGTTGACCCTCCATGTTTTATATAATGATTTTTCTCTATGTGTCGATTTAACTCGTATGATGTCATTTATTAGGAATAAAAACATTACTCATATTACAGACATTTCTCGTATAACACAAGTACCCATTCCCTCATTTTTTGTGAACTTTTTGACAAGTAACTGTTTTATATGATACGTAAGTCACAAGTTCTTTGTGTCGGTCAAAATGGAACTCTTTTAAACTCTTTTTTGTTAAGTTATTCTACCTACTAATTCCCTTCGACACTAGGATTAAACCATCCTTCGACAATTTATTTCCCGGGTAATATTTGTTCTCTCCATGGCCATAGCTACGAAACTCGTTCATCTTTATGGACATAAAGAGACTCTTTATGAAAAGAGGAACGGAATCTGTTTCGACCAAGTCGACATGTGCAGAAAGAAGTTCGACACTGAAGAACCGATTGCAATGCTCAAAAGGATGTATAGTAGTTGCACTTGAAAAACATGTTGCTTTTTGACAACTTTTTCGATCATGACAGCACGAAGTGCAAAGAATGTAATTCCGATAAAAAATGTATGCGATAAAATGCCAAGGATTGCTTGTTGCCCAATTTGTGTATACATGGTGATTGCTCCTTTTTGTTTGAAAAGTGGTCGAATTAAGTAAGGAAAACACTTTTGTTAAGATGTTGTCTGGCAGCATACGAACGAATGTGAAAAATTAAGTTAATAAACTTATCACGTTCGAATTGTGTAGAAAAATGAAATTGGAGATTGAAAACCCATTTCCAGAAATACATTCGTTACATTCAGATATAACATTGAGCATTGTAAATAAACAACAATGAATCCTCTATATCGATCTGTGAAATAGAGAGACCCCCACCTATCAAATAAAAAAACGAGTCGAGGAGAATACTACTCCTCGACTCGCCATCTTTTATTAGATGTTACCCTCATTAACGTTGATACGATTCATTGCGCGTTTCAATGATAGTTCCGCACGTTTGAAATCGACGTCGTCTTGTTTTGATAAGTTCAGACGTTCTTCAGCACGTTTCATTGCTTCTTTCGCACGATTGATATCAATTGTGCTAGCTACTTCAGCTGATGGAGCTAGAATGGATACTTGGTCAGGTCGGACTTCCAAGAAACCGCCGCTTACTGCTACGATTTCAGTTGTTCCTTCCTTTTTCAGACGAATGGCACCCACTTTAAGTGGAGCAACCATTGGAATGTGTCCAGGTAGCACACCAATTTCACCAGTTGTTGTAGAGGCAATGATCATGTTGACTTCAGAATCGTATACCGGGCCGTCGGGAGTGACAATATTGACTTTGATGGTCTTCATTTTTTCCCCTCCTGGTCCCTGTTATTAAACTTCAACGCCCATGCTTTTCGCTTTTTCAATAACCTCTTCAATGCGTCCAACTAAACGGAATGCATCTTCAGGTAGGTGATCATATTTACCATCAAGAATTTGTCTGAATCCTTGAACTGTTTCTTTAACCGGTACGTATGAACCTTTTTGGCCAGTGAATTGCTCAGCTACGTGGAAGTTTTGAGATAAGTAGAACTGAATACGACGAGCACGGTTAACCGTTAACTTGTCATCATCAGATAACTCATCCATACCAAGAATCGCAATGATATCTTGAAGTTCTTTGTAGCGTTGAAGTGTTGATTGTACTTGACGAGCAACTGAGTAGTGCTCTTCGCCAACGATTTCAGGTGACAATGCACGAGAAGTTGAAGCCAAAGGATCTACCGCTGGGTAAATACCCATCTCAGAAAGTTTACGTTCTAAGTTTGTTGTTGCATCTAAGTGAGCAAATGTTGTTGCTGGAGCTGGATCCGTATAGTCATCGGCAGGTACGTAAATCGCTTGAATCGATGTTACAGAACCTACGTTAGTAGACGTGATACGCTCTTGCAATTGACCCATTTCAGTAGCAAGTGTTGGTTGGTAACCAACGGCTGATGGCATACGACCTAGAAGGGCTGATACCTCAGAACCTGCTTGAGTGAAACGGAAGATATTATCGATGAACAATAGTACGTCTGCACCTTGCTCATCACGGAAATACTCAGCCATTGTCAAACCAGTCAAGGCAACACGCATACGTGCACCAGGCGGCTCGTTCATTTGACCGAATACCATTGCTGTTTTCTTGATTACGCCAGAATCGCTCATCTCGTGGAATAAGTCATTTCCTTCACGCGTACGCTCACCAACACCTGCGAATACCGAGATACCGCCGTGTTCTTGTGCGATGTTATTGATTAATTCTTGAATAAGTACAGTTTTACCTACACCGGCACCACCGAAAAGACCGATTTTACCACCTTTGATATAAGGAGCTAATAAGTCTACTACTTTGATTCCTGTTTCAAGAATTTCAACTTCCGTTGAAAGGTGTTCGAACGTTGGTGCAAGACGGTGAATCGGGTCACGGCGTAATTCAGCCGGGATCTCTTCGCCTAAGTCAATTACTTCACCAAGTACGTTGAATACACGACCTAATGTGATGTCACCAACTGGAACTGTAATTGCTGATCCAGCGTCTGTAACTTCCGCACCACGTTTCAAGCCATCTGTAGATGACATAGCTACTGTACGGACAGAGTCGTCACCAAGGTGTAACGCAACTTCAAGAGTTAACGTTGTTGGCTCTTGGTTTGGACGTTCAATCGCAACTGTCAATGCGTTATAGATTGCTGGTAACTGGCCGTTGTTGAACTTAACGTCAACAACTGGACCCATTACTTGAAGAACGTGTCCTATGTTCATACTTGTTCCCTCCTGTCTTACTTACTTCTTCTATTCTAGAGCCGCTACGCCGCCGACGATTTCCGTAATTTCTTGGGTAATCGCAGCTTGACGTGCACGGTTGAATTGTAATGTCAATGAACTGATTAGTTCACTTGCGTTATCGGTTGCGCTCTTCATTGCTGTCATACGTGCAGCATGTTCACTTGCTTTGCCGTCTAGTAAAGCACCGTAGATCAAGCTTTCCGCATATTGTGGAAGCAGTACTTCAAGAATTGCTTCGCCTGAAGGCTCGAATTCATATGAAGCAGCCGTGCTTGTCATAGCGATGTCCGTTAACGGAAGCACCTTTTTCTCTGTAACGTCTTGTTGAATGGCGCTAACAAAATGGTTGTAGTACATATAAAGTTCATCATACATACCTTCTGTGAACATACCAACAGCCTTGCGCGCTATTTCCTTAATATCAGCAAATGAAGGCTGATCCGGTAAACCGACTGCACTTTCAATTACTGTAATGCCGCGTTTCGTGAAGAAATCACGACCGATACGTCCAACTGCAAAGACTACAAATTGATCATTTGATGTGTGACGTTCACGAATTGCATTCGTTACAGCACGTAACACGTTACTGTTGTATGCACCCGCAAGTCCACGGTCAGCAGTGATGACGAGGTAAGCAGTTTTCGCTACTGGACGAGATTTGAGCATTGCATGCCCATTATCGCTAGTTCCTGAAGCGATTGCTCCTACGACATCTTCAATTTTCGCCATGTAAGGAACGAATGATTTCGCATTCAATTCTGCACGGTTCAATTTCGAAGCCGACACCATTTGCATCGCTTTTGTAATCTGGCTCGTTTTCTTTGTCGATGTTATTCGGCTTTTAATGTCGCGTAATGATGCCACTGGTATTTCACCACCTTATCGTTTTTTATTCATCCAAAAAGATTACTCTGATTTAGCAAATGTCTTTTTAAACGCTGAGATCGCGTTTACTAAGTCTTCGTCAGCAGGAAGATCTTTTGTTGTACGGATGTGATCTAAAACGTTTGTGTGGTTTGAATCTAACCAGCTGTGCAATTCGTTCTCGAAACGAACGATATCTTGAACTGGAATATCATCTAAGTGACCACGTGTAAGAGCGTAAAGAATAATAACTTGTTTTTCAACCTTAAGCGGTTTGTTCAAGTCTTGTTTCAATACTTCTACTGTACGTGCACCACGGTTTAATTTGGATTGAGTTATTTTATCAAGGTCAGAACCGAATTGAGCGAATGCTTCAAGTTCACGGAATGCAGCTAAGTCAAGACGTAGTGTACCCGCAACTTTTTTCATGGCTTTAATTTGAGCTGAACCACCAACACGTGATACTGAAAGACCCGCGTTGATTGCTGGACGAACACCTGAGAAGAATAGGTCAGATTGTAAGAAGATCTGTCCATCCGTAATCGAAATTACGTTTGTTGGAATATAAGCAGAGATATCTCCAGCTTGTGTCTCAACGAATGGAAGAGCTGTAATTGACCCTGAACCAAGTGTTTCATTCAACTTAGCAGCACGCTCTAACAAGCGGCTATGTAAGTAGAATACATCCCCTGGATATGCTTCACGACCCGGAGGACGACGAAGTAATAATGAAAGTTCGCGGTAAGCAGCAGCTTGTTTAGATAAATCATCATAAACAATTAGTACATGCTTGCCATCAAACATGAATTCTTCCGCCATTGTAATACCTGTGTAAGGAGCTAGGTACAATAATGGAGCTGGTTGAGATGCTGATGCAGTAACAACGATTGTGTATTCTAATGCGCCGTTTTTACGAAGCGTTTCAACTACGTTACGAACAGTCGATTCTTTTTGACCGATTGCTACGTAAATACAAATCATGTTTTGGTCAGCTTGGTTAAGGATTGTATCGATCGCAACAGCTGTTTTACCTGTTTGACGGTCACCGATGATTAACTCACGTTGACCACGGCCGATTGGCACTAGTGCGTCAATCGCTTTGATCCCAGTTTGCAATGGTTCATGAACCGATTTACGGGCCATAACACCTTGTGCTGGGCTTTCGATTGGACGAGTTTTTGTTGTGTTGATTGGGCCTAAGCCATCAACTGGTTGGCCTAGTGGATTGACAACACGGCCAATCAATTCTGGTCCAACTGGTACTTCCATAATACGGCCTGTACGACGTACTTCATCGCCTTCTTTGATATCTGCATATGGTCCTAGAATAACGATACCTACGTTGTTCGCTTCTAAGTTTTGTGCCATACCCATAACACCGGTAGAGAATTCCAATAACTCTCCAGCCATGACGTTGTCGAGACCATGAGCACGAGCGATACCATCACCAATTTGGATAACTGTACCAACATCGCTAACTTTCATCTCAGATTGATAATTTTCAATCTGCTGTTTAATCAAGACACTGATTTCTTCAGCTTTGATGCTCATGTATGTCACCTCTTTCGTTTCATAATATTAACCAATAAGTTGTTTTTTCAAGCGGTCTAGCTTAGCGCTTACGCTGCTATCGAAAATACGATTCCCGATTTGAAGACGAATGCCACCAATCAATGATGGATCAATTTCGTTTTCAATGCGTAAAGATTGTACCCCTACTTTGTGTGCAAATGCAGACGAAATCGCCGCACGCTCATCATCAGTCAAAGGACGTGTAGAGAATACTTTCGCGTCAGCAATACCTTGTGCTTCGTTTGAAAGTGTTTCAAATTCAGTAGCTACTGTCACTACTTCATTGATTCGTTTACGGTCAATCAACACTTGCAGTGTATTCACTACGAATGGATTAGCTTTACCGAATAACTCACGAATCAACTCTTTTTTACGGTCTAAAGAAAGCTTTGGAGAAGCAAGCATAACCTGCAATTCACGATTTTCTTTAAATACCACTTTCACTTCACGGAAATCTTCTTCCACGTGAGCTAGTTGGTTATGTTGTTGTGCTAGTTGAAACAATGCTAGGGCATAACGTTTCGCTGCAGTTGATTGACTCACACTACATCGCCTGCCTTCGCAATCGTTTCTTCGATTAACGCACGGTTATCTTCTTCAGAAATTTGTTTTCCAAGAACTTTAGATGCTGCAAGAACAGATAGAGATACAACTTCTTCGCGTACTGCTGCGATAGCTTTTTCTTTTTCTGTTTCAATCTCACGGACAGCTGATTCTTTCAAACGGCCTGCTTCAGCGCGTGCAGTTGTGATGATTTCTTCACGTTGTGCATCGCCTTGTTGCTTCGCGTTTTCAACAATCGCTTGTGCTTCTGTGCGTGCTTCTTTTAATAAGGCACGTTGTTCTTCAAGTAATTGATGTGATTCTTGGCGGCTTTTTTCAGCTGCTTCGATTTCACTAACAATTAACTCTTCACGTTGCTTCATTACTCCCATCAACGGACCCCATGCGAATTTCTTCAATAGGACCATTAAAAGGATGAAAACGATTAAAGTAGCAAAAATGTCACCAGTGTTAAGTGCTTTTACAGCATGTTCTGTAGTGGCATTTAGGACGAGGTAATCCAAAAACACGATTGTTTCACTCCCTTCAAGAGCTTCAAGTCTTTATCTGAATCTAAACAGATGGATTTTCTATGTTTAAAAACGACCAATATTCATAAGAGAATGACGAAGAATCGTCAAAGATCAACTTCGCCATTACCATTTGTGAGTATATATATATTATTTATTTAAAACGATGAACGCGATAACTACTGCGATGATAGGAAGGGCTTCTACTAATGCAACCCCGATGTACATTGTTGTTTGTAATAATCCACGTGCTTCAGGTTGGCGAGCCATACCTTCGATTGTTTTTGATACGATTAATCCGTTACCGATACCTGCTCCTAGAGCTCCTAAACCGATTGCGATTGCTGCTGCTAATACTCCAATTGAACCTTCCATGTGTGTGTTGCCTCCTTGAAATTTGTTTTTTCTTTGTTCAAGTATTGAACAAGTTATACTTAATGATCATGACTCACTTTGTGAGACATATAAACCATTGTTAAAATGACGAAGATGAACGATTGAATCGTTCCGACGAAAATCGAGAAACCTTGCCAAGCTAATGTTGGAATCAATGCTCCTGCAAAACCAAAAATACTTGCGCCACCAATACCTGCTAGTAACCCTAGCAATACTTCCCCTGCATAAATGTTCCCGTAAAGTCGAAGACCAAGTGTCACCGTATTGGCGAACTCTTCTACAATCTTAAGGGGCAGAAGGAACGGTAGAGGTTTTAAGAAATCTTTTCCGTACTCGGAAAGACCTTTTAACTTGATGCCATAGTAATGAGTTAATATCATGACCATAACCGCTAACGTCATCGTTACGATTGGATCTGCGGTTGGAGATTTCCACCACAATTCACCATTGATAACGATTGAAAATGGTAGACCTAACATGTTCGCTACAAAGATGAACATGATAAGAGTAATACCTAGAACATGGAATCGTCCACCTGTATTCCAGTCCATATTGCTTTTGATAATCCCTTTTACGAAGTCCATTAACCACTCCATAAAATTTTGCATACCAGTTGGCTTTAAACTTAAGTTCCGAGTAGAAACTACTGCGATTAATAGAACGATAAGTGCCGTTACTGTTAGCATCATAACGTTTGATAGGTTGAACGTAAGCCCAAGCCATACCACCGTCGGGTTCTCATGATGCACGTGCATTCACCTCTCTTTCACAATTCGGTATAGAGTTTTTCATGTATATAATCCTGTCCACTATTAATAGAAGACAATCGAGATTACTAAATTCATGCTTCTTCCTGATTTCGACATTCTTCATGTCAAACCGAAAGAAATTGTTGCAAAGGGTGTTTAAACGGAAAGTTGTTTCTATGTATGGTCTTACTGTTGAAACTGTTATATGAGTTTCTTCCTATACATAAATAACGGTCTAAATCATGATTCACTCTTTCGAATGGTCAAGATCATGGCTGTTACACCGACTGCAAGGCCAATGAACAGAAAAAGCACTAAAAATATCGGGGTGGTGTCTATTTTGTCATCGAGCCACATTCCAGTGAAAACTCCTATTAAAATAGAACCAACAAGTTGTGAGAGAATAGCTGAATAAAGGGCCATTTCTTGTAAAGGACGTCTCGTTTGACGCATGGTGATCCTCACGTTTTTGCATGACTTTGTAAAAATCGCGAATCTGATAGAAAGCAGATACGACAAGGTTTCAACGTGAATTATACACATGAAAGCCCTCTCATTCATACCCTTTGTAAGCATACAATAGGGGTAAAATGATGTCAATTGATTCCCGTGAAAAACTTCACAAAGTCGCCTCAATCGACATATTGTCGACAAATTTGCAAACAGCAGGCTGAGTTGTTATGAAATAACTCTATTTTGGTGCTGGTGCAGATTGGTTAGTAGTGGTTATCTCGAGGTTATCTCGTATTCGAAGAAGGTTATCTGCATTTTGTGTGGTGATATCTTCAATTCGAGTAGCGTTATCTAGATTTCACCTACGTTTATCTAGAATTCGGACAACTATATCTAAAATTCACGTTTTCGGATTCAATTCCCTAACAATGTCATAGTGAAAGGGACTGCCGAGGCTGTCCCTTTTCCTTTTTGCTACTTATTTAAATAGACTTTCAGCGCTTCAACGATTCGACTTGATGCTTCACCGTCACCATACGGGTTGGATGCATGAGACATTGATGCATAAGCTTCTTCGTTCGTAAGCAATTCTTTTGCTAAACCATAAATTGTTTCTTCGTCCGTACCCGCTAGCTTCAATGTTCCTGCCGCGATTCCTTCTGGACGTTCAGTCGTATCGCGCAATACAAGAACCGGTTTCCCTAAAGAAGGTGCTTCTTCCTGCACGCCGCCTGAATCAGTCAATATAATGAAAGAACGTGCTGCGAAGTTATGGAAATCGAGTACTTCTAGAGGCTCGATCAAGTGAATACGTGGATCATTTCCAAGGACTTCATTTGCTACTTCACGTACAGCAGGGTTCATATGAACTGGGTAGACAACTTGTACGTCGTCATGTTCTTCAATCAAACGTTTGATTGCACGGAACATGTTGCGCATCGGTTCACCCAAGTTTTCACGACGGTGTGCCGTCAATAAAATCATGCGGTCTGAGCCGATTTGTTCCAGTACAGGATGCGAGTACTCTTCGCGAACCGTTGTTTTCAACGCGTCAATCGCCGTGTTGCCTGTTACGACAATGCGATCTTCCGGTTTGTTTTCACGGCGAAGGTTATCTGCAGATACTTCCGTCGGTGAGAAATGAAGGTCTGCCATAACACCAGTTAATTGGCGGTTCATTTCCTCAGGGTATGGTGAGTATTTATTAAATGTACGAAGTCCCGCTTCTACGTGACCAACTGCGATTTGGTTATAGAAAGCTGCTAAGCTTGCAATGAAAGTCGTTGTCGTATCGCCATGTACCAAGACGATGTCCGGCTTCGCTTCTTTCATGACTGCATCCAATCCTTCAAGTCCACGTGTTGTCACGTCGATTAAAGTTTGTCGGTCTTTCATAATGTTCAAATCGAAGTCGGGTGTGATGCCGAATGTGTCCAATACTTGGTCAAGCATTTGGCGATGTTGCGCCGTTACCGTCACGATGGATTCGATTTCGTCTGTATGTTTTTCTAGTTCCAATACGAGTGGTGCCATTTTAATTGCTTCTGGGCGTGTCCCAAAAATCGTCATGACTTTCCATTTTTTCGTCAAGGTCAAAGCACTTCCTTACTTATTTTGTTCCGAACAAACGGTCACCTGCATCGCCAAGTCCTGGCACGATGTAACCGTGGTCGTCCAATTTTTCGTCAAGGGCAGCAATGTAGATATCAACATCAGGGTGCGCTTGTTGAAGAACCTCTACACCTTCTGGAGCAGCGATTAAGCACATAAATTTAATGCTTTTTGCACCGCGGTTTTTCAAAGCATTGATTGCAACAAGTGCAGATCCACCCGTTGCAAGCATTGGGTCAACTAATATAAAATCACGCTCTTCAACGTCCGCTGGGAGCTTCACATAATATTCGATAGGCTGTAAAGTTTCTGGATCACGGTATAAGCCAATGTGTCCGACTTTAGCCGCTGGGATTAATGTTAAAATACCGTCTACCATACCGATACCGGCACGCAAAATTGGCACGATGCCTAATTTTTTACCAGATAAAACTTTTGCTTTAGCTGTTGTTACTGGAGTTTCTACTTCAACATCATCAAGAGGCATATCGCGTGTAATTTCAAAAGCCATCAATGTTGCTACTTCATCTACCAATTCGCGAAATTCTTTCGTACCCGTCTTCTTGTCACGGATGTATGTTAATTTATGTTGGATCAATGGATGATCAAATACGTATACTTTTCCCATTTTGTCCTCTCCTTTACGTTCAAACTTTATCTATTATAGCAGAAAAAAACGGTTACGCTCGACTCCCTTCATATTTACATTTTTAAGAAAGTTTCGTTTATATGACAAGATGATTGATTGAAAGGTTCCTTTCCGATTGGAGAGGAGTGTTTATTCCCTCTCATTTTGATTTGTTCCCTTTCGCATTTATTCCTTTTCGCACCATGTTTGTTCCCTTTCATCCAGTTATCCCCACAAAAACACCCCGAACACGAAGTGTGAGGGGCTAATAAGTTTGGTGGTACTTTCCCAAAATCTACGGAAGACCATCTTGTTCACATCATGTCTGTCAAAAAAATAAGAAAAGCACCACAGACTTATCGTCCATGGTGCCTTAAAATTCCACACTAGTTTACTTCGAGTGATGGGCTCGGTTCTTTTTGTGGAACCCTTTTCCATAATAATAAACTGTTAAGAAAACTAGCCATAGTGGCCCAACAACAAGTGCGATCCTTGTGTCCGGGGAATATGCCATTACAACGATAACAAACACTAGGAAAGCAAGTGCAATATAAGATGTGATCGGGAAGAAAGGAACTTTGTATTTCAGTTTTGCTTTCTCCGCCGGTCTTAGTCTCTTACGGAATTGGATTTGAGAAACCAAAATAATCCCCCACGTCCAGATAGCACCGAAAGTTGCGATGCTCGTTACCCATGTAAATACTTTAGCCGGCACTATATAATTCAAAATTACCCCAACCAATAAAACCGTTGCTGTTGCAATAACGGCTTTTCCTGGGACACCGTTTCTTGTTAGGTTTGCAAATTTCTTTGGAGCTTCACCGTGTTCTGCCAAGTTAAACAACATTCTTCCCGTACTGAAAATCCCACTGTTACAAGAAGATAGTGCTGCTGTCAAAATAACGAAGTTGATGATACCAGCTGCGCCCGGAATACCGATTTGTTCAAATGCCATTACAAACGGGCTTCCTTTTGATCCGATTTCCTCCCATGGATAAATGGACATGATGACAAATAGTGCCCCTACATAGAAAATTAGAATGCGCCAGAAAACCGAATCAATCGCTCTTGCAAGCGATTTCTCTGGATTTTTGACTTCTCCAGCTGTTACACCAATCATTTCAATTCCAAGGAAAGCAAACATAACCATTTGCAGAGATAATAAAAGCCCTTCAATTCCGTTCGGGAAGAAGCCCCCGTGTTCCCATAAATTACTGATACCGGTTGCGATGCCCCCGTTACCAATACCAAATACGATCATGCCTGCCCCAATAAAGATCATCGCGATAATCGTGACGATTTTAATTAAAGCAAACCAGAACTCCAATTCACCATACGCTTTGACTGCTAAAAAGTTAATCGAAGCCATTGCAACTAATGCTGCTAAAGCCCAGATCCATCGCGGCGTGTCTGGATACCAGTATTCCATATAAATACCAACAGCCGTGATTTCGGCCATACAAGTTACGACCCATAAGAACCAATAATTCCATCCAGTTATGTATCCTGCCAACGGTCCTAAGTAATCACGTGCGTATTTACTAAACGAACCCGCTACTGGTTTGTGAATAGCCATTTCCCCAAGTGCTCTCATAATAAAGAACATCATCATCCCGGCGAATGCATATCCAAATAAAATACTCGGTCCTGCTAACTTTATTGCCGTTGCAGACCCAAGAAACAGCCCTACTCCGATGGCTGCTCCTAAAGACATCAGTGTTATATGCCTTTCTTCAAGCCCCCGTTGAAGACCTTTTGGTTGCGTCTTGCCTTTCATATTGAAATCCCCCTTAGTTCTTCTGTACTTCGTGATGAAAAATAGTTTTTCAATTTATAATACTCTTTTAAAATAAGTATTATATAAATATAAAACATTTCTAATAGTTTGACTAGTTACATATGTGCTAGTAGTAAGCGACGATTTTACTATTCAAAATAGATGAATTTGCTCCCAACACTAAATTTTGGTAATTATTTTCCAATCTTTACTATCTTGAAGTAATGGTAGGAATACCCCAATATCACTCGGCTAAACATTATTCTATCCAAAATAATTTCTAATATTGAATTACTATTATAGTATTTCAATATTAGAAATGGAATGATTTTCCATAAAAAAGAAGGGCTTCTCCAAATGGGAGAAGTCCTTCAATAATTATGCATAAATCAATTCTTCTATACCTGATAAAGAGGGAACTTAGAAGTAAGTTCTGCTACTCGTTCAGCCGCTTCTTTATGAACTGCTTCGTCTTCATGGTTTTTCAATAATTTCGACATGATTGACGCGATTTCTTTCATTTCTGGTTCTTTGAAACCACGAGATGTTACAGCTGGTGTTCCAATTCGGATACCTGAAGTAACGAATGGGCTTTCTTTATCGAAAGGAATCGTATTTTTGTTCACTGTAATGCCAACCTCGTCCAATAACTTTTCTGCTACTTTACCAGTTAAGTTCAAAGACTTTAAGTTAACGAGCAGTAAGTGATTGTCCGTGCCGCCTGAAACAACATCAATGCCTTCATCAATTAAGCAGTTAGATAATGCTTTCGCATTTTTGACCACTTGTTGAATATACGTTTTGAATTCAGGTTGTTGTGCTTCTCCAAATGCTACTGCTTTCGAAGCGATTACATGCATCAATGGACCACCTTGAATCCCTGGGAAAATTGTTTTATCAATTTTCTTCGCAAATTCTTCGGTTGTAAGAATCAAGCCACCACGTGGACCACGAAGTGTTTTGTGTGTCGTTGACGTTACAAAATGAGCATGAGGTACTGGATTTGGATGCTCTCCAGCTGCTACTAAGCCAGCAATGTGAGCCATATCAACCATTAAGTACGCTCCGACTTCATCTGCAATTTCACGGAATTTAGCAAAATCAAGTGTACGTGAATACGCGCTTGCTCCAGCAACAATCATTTTTGGTTTATGTTGCAAGGCTTTTTCGCGCACATCCGAGTAATCGATTGTTTCAGTCATTTCGTCCACACCGTATTCAACGAATTTATATTGAATCCCGCTGAAGTTGACTGAAGAACCATGAGTCAAGTGACCGCCATGGGATAAATTCATTCCCAAAACCGTGTCGCCTTGCTCAAGTACAGTCATGTAAACCGCCATATTTGCTTGAGAGCCAGAATGTGGTTGCACGTTAGCATGTTCCGCTCCAAATATTTCTTTCAAACGGTCACGCGCAATGTTTTCCACTACGTCTACGTGTTCACAGCCACCATAATATCGTTTTCCTGGGTAGCCTTCTGCATATTTATTCGTTAATACAGATCCTTGAGCTTCCATTACTGCTTCTGAAACAAAGTTTTCAGATGCAATTAATTCGATATTCCCTTGTTGACGTGTTTTTTCAGCAGTCATTGCTTCAAAAATGGCTTTGTCTTGCTCAGCAATCTTCTTCATGTGTCCATATCCCCTTTATGTCTACTTGATTTTATATACTGCTCGCTCTCCGCCGATGAGTTTCGGACGGGTAGTAGCGAGTGTGACAATCGCTTCACCAATTTGTTTTACAGATGTTCGGATCGGCACTGCTACAGGTTTGATGTGCATGCCGATCAAAGTTTGTCCAATATCGATGCCACCATGGGCTTTTACTTGCTCGACCACAACCGGATCATTGAAATGTGTATAGGCGTAGGCAGACATGGAACCTCCCGCTTTTTGAACTGGAATGACATTTACCGGTTCTAGACCGTAGGTATGTGCCGTTTGTCTTTCCATCGTTAGCGCTCGGTTAATATGTTCGCATCCTTGAAAAGCTAAATGAATCTCATGCTTGTTTGCAAATGCTTGCAACGGTTCGAATAAGCTTTCCGCCACTTCAAGCCCTCCTGCCGAGCCAATTCGTTTTCCAACAATCTCAGAGGTCGAGCAACCGATAACAATGATTTGCCCTGGTGTGAACGTGACTTGTGTCGCAAACTCACTGAGCAATTGTTCGAGTTGCGGCTGCCACATTGTGTGTGCATCCATATGACCAAACTCCTCTATTTGTTTTCGAGTTCTGAAAGTTTTGCGACGCGACGTTCGTGACGTCCACCTTCAAATTCGCTTTCCAACCATGTTTTCACAATTTCACGAGCCAGGCCGCCACCAATTACGCGTTCGCCCATTGCTAATATATTGGAATCATTATGGCCACGTGTCGCTTTTGCGCTGAACACATCATGAACCAATGCACAACGGATTCCTTTGATTTTATTGGCTGCAATTGACATGCCAATACCTGTACCGCAAATTAAGATGCCTCGGTCAAATTTCCCAGTAGCAACCCCCTCTGAAACAGGTCCTGCATAGTCCGGATAATCGACTGAATCGCTCGTTTGTGGACCGAAATCCTGATATGTGTGTCCCAGTTCGTCAAGTAAAGAAGTAATTTCTTTACGCAAAGTATTGCCCCCGTGATCGGAAGATATCGCGATATTCATTTCAGTCCCTCATTTCTATTCATATTCGCTTTTATCTTACCATCTTTACTAAGAAAAGCGCAAAGTGCCTTTCTAGCCATTCTTTGATTTGGGTTATCTTGAATTCATAAGGGGATATGGAGGAATCAGAGGTGGTTTTCTTTATTTCATTGGCGCATATCTCCATTTCGAAGTTGTTTATCTAGAAATGAAGCCTGCCGTCTCCTTAAGTTAACTTGCCAACGAGACTTGTTTGAGCGATAAATCTCTAGACTGATCGATAAACAAGCCAGTTTGAGCGTTAAATTTTTCACAAACGGAAAAGACAGCAACAAACTGTCTCACAAGTCTACTTGTTGTGAGATATCACTTCTTCAAAACAGGAGCGTAGCGAAAACAAAACTATTAAAATAAAAACAGCTCCCAATCATTAAGAGCCGTCATTGTTCTTCATTTAATTTTGAATGTAATTCATTCGTCAGTTGAGTGAGCTCCTGGAAAGTTTGACGGTACATGTACACGTCACCGCCAAATGGATCGGACACGTCGTGGGAACCGTATGGGCGTACGTATTCTTTCAAGGTGAATATTTTGTCTGCAGCAAAAGGAAAAGCCTGCATGATTAGTTGCTTATGTGCAGAGGTCATGGTCAATACAAGGTCTGCCCAGCGTACATCCTCTCCACTTACCTGACGGGAATAGTGTGTGAAATCAATGCCAGCTTCACGAATAACTTGTTTGGCATTTTCCGAAATGTCACCATCGTCCATTGCATAGATTCCTGCTGAACGTACGTGCATTCCTTCTTTATTATGAGATTGGAATATTGCTTCCGCCATCGGACTGCGGCAAGTATTTCCAGTACATATGAAATAGATGTTCACGTGAATCCCTCATTTATTTAGCAAAGTGAGCAATCCCATCAACATGAGACATACTCCTGATATGCGTGTTAGCAATGGTCCTTTGATCAGTTTGCTTTTTAGCGCAACATATGAAAACGCTAAAGCGAAAAAGCCGGCACTGAATAAGAAAAACCACTTTTGTAATTGAAGCATACCAAAAGAAAGGCTAACTGAAAAGGTATCAATGCTGACAACAATGGCAAGAAAAATGGGGGGAATGAGTGTAGATTTTGGTTTTTGTTGATATAAGCATAAATGAACACCTGTAAGAAATAAAAGAATACTGGAGATGAGACGTCCACCTTCAACGATGAACGAGGTAATCCACTCTCCTGCTAGAAACCCGATGAGCGGGAAAATCATATGTAAAATTCCTGTCCAAATGGAAAGGATGAGCGGGAAGCGGATTTTTGGTAATACACTATAAAGTGCGACGACATCCAGTGCGGTAAGTAGCCCCGCAAGCATTTCTGTAGACAATGAAAAAATCTCCCCCCTCTATTGCATTGCTTCTAGCATATGCAAAAAAGGAAGAGATTAGGAGTGCCACCAGTTGCCATCGGCTGCTTTTTCCAAACGATTGAAAATGGCTGCACCAACACCTGTTTTTTCAGGTACCGTAACGAGTATCATATCAGCCGTTGTTTCATCGCACGAACGTAAATGCGCGTATAAATGTTGTGCAGAAGTTTCGAGATTTTGTTGATCGCCGAGCGAAAAGAACCAGTCTGCCCCGCCTTGACTGAATTCGTCTGTAGCGAGTAAAGCAACTTTTTGCTGTTTCATATGTATGGTCTGAATGGCTTTCTTTACCGCGTTCACATCTGGTTGAATTAAATACACTGGCGCATCAGGTGCGTAATGTGCATATTTCATGCCAGGTGCCCGTGGTACGGATGCTCCATCCACTTTGGTTGTTTCTGGTTCAATTACTTCGCCAATAACTTCCCGTAGCATGTGCGCTGTAACGCCGCCTGGACGCAGGATCACGGGTGGATCAACAGTAAAATCCACAACGGTTGATTCAAGTCCGATTCCGGTAGCCCCTCCATCTAAGATGAGAGGAATTCGTCCGTTCAAATCTTTCTCCACATGCAGAGCAGTCGTTGGGCTTGGTTTTCCGCTGCGGTTTGCACTTGGTGCGGCAACGGGGTAATTAAGCATGGTCAGTAATTCCAGTGCAACTGGATGATCAGGCATGCGTAACCCTACTGTTGATAAGCCAGCGGTTACATTCGGAGCGAAAGTATTTGGTTTTGCATCTAAAATCAGTGTTAATGGACCTGGCCAAAACGCTTTGATGCACGCATCTGCTTTTTCTGGAACAGTAGTGACGTATTTTAAGATGTCGTAAGCTTTACCAACATGAACAATCAATGGGTTATCGGAAGGTCTGCCTTTTGCCTCGAAGATTTTCGCGACTGCTTGTTCATCCGTAGCAATGGCTCCCAAACCGTAAACTGTTTCAGTAGGAAATGCGACAACTTCACCAGCCATTAATTTTTCCACAGCTTGTGAATAAACTTCGATTTTATTCACATCGTTATCCACAATGAGTTTTTTCGTTTCCATGCGATATTTCTCCTTTCTATGAGGATAATGTTTTAGTTATGCACATGTTGTTGATAACTAGGTGTGTAAATGTGTATAACTCTTATCAAAACTTACTTTTTATCCACTCCCATGTCCAAAACTTCACGGGCTCTTCTTCTATCACTTCTTCTTCTTCTTCTTGAAAACATACCTTTGGAAATAATGCGCACCACCAGTTGTCACCTTTGCCACTTCCAATTTTCACAACAAGTGATTGGTGAAAATCTTGTGCATAAAAGTAAGTGCCATCTGTTTTTGGTGGAATCAATGCTTTTGCCAAGCTGATATGGATTGCCTGTTTTGTGATATCTTGTGCTTTTAACGTGATTTCCGCAGATAGCTCATTCAATTCTTTTTCAAGTTGTGCCGTTGTTTGAACGCTGGCAGCTGCTTTTTCAAGAAGTGGTTGAATTTCTTGCTGAATTAACGATTTGATCTGTTGATCTTCGCTTGTGTTGCTGTTTGCCACAATTCTTATTTGAATAGCGTCTGCTGGTACTGCCTCGGCTGCACCGCTAATAACTGGCAATAAAAATAGTAATGTTTGAATGAGTAAGAGCGACAGGATGAGTTCAATCCATGGAGACCGCTTCGTTTGCTGTTCTTCGTTTCTGAAAATCTCGTAATCTTGTATCACTGTTCATTCCCCCTTGACATCATTGTGGACAAGGTGTTGATAGTTTATTCACGAATCTCACAAAAAATCATTCTTTCTTTTCCGTTTATATCTTTTACTATATCAACTTGAGCAGTTGGAAACGATTTTTGGAAGAAAGATTGGACAGCGGGACCTTGCGCATAGCCGATTTCCAGGCCAATCAGTGCAGGTCGATTAATGATAGCAGGGAGTTCTTCAGCTAATCTTTTATATAACTGTAGACCTTCCTCATCAGCAAAAAGAGCACTATGAGGTTCATAGTTTAATACAGTATCTGATAGAGTCGTAGCTTCTTCGTGTGCAATATAGGGAGGGTTCGATAATACGATATCCCACATTTCATTCGCAATAGGAGCGGTTAAATCACCAAGCTTGAATGTGATGTCTGCATCAAGTTCAGCTGCGTTTGCTTGTGCCACTTTCAGTGCCTGTGGGGATAAATCGGTTGCTGTGACTTGTAAAGCAGGAACTTCAGCCTTCATTGTAATGGCGATTGCCCCACTGCCTGTCCCAATATCCGCAAGATTTAACTCCGTTTTATTGTTGAACAAACGCTTTATACGGGCAGTCGTTTCCACAATAAGTTCTTCCGTCTCAGGGCGTGGAATAAGAACATGTTCATTGACAGAGAACGTTCGACCATAAAATTCTTCCGACCCGATAATGTATTGAACAGGCTTTCCGTCTTTATGCTGTTCAATGAGTGACCAATACTGATTGAATTGGATGTCTGAAATTTCTTCACGCATATCCATGAGTAACTGGACGTGTGTTTTATTTAAAACATGTTGTAGCAACATACGCGCGACTGGTTCTTCTCGACCGTTTTCTATTAAAAAAGACGAGGCTCGCGCGAGAGCCTCGTATACATATTTACACATTGGTTTCATTCATGCGCTCAAGTCTCTCGGATTGGTCCGTCATTATGAGAACATTCACGATTTCATCGAGTTTACCTTCCATGATTTGATCCAATTTTTGAATGGTCAATCCAACTCGGTGGTCGGTCACGCGATTTTGTGGATAGTTGTATGTGCGAATGCGTTCTGAGCGGTCTCCTGAACCAACTGCAGATTTACGGACAGCGTCATACTCAGCCTGTGCCTCTTGACGGAATTTATCTGCAACACGTGCGCGAAGAACCGTCATGGCTTTAGCTTTGTTTTTAATTTGTGATTTTTCATCTTGGCAAGTTACTACTGTGCCAGTCGGAATATGTGTTAGACGAACAGCTGACATTGTTGTATTAACGGACTGACCGCCGGCACCTGAAGATGCATACGTATCTGTACGAATATCATTTTCATGAATTTCTACATCTACTTCTTCAACTTCTGGAAGACATGCAACGGTTGCTGTCGAGGTATGAATGCGTCCACCAGACTCCGTTTCAGGAACACGTTGAACACGGTGAGCACCGTTTTCATATTTCATTTTCGAGTACGCTCCGTTACCGTTAATCATGAAGATCACTTCTTTATAGCCACCAATTCCAGTAGGAGAAGCATCCATAATTTCAATTTTCCAGCCTTGCGTGTCTGCGTAGCGGCTGTACATGCGGAATAAGTTCCCTGCAAATAGAGCAGCTTCGTCTCCACCGGCAGCTCCACGAATTTCCATGATTACGTTCTTTTCATCATTCGGGTCTTTCGGAATCAATAACAGTTTCAAACGTTCTTCCAGCTCTTCAATTTGAGCCGCCAATTCGTTCATTTCTTCTTTCACCATTTCACGCATATCTGCATCGAGCTTATCGTCAAGCATGGCTCTCGCATCAGCATGCTGCTCTTTTACTTGTTTGTATTCACGGTATGCATTGACCGTATCTTGTAAGTCCGACTGTTCTTTCGAAAGCGTACGTAGTTTATTCATATCATTAACAATCTCAGGGTCACTGAGCAATTCATTTAAGCGGTCATATCGGTCTTCTACCGATTGTAAGCGATCAAACATACTTTCACCTCATCCGTTCATGTGATTAACAGTATAATTATATAGAAAAAGAGGCGAAATTGCCACTACAGCTTAGCTGGATATAACGTAAAGGAATCTGCTCCCTTTCCACGGACGAACCGGCGAGCCTCCTCGCGGGGTCTCTCCAACCCGTTTTTCCGCAGGAAAGAATTGGGACAACGCTGATTTGTCCCTATTCTTTGCGACGAAGCTAGCGTAGCGATGCAGGAGCAGATGTTTTTCGCAGATTCCTTTACTATCCAAACTCAAAATAATTAAGTATAAGCTACGTAAAAGAATTCTGTTGATATTGAAAAACAAACGAAAGAGTATTTTCGTCTAGTCTGCCGCAAGAAAGAATATGGTCAAAGGTAGTTTGACCATATTCTTTGAGACGAGTAACCGCAGGAGCAATCTTCTTTGCGACGAGTAACCGCAGGAGCACCACTTCGAAGAGTGAGATTCACAATTTAGTTTTCATACTTGTGGGCTCATGCGAACATGCGGCCAGCACAAAAGAACAGTATTGTTTTACAAAGCCAAAAAGAAAAAGAGCAGCAATCGCTACTCTTTCTCGTACACTAATGAAGTTTGATGAGTAACGCCTGCTGGTACTTCGTGGTGGTGACGGCAACGGGGTTCGTAAGCTTCTGTTGCTCCAATCAAAATAATTGGATCCTCATAGCCAGCTGGCTCTCCGTTAATAAGGCGTTGCGTTCGACTTGCAGGTGAACCGCACACTTGGCAAACAGCCTGCAATTTCGTTACTTGTTCAGCACCTGCCATTAGTTTTGGCATTGGTCCAAATGGTTCCCCTCGGAAATCTTGATCCAGACCGGCAACAATAACGCGGAATCCATGATTCGCTAGACGTTCCACGACATCTACAATTCCTTCGTCAAAGAATTGGGCTTCATCGATTCCAATGACATCATATTCATCTGAAATATTCGCCCATATATCTTTTGATCGCTCAACTGGCATTGCAATCACTTTCGTGCCATTGTGGCTTACGACTTCTTCTTCACTGTAACGATTATCTATACGTGGTTTGAACACGGCAATTTTTTGTTTCGCAAATTGCACGCGTCGTACACGACGAATTAATTCTTCTGATTTCCCAGAAAACATACTTCCGCAAATGACTTCTACCCAGCCAGTTTGTGACATCACGTACATGGAAGTCACTCCTTTCAAAAACTCTCTATTCCCTATCATACAGAAAATCATGTTGCATTTCCCGTCTTTTTTTTCGTAAAGTTATGTGATAAAGAGGAAAATATTTATTCTAAAATATCAGTCATCATTCTATCAATTGTCTTCTCAAATAGAAACACCCACTAAGCATCAGCGTGTGGCGCAATTCAAAGGTTTTAAAAACGGGGCTATCCACGCCTTTTGCTTAACTTTTAATACATACAGTAAGAATATCACTACACTTATATAAAAAAAGTATCAGTCACCTCAAATTTGCTAATAATAACAAAATAGGAGGTGTGATACTATGGCTCAAGGTGTTCTGTGTGAAGTAAATAACTGTAAACATTGGGATTCTGGAAACAAATGTAAAGCGGATTCTATTTATGTAGTCAGTCATAAGGGCAAAAAGGCATCCAATAGTGAAGAAACGGATTGCAAAACATTTGTAACAAAAGCTTAAACTTTTGAGGGTAACCATCATTTTGGTTGCCCTTTAATATTTATAGTAATGATGATGATAATTATCTTTTTCATTCAAGTTTATGAAATTTTTTTCTATCTGCTTTGAAAAAGAATGGAGTGAAAATATTTTATTTCAGCTGTGTTATGCTGAGGTACCCCAAGAGGAACTCAAAAACGGCACATCCTTGAATTTGCTGGGCATGGCCGTTTTTTTATGTAAGCTTACAATAAAATAAAAATCAATAATAGAGCAAATACAATCTGGAATAGACCGATTCCCCCGGCATAAGCTGATAACTTCCAGCCGTGAAGTGTAAGGTCTTTTATTTTCACACTCATTCCAATCCCCGCCAAAGCGATGATTTCCAAATAGTTTCCGAACCCCTTAATTGAATGTGTAACTGTTGCAGGGAAATATAAAATACTATTCAAACAACATAATATGAAAAAGCCCCCGACATACCATGGAACGATTGTACGCCATTGAAATGACTCCTGCGTTTTTGGATGTTCTCCATTATTAAGTTTGATCTGTTTCAAAACAAAAACAACAGCTACCAGAAAGATAATTCGACTGATTTTAAAGACGGCTGCTTGATCCTTTACCGCTTCACCAACAATGCTCCCACTAGCTACTACTTGTCCAACAGATTGTAATGTTCCACCTATTAATGCAGACGACTGCAATACATCGTTATGAAAAATCGCACTTGTTATCACTGGTAACAAGATCATCAAAACCGTACCCAGCAGATTGACAATCGTAATAGAAACAGCCACATCAGATTCTTTAGCCTGGATAGCTGGTGCAGTCGACGCAATCGCAGATGAACCACAGACCGCATTTCCACTTGCCATCAGCAAACCAAAATCTTCACCGAATCGCAGTTTCTTTCCTAACCAAATAACAAACATAATCGTTCCTGCCATTTGAATGAGAATATAAGCAAGACCTAACATTCCAATTTCAAATAATGAATTGAATGTTAAGGTTGCTCCTAATAAAACAATGGAAAAGTACAGTAAAGTACTTCCCGAAAACTTTTCCCCCGGCTTTAATATGGAATAAGAACCTATTTTTAAATTACCAATTAATATGCCAATTAGTATTGCAAATAAACCACTCCCTAAATTAGGGAAAAATCTTCCGAGTGCTATACCTATCATTGCAATTGCAATACAAACCAGTAGTCCAGGTAAAATGTAAACAATTTTTCTCGTCATTTCTCTACCTCACCAAATAGTTTTCTTCCGTTCACGCCCAAAGATTATTTTAACATAGATTTCCACTTGATCTATTTTGGGAACAGTCTAGAATAATACAAACAACAGTAAGATTGTATTCCTTTATCAACTAAGGAGTACTTAGTTGAAGAACCGACTGCCTCTATAGGGTAGCTTTTCTCACCTTAAATAAAATAAAAAATACCCGCATAGAGTCGAAGCTCTAAGCGGGTATTTTGTGATTATTCGTTGATTTCTTCTTTAAGACCGTATTTTTTGTTGAAACGATCAACACGGCCATCCGCTGCTGCGAATTTCTGACGGCCAGTATAGAATGGATGACATTCTGAGCAAAACTCAACTTTGATGTCTTCTTTTACTGATCCTGTTTCGAACGAGTTACCACATGAACATGTAACTGTAGCTGTTTTGTAATCGGGATGAATTCCTGGTTTCATCTTAAATCTCCTCTCGCCCTGAACCATCTGGAACAGAGTGGGTTATTTAACTGTCACCTTACACGACCCGTTCAGTTCAGCCGTATATGTCACAGAGTATGGTAAATCTACCGAACTAAATTATAGCAAAAAGGACTTACGAAATCAACCCTTTTGTTTAAATAAGGAACTACACTTTATCTTATAGCAGTCCCTTGCCACCACGATGAGCTTTCATATCGTCATTGAGCTGGTTGAAGAAATCTTCGTTTGATTTCGATTGACGCAATTTTTTTAGGAAGCGTTCGCCGAAATCGTGCGAATCCGAAAATGTTTTGCGAATTGCCCATAGTTTTTCGAGTTGATTTGAAGGAATAAGTAGTTCTTCTTTTCGTGTTCCCGAGCGACGGATGTCGAGTGCCGGGAAAATACGACGCTCTGCCAAATTGCGGTCTAGGTGAAGCTCCAAGTTTCCTGTTCCTTTAAATTCTTCGTAAATCACTTCATCCATACGTGATCCTGTATCAACTAGAGCTGTTGCAAGAATTGTTAAGCTTCCGCCTTCTTCAATGTTACGTGCTGCACCGAAGAAACGTTTTGGACGATGGAATGCAGCAGGGTCAATACCACCAGATAATGTACGACCACTTGGTGGAATCACTAAGTTGTATGCACGAGCCAGTCGTGTAATAGAGTCCATCAGGATGATGACGTCACGTTTGTGTTCAACTAAACGCATCGCACGATCAAGAACCAATTCCGCAACTTTTACGTGATTTTCTGGTACTTCGTCAAACGTTGAGCTTACAACATCGGCATTCACAGAACGCTCGATATCCGTAACTTCCTCTGGACGTTCGTCAATTAGCAAGACAATCAGTTCTGCATCCGGATAGTTTGTCGTAATCGAGTTTGCCACTTCTTTTAGTAACATCGTTTTACCCGCTTTTGGCGGTGCCACGATTAAGCCACGTTGACCGAATCCGACAGGTGCTACTAAATCCATGATGCGGGTTGATAGTTTGTTTGACTCTGTTTCAAGCTTGATGTGACGATCTGGATATAACGGTGTGAGTGCCGGGAAATGCACACGTTCTTTTGCAGAATCCGGGTCTTCACCATTTACTAATTCTACGTGCAATAGGCCATAGTATCGTTCATTTTCTTTTGGTGGGCGTACTTTTCCTGTTACTTTATCTCCGTTACGTAAGTCGAAACGGCGAATTTGAGATGCGGAAATATAGATATCTTCTGAACTTGGAGAATAGTTGATGGGGCGCAAGAAACCGAACCCTTCAGATTGAATAATTTCCAGGACACCTTCCATGAAGAAGTAGCCTTCTTGTTCTGCGCGTGTTTTTAATATCGCAAAAATAAGTTCTTTTTTCGTTAGTTTGCTGTAGTACGAGATTTTGAACTGGCGTGCAAGTGCATACAGTTCTTTTAACGTCATACTTTCTAGTTCAGCAATCTTTAAGGTTGTCATAAAATGGCACCACTCTTTTACATATTTTGTTGTGTCGATTCAAGTTGAAGGTAGGATTGGTTCTGCAATGAATTGATTTTAGTAGAAGATGCCCGGCCAAGTTATGGCCAGGCACATATTTTTGAAGTTAGTCTTCCATCATAAGATGAGGTTTTTTCTTCAAGCTGTGACGCCCTTCTACGAAACGGACTGTGCCTGATTTCGCACGCATAACTAATGAATGAGACTCTGCATATGATCCCTTGAATTGTACACCACGCAGAAGTTCTCCATCCGTTACCCCCGTTGCCGCAAAGATTGCGTCGTCACCTTTTACAAGGTCTTCCATACGGAATACACGGTTTACATCAAGTCCCATACGGATACAACGTTGTAATTCTTGTTCGTTGGTAGGAACTAATTTACCTTGTATTTCGCCACCTAGACATTTCAAGCCAACTGCAGCAATAACGCCCTCTGGCGCTCCGCCCAGTCCAAATAAAATATCTACGCCTGTTTCATCGAATGCTGTGTTGATTGCACCTGCAACGTCGCCATCATTGATCAATTTAATTCGAGCACCTGATGCACGAATCTCATCAATGATTTTTTGGTGACGTGGGCGGTTTAAAATCGTTGCCACAACGTCTTCGATGTCTTTGTTTTTAGCACGGGCAACCGCACGTAAGTTATCTGTTACAGAAGCGTTGATGTCCACTTGACCTCTTGCTTCAGGTCCTACTGCCAATTTGTCCATATACATATCCGGTGCATTCAGCAGGTTGCCTCTGTCTGCGATTGCAAGAACTGCAAGCGCATTCCATCCGCCTGAAGCCACGATATTCGTTCCCTCGAGAGGGTCAACTGCGATATCCACTTCCGGACCGCCAATGCCAAGACCTAGTTCTTCACCGATATATAGCATCGGTGCTTCATCCATTTCACCTTCGCCTATTACGACGACCCCTTGCATCGGGATAGAGTTAAAAACGTTTCGCATAGCTGTAGTCGCTGCGTCATCCGCTTCATTTTTCAAACCTCGGCCCATCCAACGTGCCGAAGCGATTGCTGCTGCTTCTGTTACACGCACTAACTCCATTGATAAACTGCGTTCCATTTTGTGTGTTCCTCCCGTTATCCGGTCATTTATTTGCGTCATTCTTCCACTTGTCATTGTACCATACGTGACAAGTGGTCAGATTTCTATTTTTCGTTGTCTTCTGTGTTGGAATGTTCGTGTTCATCTTCGATAGTTTCGCGGCGAATATCCGCACCGAGCCCATGCAATTTATCAATTAAAGAGCTGTATCCTCTTTCGATATGATAAATATCGCGAATTTCAGTTTCTCCTTCGGCAATCAATCCAGCCAATACCAAGGCTGCTCCTGCACGCAAATCTGATGCGCGAACTGAAGCGGATTCCAATTTCGTCGGACCTGAAATAATCGCTGTACGCCCTTCTACACGTGCACTGGCATTCATGCGTTTCAACTCATCGATATGTTTGAAACGGGCTGAATAAATGGTGTCTGTAATGACCGATGAACCTTTGGCCTGAGTCATTAAAAGAGAGAACGGTTGCTGTAAATCCGTTGGGAAACCAGGATACACCAGTGTTTTCACATCCACTGCCTGTAAGTTCTCTGATTTCGGAATGAAGATACTTTCTTCGCCTTCTTCGATCTTAACGCCCATTTCCCGCAGTTTTGCAGTCAGCGCTTCAACATGGAATGGGATGACATTGTCAATTGTAACACCATCACCAGCCACTGCAGCCATAATCATGAATGTTCCTGCTTCAATTCGATCGGGGATAATCGTGTGGTTCGTCCCATGAAGTTCATCAACACCATCGATTCGAATGACGTTCGTTCCTGCACCCTTGATTTTCGCTCCCATGTTTGTTAACAAAGTCGCTACATCAATGATTTCAGGTTCTTTCGCAGCATTTTCAATGGTCGTTTGCCCTTTAGCCATTACGGCAGCCAGCATGATGTTGATGGTGGCACCAACACTGACAACGTCTAAATAAATTTTAGCTCCACGTAATTCATCCGCACGCAAATAAATGGCACCATGTTCGTTCGTCACTTTGGCACCAAGCGCCTCAAAGCCTTTGATGTGTTGATCGATCGGACGAGGTCCTAAGAAACAGCCTCCTGGCAAGCCAATGACCGCTTTTTTAAAGCGACCTAGCATGGCACCCATCAAGTAATAGGATGCTCGAAGTTTTTTAACGTTGCCGTTTGGCAAAGGCATGCCTTGCATTTTAGTAGGATCAATGTTCATTGTGCCGTCGTCGAAAGATACATCCCCACCGATTTCCTCTAGCAACTCTTTCAGTGTCCAAGCATCCGAGATTTCCGGTAATCCTTCAATCGTGACAGGAGAATTGGCTAAAATGGATGCCGGTATTAAAGCAACTGCGCTGTTTTTGGCACCGCTCACTTTAATTGTTCCTTGTAAACGTTTTTGCCCATTAATTTTATACACTTCCATGTAATTCACCTACAATCAATTCAAGAGTTAACTTATTCTGCACTTAAACGGTTATTCCAATCCGCTAAAAATGCATCAATTCCTTTATCCGTTAATGGATGTTTGAACATTTGTTTCATTACGTTTATCGGCATTGTTCCAATGTGTGCTCCGTGAAGCGCAGCGTCTGTCACGTGTTGTGGATGACGAATTGATGCAGCAATGATTTCTGTATCAATATTGTGCAATTCAAAAATTTGTGCGATCGTACCGACTAAATCCATGCCGTTATGACCGATATCGTCCAAACGCCCAAGGAATGGTGATACATAAGTTGCTCCAGCACGTGCTGCAAGCAAAGCTTGGTTTGCGCTGAAAATCAACGTGATATTTGTTTTAATGCCTTCTTTTGAAAATACTGAACATGCTGCCAGACCGTCTGGTGTCATTGGTAATTTCACTGTGATATTTGGTGCAATTGCCGCTAGTTCACGACCTTCTTTAATCATTCCTTCAGCATCCAAAGCAATTACTTCTGCACTGACTGAACCATCTACTAGTGAAGTGATTTCACGTAAACGATCGTGGAAAGAAATATTTTCTTTTGCCACAAGTGATGGATTTGTAGTTACGCCTGACAAAATACCCCAAGCGTGTGCTTCTTTAATTTCTTCAAAGTTTGCTGTATCGATAAAAAATTTCATTTTTAGTTGCCTCCATATGATGGAAAAAGAGGAGAAGGCCGTTTTCGACACTTCTCCTTACATTCTCTGATTGTTTTATTTATGCTATTTTATTTATGCTTTTCCAGAACTTCCGAAATCGCGCATTTTTCCTTGTACAGTGTTTTTGATTGCGTCACGAGCAGGAATTAAGTATTTACGTGGATCGTAAACATCCGCATCGCTATTCAAGAAATCACGAATTGCTTTTGTAGCTGCAATTTGATTTTCAGTATTAACATTGATTTTCGCTGTTCCCAGTGAAATCGAACGTTGAATATCTTTTACAGGAATTCCGGTTCCACCGTGCAATACAAGTGGAAGATCTGATAATTTCGAGATTTCTTCCATTTCAGCAAAACCTAAATTCGGTTCTCCTTTGTAAGGACCATGAACAGAACCCAGCGCAGGTGCCAAGCAATCGATATCAGTGCGTGAAACCAGTTCAGCACATTCTTTTGGATCTGCATAAATGACGCCTTCTGCGATAATATCATCTTCTTGTCCACCCACAGTTCCAAGCTCAGCTTCAACAGACACACCATGAGCGTGTGCATATTCCACTACTTGAGACGTGGTTGAAATGTTTTCTTCTAATGGATGATGTGATGCATCAATCATGACTGATGTGAATCCAGCATCAATTGCTTCTTTACATTTTTCAAAACTTGAACCATGGTCTAAATGAATCGCTACAGGAACCGTAATCTTATAGTCGTGCATCAATCCTTTAACCATGTGAACAACGGTTGTGAAACCGCCCATATATTTAGCTGCCCCTTCAGAAACGCCTAAGATTACTGGGGATTTTTCTGCTTCTGCTGCTTGTAAAATGGCTTGCGTGAACTCCAAGTTGTTGATATTGAATTGTCCGATTGCATAGCCTTCTTTTTTCCCTTTGATCATCATGTCTTTCATCGATACTAAAGCCATTGAGGAATCCTCCGTTTCATGAATAGGAAATATTGCTTTTAACCATCTTTTATAATAACAAAAACAGGCAGTGTTTGCCACTGCCTGCTTATGTCAGTCTTTTAACATTCCGTTTACAGCATCGCGCACTTCATAAATATCAAAGGGCTTTGTAAAATAATGTGAAGCACCCAAATCCATTGCTTCTTTGATTAAATCAAGTTCCCCATATGCCGTCATCATGACGACCGGCAAGTCAGGAGTGCGCGCTTTGATACGTTTCAAAATTTCTATTCCATCCATCCCCGGTATCTTCATATCTAGGAGCACACCGTCTGGCTTAACTCTCTCAGCTAGTTCTAATGCTTCAATTCCATTCGCAGCCAAAAATGTCGTGTAACCTTCACGTTTAAACACTTCATTTAATAACAAACGAATCCCCTGTTGATCATCCACAATCAGTAACTGTTTCATAAAAACGTTCCCCTTTGCTTGCACTGGTACTATTTCTAATAATTCTACAATCTTTTCCATAATCCTGCATAAAAAAGATATTTTTCAATAATAATTTGCTTTTATGAAGGAGAAAATGTAATCCCTTTATTATAATACAGGATATTCCATAACTGTAGTGCCCTTTTTAAAAAAATATCTAATTTTATCCATCAATAGCAAAAGCCCGTTCCTTCATTTTCAAAGGAACGGACTTTCGGTTAAATTATTCCCCTACTGCCGCTTTGATGAACTCGCGGAATAGTGGTTGTGGACGTTGTGGACGCGAGATAAATTCTGGGTGGAACTGAGATGCGACGAAGAATGGGTGATTTGGAATTTCAATCACTTCAATTAATCGACCATCTGGGCTCGTACCAGAGAAAATGAAGCCAGCTGCTTCAAATTGCTCGCGGTATTCGTTGTTGAACTCGTAACGGTGACGGTGACGTTCGTACACTAACTCTTGTCCGTAAGCTTCATATGCTTTTGAACCAGGAATTAGTTTACATGGTTGAAGTCCTAAACGCAGTGTACCACCTAAATCTTCAATATCTTTTTGTTCTGGTAACAAATCGATAATCGGGTATGGTGTAGCAGGATTTAATTCAGCAGAATGAGCGTCTTTTAAATCAAGAATGTTACGTGCAAATTCAACTGTTGCCAATTGCATTCCTAAACAAATACCAAGGAACGGTACGTTGTTTTCACGTGCATAAGCAGTTGCAGCAATTTTCCCTTCAACTCCTCGGTCACCGAAGCCACCTGGAACCAATACGCCGTCTACATCGCTTAACCATTCTGCAACGTTTTCTTCGTTTACGTGCTCAGCGTTAATCCATTTCACTTCAATGTCCGCATCGAATGCAAAACCTGCATGTTTCATAGCTTCTACAACTGAGATGTACGCATCTTGTAATTCTACATATTTACCAACTAAGCCAATACGAACTTTTTTCGACAAATTTTTCACACGGTCAACTAAAGCTGTCCAATCCGTCATATCCGCTTCAGGCGCATTAATGCCGAAGTGATCTAGGACGATTTGGTCCATATGCTGTTCTTGAAGAGCTAACGGTACTTCATATAAAGACTCAGCATCACGCGCTTCAATTACTTCGCTCGCTTTAATGTCACAGAATAACGCAATTTTATCTTTCATATCTTGTGGTACTTCATGTTCGGTACGCACCACGATGATGTTTGGCTGAATCCCTAAACTGCGCAATTCTTTTACGCTATGTTGCGTTGGTTTTGTTTTCATCTCACCTGCAGCACGGATGTAAGGAATTAACGTACAGTGAATGTACATAACATTTTCTGCACCGAAGTCGCCTTTCATTTGGCGGATTGCTTCTAGGAATGGCAGTGACTCGATGTCCCCTACTGTTCCACCGATTTCAGTGATGACCACGTCTGCATGTGTTTCTTTTGCAGAACGAACTAAACGTTCTTTAATTTCATTCGTGATATGTGGAATAACTTGTACAGTTCCGCCCAAGTAGTCGCCACGACGTTCTTTTTTCAAGACCGCAGAATATACTTTCCCTGTTGTTACGTTTGAGAATTTGCTGACGTTAATGTCAATGAAACGCTCGTAGTGACCAAGATCCAAGTCTGCTTCGGCACCGTCGTCCGTCACGTAAACTTCCCCATGTTGGTACGGGCTCATTGTACCTGGGTCTACGTTAATGTATGGATCGAATTTTTGAATCGCTACGTTAAGTCCACGATTCTTCAGTAAACGGCCGAGTGAAGCCGCGGTAATTCCCTTACCAAGTGAAGAAACTACGCCACCTGTTACGAAAATATATTTAGTCAAAGATAACTCCTCCTATTATGGTGTATTTGAAATGAAGTTGGGTGAGGCGTGCTGTTAAAAAGTTCAAGATCGTTTCAAGCTTCGGCTCGATTGTAAGTTTTGAAACTTAGTAAAAACGAGTTTTCATGCTATTTTCGACAACTCTGAACTAATGTTGCGCTTTACACTTGTAAAAACAAAAAAAGCGCCCTCCCTGCAGTGTTTGCAGGGGGAGCGCATTATATAAGCGTTCAATCTCCCTTTTAGGGAGCCCAAGTAAAAGAGTAATCTGAATGACCAAAGAAGTCAAGGGTTATTATACTTCTTCTTCTTCTTCTTCCTCATCATCTTCGTCCACGATTTCAAATTCATCGTCTGTATCAAGAAGTTCTTCAGCAGCCACTTCTTCGATTTCTTCTTCATCGTCGTCCTCGTCCAAGTCGAAGTCTTCTTCTTCGCCATCTACGTCTTCAACAAATTCATCGAAGTCCTCTTCGAATGCGATTTCATCATCATCTGAATCATCTTCAAGATCATCTTCATCCACATCAGCTTTTGCTTTTTTCTTGCGAACTTTTACAGTAGGTGCTGTTTCTTCTTCAATTTGTTCAACAGGGTACCACTCGCGTAGACCCCAACGGTTTTCAGAAATCGCCAGGAAGCGACCATCGATGTTCATATCTGTATAGTACTGAAGCATACGTTCTTTCATTTGAGCTTCAGTAAATTTATTTAATTTTTTGATTTCATCTAGTAATTCTTGTAAAGTCAGAGATTCGTGTTTTTCTTCCAATATTGCATATCCCAAATCGATAAACGATTCTTCACTTAGTTGTTCTGTTGTCATTTCACGAAATTTCAAATCGTGCACGTCCTTTCTACATACGTTGGCATAATAACCATTATATACAAACCTCATTGAAATATGCTACCGTGATTTGTTGTTTTTTGTTTCCCTTATCTTATTCCACCCGTAATAAAACAAGTAAATCGATAATATCAGTAAGGGAATCGACCCCATTTGCTTGTTATACAAGAAAAATGTCCCGATAAGGCATGCCAAAATCACGACAATATGTATGCTTTTTTTCATTGTGACATCCTCCCTATTCCTCTTGTTCTATTATACCCAATTAAGTTAATAAGTTTATCTTTTTAAAATGGGATTTATGAATATTTTTAATTTTGGAATTGTAAACTTTTATTTGTACTTTTTTAATAAGAGTGGAAAACGGCTCTCATATAACATTACCTTTAAAAAAGAGTTTATGTTCATGAGACTCACAATTATGCATTTTCTTACTAGTTGGCTCATACGTAACCTGCGGCTCTAGCGCAAATGTATGATAAATAGTTATATTTTTCGAATAAGCCCAATTGTTAATATTTATCCGATTGGAAAACTATGCCATACTAGTAGGAAATACATCTTTGATGCAAAGGACCCTATGATGACCAGAAAACTCAAATTATACACCTTAGGACTCCTACTCCTATTGATAGGTTCCCAATACTGGGTTAACTTGAATGAGCAAAAAGCGCCACCTTCTCCTGAATGGAGCCGATCATTTCCTACTGATGAACAGGCAAGTGATTATATAAAGCTTCAAAGTGTACCGACTGAAAATGGCTATGCAGTCAGCTTGCTTAATTTTAGACAACTGGATTTATATGAATGTTCATTGACTATGGATTGTGAGAAGGCATGGTCGAATTCAGATTTAAATGCCAAGAAAAATACATGGAGCGATGGTAAAACTTCTTATACTATCGTTGAAGATTCGCTAATCTACTCTACTGAATACGGTAATAATGAAATGATTGCTGACCAGATTGAGGATTTCACAAAGTCCGACGATACGCTTGTTTATTGGACAACTGATCAAAAAGTGTTCGTTCAGCAAGGTGATGGTGCGGTGATGCCTTTCACCACTGAGAAGCCAGTTTTCACAGTCAAAGTTTTGGATGATCATATTTTCATCGTGACTCGTGACGTTCTCACTAACCGGTTCACGCTTTACGAAGCTGGCAGTGAATTGGAAGAATTGTTCCAGTTCACCACGAATTCAAGTGAAATCATACAATCGATGACGCTTTTCTCGAAGCCAAACAATCTTTTCGGTATGCTGTTGGATATAGAAATCAATTCCGGTGGTTCTCGACAAAAGTCTATAAGAACGGCCACGTTTGAGTTAACGGAGCAAGAGACGCCTTCTTTCTCACAACTTGCTTTTTTCGATAAGAATACCGGAATCAAACTAACAGATGTCCGTTTTCCAAGTATTTTTCTGACCGAAGCCGATACATATATTTCTTTCACCGCTTCGCATTATGATTCAACTGGCAAAAAAGTGAATCAGGCTTATGTTGGACTTGCTGACAATGAACGCATTGAAGCGGCAGCTGCAACGAAAATTGGAGATCTTTATACCAATCCAATCTTACTTAATGTAGATACCCTTGCTTATTTCCAGTCAAACGGAACCGTCCAAAAACTCATGTATTCTTCAACTACGGAAGAAAAACGTGCACAGAGTTTAGACGGTCTGGAAGGCGACAATAAAGAAGCACTTTATGCCATGTTAACGATCTTGTTTAACGGCTTCGTGATGATGTTGCTGTCTTTCGCCTGGCTTGTTCCGGCACTAAGTATTGGCTATGGCGCACTTGCTTTACTTCATAAATTGCGTAGATCCAATGCCTACTTCATAGCCTTATTAGTGAATACAGTCGCTTTGGTTGTCAGCCAACTTGTCTTGTTCGCAACCGTCTTCAATCCGGAAAAAATCGTTCAGAAAGCTCCTTATTTAACGGAGCTCTGGCAAGTATCGGCAGTAATTATTGTGGCAGGAATAGTATGTTTATTGCCAGTTTTCCTTTCGCGTACAAAAGTATCGGAAGACAATGGTAATACGCTGATATTGTATACGACAGCAGTTAATTTCATGATTTTATTCTTCCTGATCGGCCCGTATTTTTTATAGGTTATAGGCGATGGTTATAGGTATGATTTATACGAGTTAAATGAAAATCCCGCTTCCCTGGCGTTGTGCCACGGCGGGATTTCATATATAGCAAGCTTCTGTCACAGAAAAGAGCCAATGCAGCGATTTAGCGAAATGGCTCCCATTCAGGTCTAAAAGATTAATGGTTTTGTTTTCGCTGCGCTCCTGTTTGAAAGAAGTGATTTCTTACAGCTAGTATACTTGGGAGTGAAACGGTTTTGTGCGGTCTTTTTAGTTTGTGAAAAATTTATCGCTCAAACTGTGTTGTTTATGGCTCAAATTAGCGATTTATCGCCCAGACTAGAAATTTATCAATCAAACTGAAGAGTTTATCGCTCAAACACGTCTCACTTCCTAGTAAACTTGGAGAAACGTATAGGACCCTTCTCTCACAGAAAAGAGCCAATGCAGCGATTTAGCGAAATGGCTCCCATTCAGGTTTAAGAATTTATGGTTTTTTTCGCTGCGCTCCTGTTGGGTCGCCGTAACACCCTATTCTTCATATTCCCAAACAGAAAAGCGACCCACCAATGTGGGTCGCTTGTTTCGGTTTACATATTACGACGGTATTGTCCGCCTACTTCGTATAAAGCATTAGTAATTTGACCAAGTGAGGCCACTTTTACTGTGTCCATCAGCTGTTCGAAGATGTTGCCGCCTGTTACTGCTACTTCTTTCAGGCGTTTCAGCGCAGCTTCTGCTTCTGCAGAATTGAGTTTTTGGAAGGCACGCAAGTTGAGAATTTGCGTTTCTTTTTCCTCTGTTGTTGCACGGGCAATTTCCATGTTGTCAATGCTTTCCGCTGACGGCGGGTTTGGGTTCAAGTATGTGTTCACACCGATAATCGGTAGTTCTCCCGTATGTTTCAGCATTTCGTAATGCATGGATTCTTCCTGGATTTTTCCACGTTGGTACTGTGTTTCCATGGCACCAAGTACGCCACCACGATCGTTGATTCGATCAAATTCAGAAAGTACCGCTTCTTCCACTAAGTCGGTCATTTCTTCAATAATAAATGCACCTTGTAGCGGGTTTTCATTTTTCGCAAGACCGTGTTCTTTTGTAATGATCATTTGAATCGCCATTGCACGACGAACAGATTCTTCCGTTGGTGTTGTAATCGCTTCGTCATAAGCATTTGTGTGAAGTGAGTTACAGTTATCCTGCAACGCCATCAATGCTTGAAGTGTTGTACGGATATCGTTGAAATCGATTTCTTGTGCATGCAAGCTTCGACCTGAAGTTTGTACATGGTACTTCAATTTTTGACTACGGTCATTGGCACCGTATTTATCACGCATTACAACTGCCCAAATACGACGAGCCACACGGCCGATTACTGTATATTCAGGATCCAAACCATTCGAGAAGAAGAATGATAAGTTTGGTGCGAAATCATCAATGTTCATTCCGCGGCTCAAGTAATACTCAACATATGTGAAGCCGTTTGCAAGCGTAAACGCCAATTGCGAAATCGGGTTCGCTCCAGCTTCTGCAATATGGTAGCCAGAAATCGATACAGAATAATAATTGCGTACTTTTGAATCGATAAAGTACTGTTGGATATCGCCCATCATGCGAAGTGCGAATTCCGTTGAGAAAATACATGTATTTTGCCCTTGGTCTTCTTTTAAAATATCCGCTTGAACAGTCCCACGAACGACTTGCATTGTTTTTTCACGTACTTCGGTGAATTCTTCAACCGTTAGCGTACGACCCAATTTTTCTTCGTTCAACTTCACTTGCTGGTCAATTGCCGTGTTCATGAACATCGCCAAAATGATTGGAGCAGGTCCATTGATTGTCATTGACACAGAAGTAGAAGGTGCGCATAAATCAAAGCCATCGTATAGTTTCTTCATATCATCTAGTGTACAAATACTAACGCCTGATTCTCCGACTTTCCCGAAAATATCCGGACGCTCATCTGGGTCTTCTCCGTAAAGAGTTACCGAATCGAAAGCTGTTGATAAACGTTTCGCATCGTCATCTTTTGATAAGTAATGGAAACGGCGGTTTGTACGTTCCGGTGTTCCTTCACCAGCAAACTGACGTTTTGGATCTTCCCCTTCACGTTTGAATGGGAATACGCCCGCTGTATATGGGAATGAACCTGGTACGTTTTCTTTATAAACCCAGCGTAAAATTTCACCGTAATCCATGAACTTCGGCAATACGACTTTCGGAATTTTCAGACCACTAAGGCTTTCTGTACGTAAGATCGTACGGATTTCTTTGTCACGTACTTGAGTAACGAATTCATCACCAGCATATGCTTCTTTGAGCGCTTTCCAGTTGTCTAAAATGCGTTTTGATTCCGCAGTCAATTCGTCGCGAACGCCTTGCGCAAGTGAAGTCAATGACTCGACTAATGCATCGTTCGGTGCTTTTTCGTTAACCGCTACAATCGCACCTTCTAATTGGAACAAACGACGTGCAAATTCCACTTGTTGATCGGACTTTTTGTGGTAGCCACGTACCGCATCCGTGATTTCGCGCAAGTAGTAACGACGGTCATTCGGAATAATAACGTTTTGCTTTTGCGTTTTCACAAATTGCTCATACGACGTTTCCCAGTTCGTTCCGCAAACTTCATTTACGCGTGACACTAAAGCTGCGAATAATGAGTTCGTGCCTTTATCGTTGAATTGACTAGCAATCGTGCCGTAAACAGGCATTGTATCAATACTAGCATCCCATAAGCCGCGGCTACGTTGATATTGTTTTTGTACTTGGCGAAGCGCGTCTTCAGAACCTTTGCGCTCGTATTTATTGATGACAATCAAGTCAGCGTAATCAATCATATCGATTTTTTCAAGTTGAGAAGGAGCTCCGAATTCACTTGTCATGACGTACATAGAAACGTCTGCTACGTTTGTGATTTCTGCATCCCCTTGCCCGATTCCACTCGTTTCCACGATGATTAAATCGTAGCCAGCCACTCTGACAACATCCAGTACGTCGCCAATGGCACCTGATAATTCAGTACGAGAACCACGTGTTGCCAAACTCCGCATGAAGACACGTTTGTTGAAGATTGCATTCATACGAATACGGTCGCCAAGCAATGCCCCACCTGTTTTTTGTTTTGTCGGATCAATAGATAGAACCGCAATTTTTTTATCCGGTAATTCCGATAAGAAACGACGAATCAATTCATCCGTCAAAGAAGATTTACCAGCTCCACCTGTACCTGTGATCCCGAGTACTGGCGTTCCTTTAGAAAGTCCGCGCGCTTTTTCTACTAATGCTTTTGCTTCCGCATTTTCGTTGTTTGCGCCATCTTCTGCCACACTGATTAAATGTGCCAACACTTCAGGATGGTCTGTATCCACTTGAGCCAATTGCTCTACAGCGTTCTTTGCTTCAACAGCTTTATCACAGTCTTCTACCATGCGATTGATCATACCTTGAAGACCTAGTGTTCGGCCGTCTTCTGGTGAGAAAATCCACGCGATGCCGTAATCATGAAGTTCCTTGATTTCTTTTGGAATGATTACACCACCACCACCGCCGTAAATGCGGATATGTGGAGCTCCTCTTTCAGCAAGTAAATCGTACATGTATTTAAAATATTCAACATGTCCACCTTGATAAGATGAAATCGCAATACCGTGCGCATCTTCTTGAATTGCTGCGTTCACGACTTCTTCCACCGAGCGGTTGTGCCCTAAATGAATGACTTCAGCACCTGTTGATTGTAGGATGCGACGCATAATGTTGATTGACGCATCATGCCCATCAAATAGACTTGAAGCCGTCACGAAACGTACGTGGTTTTTTGGACGATAAATTTCCACTGTTGCTGTCATGCTGTTCCCCCATTCCCTTGTATCCCTTGTAAGAAAAATGTTGTTTGCTGATCAATGAACTGTTCGATGGTAAGATCACGGTGAGCCCAACGTCTGAAAGACCACATCTGACCTTGAACCACGATATGGTGCGCTGCCAATTTCACGGCATCTTGAGACAGTTGAAGTTCCCCTGATTTGCGGCAAGCGTGAAGGATGTCTTCAAAGATGGCCACCATCTCGAGTTCTTTTTTCAATACATATTGCAGTGCATCTTTTGGCAGAGATTTTGATTCCTGGTACATAACCATGAATTCATCCTGCATTTCATCAATAAGCAAGTAATAGTGACGGATGGCTGTTTTCAAGCCATCCAGTGTACCGGCTTGCGTTGGAAAAGCTGTAAGACGTTCCTGCACTTTTTCGTAAATGCTATCACACACTAAATACAACACGTCTTCTTTCGTACGGATGTATTCATAAAGTGTGCCGATGCTGAATCCTGCTTCTTTTGCGATTTCACGAGTCGTGGTGCGATGAAAGCCCTTTTGTTTAAAGAGCGCGACAGCTCCATGAATCATTTGATTCCGGCGTTTAGAAATTAGGCTTTCATCTTTCACGGACGACTGGACTTCGCGCTTGGGCTTCATTTGCGTCACGACTTACTTCGTCAACATACGAGAAATAACAAGACGTTGAATTTCTTGAGTTCCCTCGTAGATTTGTGTGATTTTCGCGTCGCGCATGTAACGTTCCACTGGATAGTCTTTCGTATATCCGTAGCCACCGAATACTTGAACAGCTTCCACTGTTACTTTCATCGCTGTATCCCCTGCCATTAATTTCGCCATCGCTGATTCTTTCCCATACGAATGACCGTTTGATTCCAACCAAGCTGCTTGGTACGTCAATAAACGTGAAGCTTCGATTGATGTTGCCATGTCAGCCAATTTGAAAGATACCCCTTGGTTCGCTGCGATTGGTTTACCGAATTGAACGCGTTCTTTCGCATATTCTACTGAAGCGTCGAGTGCACCTTGAGCGATACCTACAGCTTGTGCTGCAATTCCGTTACGTCCGCCATCAAGCGTCTTCATTGCGATGATGAATCCTTCGCCTTCTTCACCTAGCAAGTTTTCTTTCGGGATGCGGCAGTTGTCGAAAATGATTTCCGTTGTTGGTGATGAACGGATGCCGAGTTTCTTTTCTTTCTTCCCAACTGAGAAGCCTTCGAAATCAGCTTCAACGATGAATGCACTTGTACCTTTATGTTTTGAAGTTGGATCCGTCACAGCAAATACTACATAAATGTCAGCAATTCCACCGTTTGTGATGAAGATTTTCGAACCATTCAACACATAGTGATCGCCATCGAGTTTAGCGGTTGTTTTCATGCCGCCAGCATCAGAACCTGAACCAGCTTCTGTTAAACCGTAGCCGCCAATTTTTGTTCCTTCAGCCATTGGACGAAGGTATTTTTGTTTTTGTTCTTCGTTACCGTATTTGAAAATCGGCCATCCAGCTAAAGATGTATGAGCTGAAAGCGTTACACCCGTTGATGCACAAACTCGTGAAAGTTCTTCAACAGCGATACAGTAAGCAAGGTAATCCGAACCGATTCCGCCGTACTCTTCAGGCCAAGGAATCCCTGTTAATCCAAGCTCAGCCATTTTGTCGAAAATCTCACGGTCAAAGCGTTCTTCTTCATCACGCTCTGCAGCAGTTGGTGCTACTTCTTTCGTCGCGAAGTCACGCACCATTTTACGAATCATTTCATGTTCTTCTGTTAGTTTGAAGTTCATTTTCTATTCCCCTTTTCGTGAAATTAATATATAAGATTTGTTAACTATAAGTTGATTTTTTATCAAAACGAGGGAATCTGCTCCCTTTCCGACTAGTAACCGCAGGAGCACAAGCTTGTCGTAGATTCCTTTACTATCAACAAAATAATCGCCAATATTTTAGTAGTCTTTATTTCAGTAAGTGCTTCCCGATTACTAGTCGCTGGATTTCAGATGTGCCTTCGTAAATTTCGGTTACTTTTGCGTCACGGAAATAGCGTTCTACTGGATAGTCTTCTGTGTAGCCATAACCACCAAATACTTGAACTGCTTCGATGGATGTTTCCACTGCGGTTTTAGAAGCGAATAGTTTTGCCATTGACGCTTCTTTTCCACAATTTATGCCGCGTGAACGTAAATCTGCTGCGCGATAGACAAGTAGTTTTGAAGCTTCAACAGCTGTTGCCATATCAGCTAATTTAAATCCAACGCCTTGTTGTGCTGCTATCGGTTTACCAAATTGAACGCGCTCTTTTGCATATCCAACTGCAGCCTCATATGCTGCTTCCGCAATCCCTAATGCCTGTGCTGCGATACCGATTCGACCGACATCCAAGTTTGCCAAGGCAATTTTAAAGCCTTCGCCTTCTTGACCTAATAAGTTTTCAACCGGAACTCTCATATCTTCAAATGTTAGCTGAACTGTACGTGAGCCGTGCAAGCCCATTTTGTGTTCATCTTTACCGATAATCAAGCCCGGTGTGTCTTTATCGACGATGAAAGCAGATATCCCTCTTGAACCTTGCGTCGCATCCGTTGAAGCAAACACAATATAAACGTCAGCTTCTCCACCGTTTGTGATGAAAACTTTTGAACCGTTAATTTTATAATGTTCCCCATCTTTAACTGCTTTTGTTTTCATAGAGCCTACGTCTGATCCTGCTGATGGTTCAGTTAAGCAAAATGCTCCTAAATATTCTCCAGCCGCTAATTTCGGAATATACTTTTGTTTTTGCTCTTCGTTACCGAAATACAAAATCGGATTCGTCCCAACAGATGTATGAACTGATAAGATAACGCCAATTACAGCACTCACTTTTGATAATTCATGAATCGCAATTATGTAGCTTGTAAAGTCCATTTCAGATCCACCGTACTGTTCTGGAATGGTGATTCCCATCAAGCCTAACTCCGCCATTTTATTTAAAACTTCACGTGGAAATTCACCTTGTTCCATTCTTTCAATGAATGGTTGGATTTCCGTTTTTGCAAAGTCACGTACCATATTGCGCATCATTAATTGTTCTTCTGTAAATTTCAATTCCATTGATGAAACCCCCTATTCGTACTCGTAAAAACCGCGACCTGTTTTCTTACCTAACCAGCCAGCTTTTACATATTTTCGAAGCAATGGACACGGACGATATTTACTGTCGCCGAAGCCGTCATGCAGGATTTCCATAATGTACAAACAAGTATCAAGACCAATGAAATCAGCTAATTGCAGAGGTCCCATTGGATGATTCATTCCAAGTTTCATGACATCGTCAATGGCTTCTTTCGTAGCCACACCTTCGTACAATGTATAAATCGCTTCGTTGATCATTGGCATAAGAATGCGGTTAGAAACGAATCCTGGGAAGTCGTTTACTTCAACAGGCACTTTATTGAGTTTTTTCGTCATTTCCTCAATGCTTGTGTAAACTTCGTCCGTAGTTGCAAGTCCACGAATGATTTCAACCAGTTTCATAACTGGTACCGGATTCATGAAGTGCATACCGATTACTTGTGCCGGACGGTTTGTCGCTGCAGCGATTTCCGTGATTGGTAGGGATGATGTATTTGAAGCCAAAATTGCATGCTTCGGTGTAATTTCATCAAGTTGTTTGAAAATCTTTTGTTTGATTTCCATGTTTTCGACCGCCGCTTCAATCACTAAATCAACGTCCGATGCATCATTTAAGTCTAGTGACTTTGTGATACGAGAAAGTACTTGCTCCTTCTCACCTTCTGTCATGCGTCCTTTTTCAACATTACGTGATAAGTTCTTCGTGATTGTCATAAGACCGCGTTGGAAAAATTCTTCTTTCATGTCATTCAGTTTTACGTCGAAGCCAGCTTGTGCACACACTTGTGCAATTCCTGACCCCATTTGACCTGCTCCGATTACGAGTACTTTTTGAATTGTCATCTTGTTGTCCTCCTCTATACGTTCACACTGTTTAAATTAAGCTTTAGGAACTTCAATCATGATGGCATCGCCTTGACCGCCACCAGAACAAATAGCTGCGATTCCGATTCCGCCACCGCGGCGTTTCAACTCGTAAGCCAAAGTTAAGATAATACGAGCTCCACTCGCTCCGATTGGGTGTCCAAGTGCTACTGCTCCACCATTTACATTGACTTTCGTTTCATCCAGGTTCGCGATTTGTGAAGATGCCAAAGCTACTGCTGCAAATGCTTCGTTGATTTCGAACAAGTCTATGTCTTCTATTGATTTGCCTGTTTTTTCTAAGATTGCATTGATAACAAGACCCGGTGTTTGTGGGAAGTTTTCTGGCTCAATTGCAACTTCCGCGTGACCTATGACGTAAGCAAGAGGTGTCTTGCCTTCCGCCTTCGCTTTATCTTCGCTCATCAACACAAGTGCCGCAGCTCCATCATTTACGCCAGGTGCGTTACCTGCTGTGATGCTACCCTCTTTGCCAAATACCGGTTTTAATTTTGATAAAGAGTCGACTGATGTATCACGACGGGGTGCTTCGTCTTGTTCAATTTTCAACGTGTCACCTTTACGTTGTGGAACTTCCACTGGCGTAATTTCTTCAGCGAATGTTCCGTTGTCGATTGCTTTCAACGCTAAATCATGACTGCGGAATGACCATGCATCTTGCGCTTCGCGAGACAACTCGAATTGCTCAGCTGTTGTATTGCCGTAGGTGCCCATGTGTACACGCTTCGGGTTGAATGAACATGAAAGTCCGTCATATATCATGCCGTCTACCATTTGTGCATCGCCCATGCGTAACCCAAATCGACCTTTAGGCAAATAATACGGAGCGTTTGACATGGATTCCATGCCGCCTGCAACGATTGTTTCTTCTTCACCTAAACGGATTAATTGATCTGCTAACGTTACTGCGCGCATACCTGATGCACACACTTTGTTGATTGTTTCTGTTTTAACGCTCCAAGGAAGGCCTGCTTTTGTAGCTGCCTGACGAGAAGGAATTTGCCCTTGCCCAGCTTGCAAAACCGTACCCATGATGACTTCATCCACTGATTCTGGTGCAACGCCTGCACGGTTCAATGCTTCTTTGATGGCTACTCCACCTAAATCGCTTGCAGTAAGTGAAGCGAGTGCGCCTCCCATTTTCCCGAATGCTGTACGTGCGCCATCTAAAATAACTGTTTTTGTCATGATTGTTGCCTCCTTTGAATGTATACGCTTACAGTTTTGTTTTTTTAAAGAATTGCGATAATTTATTGTGTGGATCTGTTGGTTATTTTTGGTTTCGTCCATTCGTGATGAGTTTCTGTCCATTCGGCTTTTTCTGGATATCGTCGCAAATAAAAAACTCTTCGAGTTTTTTATTGACTGAACGCTCGCTCGACTTTACTTCAAACAAAAAGGGAGTGCTACGACTCCCTCTTTGATTTTATTGTATCGAATATTTACTAATTTATCAATCTATTGAAGGATTGGTTCTTCTTCTTCCACTTCTACTGGAGGCATGTAGTCTCCAAGTACAGAACGTTCTAGTAATTCGGCGATGTCGTATGTGCCTACTGTTTCTTCTACTTCTTTAGCTTTCGTTCCATCGGATAGCATTGTTAAGCAGTAAGGACATCCGGATGAAATCATGGTTGGGTTGACGGCAATTGCTTGCTCTGTTCGTGCAACGTTTACACGATTACCAACATGTTCTTCCATCCACATCATGCCGCCTCCTGCTCCACAGCACATACCTGTTTCGCGATTACGTTCCATTTCCACAAGCTTCACGCCTGGTATTGCACGCAAGATTTCACGTGGTGGATCGTAGACATCATTGTAGCGGCCTAAGTAACATGAATCGTGGAACGTGATCGTTTCATTGATAGCATGTTGAGGTTTCAAGCGTCCTTGTTGTACTAAATCAAACAACATTTCAGTATGGTGAAGGACTTCTCCATTCCATCCGAAGTCTGGGTATTCGTTTTTAAAGATATTGTATGCATGCGGATCGATTGTGACAATCTTCGTTACGCCTGCTTTTTCGAACTCGGAAATATTTGATCCAGCAAGTTCCTGGAATAAGAATTCATTTCCTAAACGACGTGGTGTATCGCCAGAGTTCTTTTCTTTGTTTCCTAGAATAGCGAATTTCACGCCTGCTTCGTTCATTAAACGAGCGAAGGCCAAGGCGATTTTTTGTGAACGGTTGTCAAATGAACCCATCGAGCCCACCCAGAACAAGTATTCAAATTCTTCGCCAGCTTTAGAAACTTCTTTCACTGTTGGAATGTGCACGTCTGGACGTGCTTCACGCCAGTTTTCTTTTTCTTTACGGTTAAGCCCCCATGGATTTCCTTGGCGTTCGATGTTTGTCATCGCACGTTGAGCATCTCCGTCCATACGGCCTTCTGTCATGACTAAGTAACGGCGAAGGTCAATGATGTGCGATACGTGTTCGATCATAACTGGACATTGGTCTTCACAGTTACGACAAGTAGTACACGCCCAAAGCTCTTCTTCTGTAATAACGTCCCCGATCAATGCCGGGTTATAAATATCTTCGATGACTGCTCCATCCACACGAGCTGCCACTGCCAATTGATTTCCTTGCGTATTGGCGAAGGCCATTGCAGGAACCCATGGTTTTTGTTGCGTCAATACAGCACCTGTATTTGTTAAATGGTTACGTAGTTTTGTAATTAAGTCCATCGGTGAAAGCATTTTGCCTGTTCCTGTAGCTGGACACATATTCGTACAACGTCCACATTCTACACAAGCATATAAGTCGATCAACTGCTTTTGTGATAAGTCTTGAATTTTACCAACACCGAATGACGCTTCCTCTTCCGATTCTTCATCTTCAGCTTCTTCAAAATTAATTGGACGAAGTTTTCCGACGTTATCCGTACGGTTGAAGTACGTATTTGCAGGTCCTGTAATCAAGTGGAAATGCTTCGATTGAGGCACGTACACTAAGAATGTAAGCAGGAATAGCAAGTGAACCCACCACATGATATAGAAAATCGTAATGGCAGCTGTTTCAGGCAGGAATCCAAAAATAGTTGCGATAGAAGATGCAACTGGCTCCGCCCATGTCGCTGCGTGATCATGCCAGATCATACCCATGCCGTTTCCGACTAATACGGAAACCATCAAACCGCCGATGAATATAAGAACTAGTCCTGATTTCCATCCACGTTTCAAACGCACCAATTTTTCTATGTAGCGACGGTAGAATGCCCACACGACCGCAACAAGAATCATCAGTGTGACGATTTCCTGGAAGAATGTGAATGCAGGATACAATGGCCCTAAAGGTAAATGTGACCCAGGCTTCAAGCCTTTCCAGATGAAATCGATTGCCCCAAATTGTACAAGAAGAAATCCGTAGAAGAACATCACATGGATGATTCCGCTTTTCTTATCCTTCAATAATTTCTTTTGACCAAATACATTGACCATGATTTTTCGCATACGCTCTTTGAAGTTATCTTCAAACTCCTCTTTCTTGCCGAGTTTGATGTATTCATAGCGTGTCTTCAGCAAATAAGTAAAAAGACCAACTGCGTAAGCGGTTACAACTAAGAATAAAAACCAGTTTGCAATTAATAACGGGTTCATCGCTCTCTCCCCTTCCCTTTGTTAAACAATAGTTAATCTTTCTAATGACATAGTTTAGTAGATTGATGGATTATTGTCGATGTTAAGTTACAGTTTAAAACTGAATGAGCATTCAGTCAATAGGAAATATTAGAAGTTTTCAGTGAAATGAATATCCTCCAAATCTAAAAATGAGGTGTCACCATTCATTAGCAGAACATACAAAGTAGCTATTTCTTAGCTTTCTCTTGCGAAAAACTGGAAAGAAAAAAATCCTTCAGCTGTGTCTGAAGGATTAATGCTTTATCGTTAATTCTCTCAATTCATTACCAAAATGAATTGATGCTCGCTCGATTGATTCTTTTTTGACACCAACTAAAACGACAGTACAAGGTCCGGCTGACTTTTTGACATCAACATCCGAATGAACAAATAGTTTATCATTGGCAAACAGAATCCTGACCTCTTCCTGAATCCCTTTTGATCCGACTGGCCAGATAGACGTCACAAAACCATCATCTATTGCTAACTTCACTTTTTTCAAGTCAGCTATGACTTTAGAATTCTCAAGTACTTCATTACCCACAAAGGGTTGGCCATAAATAAACCAAGTAACATCACTCTTAAAAACTTCTCTGCAATGACCAATCATTGTAACTGACATAGCGGATTGTAAAAGGTCCATATTGGTTTCACTACTGCCTGTTACTAAAATACGCTCTAAATCTAAGTCTTTCAGGATTCGATTAACACCTTGAACATAACCTTGCCATGCAGCTTCACCTGAAAAGTTGTGGATAATTACAGATTCCACTTGGGCATTTGCAGCCCACTGTTCGAGTAATGCTACACGAGCTGCAAAATAACTGACGACATCATTTGGTGCAAATACAAGATCGGCTTGTTTTTCACCTATACCTCCAGAGTTATCAGTTGTAACGACAAATCCGTTAGCCAATTTCAGCGCATTTCTCATTTAACAACGACTCTCTGGTATAGTCGCTTCATTACTGGTTCTAATAAAAATGCAATGACTGCATTTAAACATGAAGCAAGTAATAATGATGGCACAGCTCCATAGAAAAAAGCAGGACTAATCAAAAAGTAAAATGGTAGCGGAGCAATTACGCTATTAGCTAAAATGAAAAAAAGCCATTTCCATCTAACCCATCCTTTTTGATGAAGAACTGCAAAAATCCACAGTATCCCAAACATTTCTACTGCAATTAATGCATGAAATGGTCCTAATGGCATTCCTATTGATAAAGCAGACACTAAATGACCGACCGAAGCAGCTATTCCTGAAAATACAGGTGGTAAAATTGCAATGGAAACTAAAGCAGGCACTGCGTCTAAAGCTGCCGAACCGATTCCCACAGGTAATTTGACGAGCGCACCAATCGCACATAAAGTTGCAACCATAGCGGTTACTGTTATTAAACGAACATTCATCGATTATTCCTCCACTTTTTTCGCTCGTCCACCATTTCTAAAAACTTTTGCAGAACGCACGTATTCGTTGTCTGGTACGTTGACCCGAGAGTTGGCTACTCGTGAAGCAGCAAATAAATAGTCTGACAAGCGATTCAAATAACGTTGCACTACATTAGGTATGTCTTCTTCTACTTTCATCAATGTCACCATTTGTCTTTCAGCACGACGTGTTACAGTTCTCGCGATATGCAGAGTTGCGGCAGCTGGAGATCCTCCTGGTAAAATAAATCGTTCGAGCATTGGCGGTTCTTCCATTAGTTCATCAATTCGTTTCTCTAATACTTCTACTGGCTCTTGTGTCATTTTATATGTTCGATTTGGCTTGACGTTTGCTAAATCTCCGCCACAATCGAATAATTCATTTTGAATTGCTTCTAAGTCTGTAAGCAAGTCCTTGAAAATGGTTGGATCTAGTTCTGTCATTGCTTTGCCAATAAACGAATTCACTTCATCAATTGTTCCATAAGTTTCAACTCGTGGATCATCTTTATCTGCGCGTGCCCCTATTAAACTTGTTTGTCCTTTGTCTCCAGTTCGAGTATATATTCTCAACTTGATTGTCCCCCTTGAAGTGATTTAAAGAGCTATTTTAATGATTCTGTTAAGCCATACCAAATACGTGTAACGTTTGTTGCTTCCTTGAAAATCTGTTGGCATAACCTGCCACATCGATCTCGAAGTTCACGTGTTTCGGCTTCGATTGGTACTATTCCACGTCCGTTTTCTGTCACAATCACTATGACATCACTTTGTGCGCGATATGTATTTAATGTTTTCATGAAATCTTGAATTACCCGTTCTTCTGGATTGTTTATATGATGCTCAACAAAAGCTTCCACCCCAGCAAGAACGACTGTCTGAGCATTCGCTTTTGGCAAGTCCTTATTATCTGCACATTCAATCCATTGCACTTCTTGTTCAACTACGAGTTGTCTGACATACGCTCGCTTGCCGTTATACGCTCCACCGATATAGACTTGCATCTTCTTTCCTCCTCAAAGCTTTTACGACTGTCCCAGTGTAATGTCCATTTGTCCCCGTGTTTGACATCCCTTGACCAAAAATCACGCACATCAGGTGCAAACTTATGGAGCACAAAACGAATAGGTCCACCATGTGTTACTACAACTGGATGATTGCAAGGAATACTTTTTAGACCAATTAGAACGCGTGTAGCCATCTGGTGTAAAAACTCACCGTTTGGAGGGGATATCTCATCTGGATTAGACACCCACTTTTGATAGTTGGCATCTTCCTTTAAGTCCTCATAAGTCTTTAGCTCCCAGTCACCAAAGGACATCTCACGAAAATCTGGTGAACTTTGGTAGGATGATTTAGGATAAAAAATGGAAGCCGTTTGATGGCACCGTTTTAGGTCACTTCCGTAAATAATCTCCGGGGACAAAATCCCTTGAATATCTACATATGACAACTGGTTAATTGATTCGTCACTCCAACCGATGTAACGTCTTTCAACATTCGCTAAGGTAGGCAGATGCCGTATTAAAGTAAGACGAAAATCAACAGCCATAATATCACTTCCATCCCTTCAACGAAAGCACCTGAGACATCTCCCGTGACTCCTCCGAAATGTTTTTTCGTCCAAAGTTTATATGCATGTGCACAAATGAATAGTGCAACTAAAGTGGTGATGGCAACTAACACATCTCCTCCAACAATAACGATAAATCCAACAGCTATAGCAATCGAGATCCAGATGGCTATGAGTAACGCTTGACTGTGAAAACGTTTTTTAAAGAAAGCTGCCAATCCTTTATCCTTTGCTTCAGGTGTAATTAGAAAGTAGCAAACCATTGTTGCTCTCGCTAAAAACGGGATAACCACTAACCACTCCCACTTCATCCCGTTTTGCGTAATTATTTCTGCAAGCAATACGATTTTTCCCACAATAAGAAATAGTAAAGCCATAGTGCCAAAAGCACCTATCCGTGGATCGTCTAATATTTCATGGCGTTTATCTTGGTTACGATAAGAAAAAAAGGCATCACTCGTATCAGCAAATCCATCCAGATGCAGTCCACCTGAAAGCACAATACCGATTAACACGATGGTAAATGCTAAAAAAAGAGGACTTACATCAAAATACAACCAAACAATTGAAGTGATCAGTCCGAATGCTCCCCCTATCCAGGGGAGAGTGGCAAACATCATCGTTATTGAGTTCCGATTCATATTCAGCTCTTTATTAATTGGGATAATGGTAAAAAATTGTAGAGCAAGCAATACCCCGTGGATCATGGGAGCTTCACCAAATTCTTTATTTTTTCCCAATCTAAATGGGATGCAACATGAAGAGCCCATTCATCATATTTATCTTCACCAGACTTGTTTGCAATTGAATCATGTTGAGTAATATAAGAATCTTCCTCTTCAATTTCGTGGTTATCCATAAATGGAATAACGCCGAGAACTGGAATTTTTGTGTAGGACTCAATAAATGTTACCCCCTCCTGAAACAATTCCTTATCTCCACGAAACTTATTAATAATGATCCCCTTTACTCTATTCCGATGATTTGAAGACAATAATTCCAGAGTTCCAACGATTGTTGCAAAAACTCCACCACGTTCAATATCAGCAACAAGCAATACTGGCACATCTGCTAAATCAGCGATTTTCATATTGACAAGTTCTCGGTCAGTTAAGTTTACTTCTACTGGACTTCCCGCTCCTTCTAACACAACTACATCATAGTTCTCACTCACAAACGAAAGCGATTGTTTGATAACTGTCAAACCATGATCATAAAAAGATTCACGATAAGCTACCCCGGACATTTCCTCCACTTTTCCACCTAACAACCATACTTCAGAAGACATATGTCCAGAGGGCTTTAATAAAATAGGGTTCATTTGTGGAAGAGGTTGAACTTTTGCCGCTTCTGCCTGTGCAAATTGAGCGGTACTGATTTCTAATCCATTACCTATTTTTGTAGAAAAGGTCGACATATTTTGAGATTTAAATGGTGCTACATGAAAACCCTCATTTGCAAATAACCGGCAAAGTGCTGTACAGATCATGCTCTTTCCGACGTTAGAAGCTGTCCCTTGTATCATAATACCGTTCATATGTATTCCCCCTTACTTCCACTTCTTTGCTAGTCCATATGTAAGTTCATATGCATAATCACTCTCTTTGACGAGCCACTGGTGGAGCATTCCCAGCCATTGCTGATACATTACTACATCTGGAATTTTCGACATAGGCTCATCTAATACTTCATTGGAAATGACGACTACGGTTGTCCCGTTTTTTAGCAATGAATTAATCGTTTCATGGAAACGTCTCTCTTTTTCATGCATACAGTTTTCACGTTTAAAACAAGGGTCATCCATTGCCCATCCTTCGTACAATTCATTGGCTAACCACGTAGTGATGCAGTCAATCAGAACCCCGTCACCAGGTCGGATGGATGGCAGAATTTCTTCTATTTGACGAGGTTTTTCAATTGTCAGCCAGTTGTTTTTATAGTCTTTCCGATCCTGTTGATGGCGTTTGATGCGCTGTTCCATTTCACTGTCGTTGGCAACGCCAGTCGCGAGATAGATTAGTCGCGAACACGAGCGATTCATTAGCCATTCTTCAGCAAAACCCGTTTTTCCACTTCGTACACCGCCAGAGATAAATGTTAGCGTGCCTCGAACCATACTGTTAACTCCTTTTTAAGGATTTCCATATCTTCTACGGTCTTCATACCAATTCTGTACCAATGCCCGTCAAGTCCTTGAAAATTCTCGGTATGTCTTAAAACCAACCCTTGTCTTAAAAAGTATTGGAAAAATTCACTGTCTGGTTGTTGTAACTTAAACAATAAAAAGTTGGCTTGTGATTGTGTTACTTCGCAACCTTTTGCTTTTAGAAAAGCACTCATGTCGAGCAGCATGTTTTTGCTATGGAGAATTGATTTCTGCCGGAACTCTTCATCTTTTAATACGAGAGAACCAATTTCAGTTGCTATCCTATTCACATTCCAATGTGGTGCCAGTTGTTGAATTTCTTTGACTATGGAAGGAGCTGTTGCCATGTATCCTAGCCTTAGACCAGGCATTGCGTACATTTTTGTCATTGAGCGAACAATAATCAAATGACTAAAATTCATGTCAGAAATTAATGATGATTGTTCTGAAATGAAATCAATGAAGGCTTCGTCCAACACGATGTCACAATTTACTTTTTTCGCGTATTCTACTAAATCCACTAACACTTTGCGTTTTGGCAATGTGCCAGTTGGGTTATTCGGCGTACATAAGTAAAGGACATCGGCTTGATGCATATGCATTTTCATTTCATCAATCGGGTATTCACCCGTAACGATATTAGTCATGTGCAAGTTGACAATTTCCACATCGCGTGCTCTTAAAGTCGTTTCATATTCAGAGAAAGTTGGGTGAACGATTATTGCTAGCTTGCCTCTGTACCTTTGTGCAAGCAATGAAAATATCTCCGCGGCTCCATTTGCAACGAAAATGGAGTAAGGCGAGATGTTGTGATACTCAGCGATTGCTGTTCGAAAAGGTTCACCAAGTGGATCTGGATACCCCATCATAAACGGTTGGAATTTGTACCAGTCAGTTTGTATTGAGGTAGGGGGACCGAAAGGATTGACGTTTTCACTAAAGTCTATCATTCGTTCGGGAGGATTAATTCCCAAACTTTTATATAGATGATGTGGATTTGCACCATGGTTAGGTAATGCCACTTAAAACACCCCCGATAACCATCATCATTACCCAAAACAGAAATATAGCGACATGCATTTGACGGATTGTATATAAAATATGAATTACTCGAAGCGGGTTTTCTGAAATTCCCATACGTGGACGGTTAGAAGGAATTCCTTTATACATATTAAGCCCCCCCAGTTGCACGCCAAGTTGATAGGCAGTCGCAGCTTCCAAGTACCCACTATTTGGGCTTGGATGCTTTTTGGCATCTTTCCACCAATTAGCTAATCGTGTGCGAAGGGTTTGTTTACTGAAATTTTTTGTCCATGTAAGGATGATATAGCCTGTGACTCTGCTCGGAATATAGTTCAACACATCATCCATTTTGGCAGAAGCATAACCAAAGTCTTGAAACTTCTCATTTTCGTGACCCACCATCGAATCTAAGGTATTTACTGCTTTATATAACCAAAGCCCAGGTGCCCCGAAAAGAAATGCAAAGAAAAGTGGAGCTGTTATCCCGTCACTCGTATTTTCCGAGACAGTTTCTACCACAGCTCGTGTAATTTCTGACTCGGATAACTTTTCAGTATCGCGACCGACAATCCATGATAGTTTCATTCTAGCTTCTTTCAAGTCACCATTAACTAGTGGTTGATAAACGGACATCGCTGCGTCTTTCAAGCTTTTTTGGGCAAACCCTATTGCACACAATATACTTTCAACAACGATTCCAAAAACAAAGTGAATCTCGTATGCTGTGAACACCAAGGCAAATACGCTAGCGAATGTAACCGCAACAACCGATATCAAAAGGATTATACCTTTGATTTTACGATGACGGCCTTTATTCAACAAAGTAGTTAATTTTGTTATTAATCTACCAATCCATCGAACCGGGTGTGTCCAATTGGGTGGATCGCCTATTATTCGATCAAGGAGTAAGCCAAAAGTAAGCGCGATGATATGAGCAGACATACTTACATTCCTTTCGCTACTTTATAACGTTTGATAGCTAGTGTAGTACACTCAAAAACGCCTCGCCCAATGCATTTCCCTAGCTCTGTAATAGGTCCAGCATACGGTAAAAGTTCCCCTTTTTGAGTAGCCGCTATAAGTAAACTGTCCGTGGATGTTCCAGTTGCAAGTGTATTTGTTATAGAGTCTCTTACATCTTCGTTTTGAAGAGCTTTTGTTTTTGCTTCTGTCGCTGTAATCATGGCTTGAATGAATGCTTCGTCAGATAATTTCCCATTCACAATTATCCAGGTATTAATCGTGCCAACATAAAGTTCATCTTCGCGTTCAAATGCTTTTGACACATCCACTGCATTTCCTACGCCCGCTGTAACGGCAATGATAATGGATCCGAAAGTTCCATCATACTCTTCAATGACCACATGTTTCGTTTGAACAGCCGTCATCATTCCCACTGTATCTGTTGTCGGAAATCCTTGTGCTTGCAGATAATCAAACATCTCGTTTGTGCTATCATCACATTCATAATCAGCTTTCACATGACGATTAACAAACGTACGGTACCAACCAAACCCTGGATTTACAACTGCTGATGATACTGTTTTTAATGGGAAGTTTGCTTGCATGACCACATACTCATTTGACACTGAAAAATGGTCTTTCTTAATGATGTGCTCTTCCTGCAATTCACTCAAATTTGGCAATAATGTAATTTGTGGTTTCGGTTGTTCTGGATGTGGGTGGCTTCTTACCCGAGCTTTGTAGACACTTTCTAGCTGTTTTTGTTTTAGTACCGCATGCGGTTCACCAATTATTTTCACTTCTCCATCTTCCATTAATAACAACCGGTCGCAATACAAGGAAGCTAAATTTATGTCATGAAATACTGAGATAATTGTTAATCCATTCTTAGTGGCTTGCATTCTAATCGTGTCCAACAATTGTTGTTGATGTGCAATGTCTAAATGGTTTGTTGGCTCATCCAGTAATAACACTTTTGCTTGCTGTGCAAGTGCTTGCGCCACAAAAACACGTTGTTGTTCTCCTCCAGAAAGCTGATCGAGATAGACATGCTCATACATTTTCACGTCGGTTAGCTGCATTGCATCTTGAATTGCTTGCTCATCTTTCTCAGACCAAGATGAAAAGAATCCACTTTGATGAGGATATCTCCCAAGAGAAATCGTGTCTCGCGCTGTATATGAAAAAGCATGTGCGTGTAATTGAGGTAACACAGCCATATGCTTAGCGAGTTCTTTTGTAGTATATGTTTCGATTGGTTTGCTACCTAATTTGACCGTACCTGCTGTCAAAGGAAGTACACCACTAATGATTTTCAGTAGGGTCGACTTTCCACTCCCATTTGGACCTAATATCCCAAGAACTTCCCCTTTAACAACATGAAAAGAAACGTCTTTTACAACCGGTGAGTCGTGATAACCACCTGTTAATCCTTCGACTTTTAGCATGATTACGCACCCACCTTTCTTCGTTGTTTCCAAAAAATAAACGCAAACACTGGTGCACCAATAAAGGCTGTAATTACGCCTATTGGTAGCTCAGACGGTGAAATTATGGTTCGTGACACTAAGTCACAAATAATGAGTAATGAAGCACCATTTATAAATGATAAGGGTAATACATGACGATGATCCGATCCCCACAACATACGTGTCATATGTGGAACGACGAGACCAACAAAGCCAATGGTTCCAGAAACCGATACCGCAGCACCAGTTAAAATCGAACCTCCTGTTAAAATCATCATTTTACGTCGTTTCACATTTACACCTAAATGCATGGCACGTTCCTCGCCAAAAACTAATGCATTAAGCTCGCGTCGATTTAGCCATAATAGTAAAAAACCGATCGTCATAAACGGTAATGCCATTGTGACATAGGGCCAACCTCGCATTGACACACTACCAAGCAACCAGCCAATAATTTGACGGAGCTCTTCACCTGAAAGTGAAATCATAAGAGAGATGACAGATCCCAAAAATGCACTAAATATTATTCCTGTGAGAATGATCGTTTCCATCTTCATCGCGCGGTCTATGAGCTTGGCAAAACTCATAACAGCAACCATCGTTAAAAAAGCGCCGAGCATACTGAAGACTGGCAATGTGAACAAGCCTAGAAAGGGTACAGAAATTCCGAAAAAGAGTGTCACCACGGCGCCAACTGAGGCACCGGACGACACTCCTAACGTATATGGATCCGCTAATGGATTTTTCAACAATCCTTGGAAAGCTGCTCCCGCTATAGCAAGTGATGCACCAACTAAACCAGCTAGCACAACACGAGGTATGCGAATATTCCAAAGTATGTTTGATGCAGCTTCATCCATGTCAGGATTCCACAAGACTTGCATAGGAATCGAAACCGATCCAGCCGTTACCCCAACCAGCACAGCAGCAATCAGTACGAATACAGAAGCTACATAGGCAAACCAGGTTTTATTCACTGAAGACCTCAGGATGAATTGCTTTTGCCAATTCTAATAAGCCTTCTGTTAAACGAGGACCTTGACGACTTGTCGTATCAGCATCCACATCTATTACAGCCTTGTTTTTCACAGCTGTAACTGTACCAAAGCCTTCACGAGTCAAAACTTGCTCCGCTGCATCTGGTACATAATTTCCGTAAGTTGTTAATATTACATCCGGATTACGCTTTACAATTTCTTCAGGGTCCATCATGATCCAACCTTCTAGATCTGATGCAATATTTTCCGCGTTCAATATTTCGATCATTTCGTTCATAAACGTGTTATTACCTGCTGTATAAATTTCTGGAGCTGGAGATATTTCCGCAAATACTTTTTTCTTCGTTTCAATGTTTGAAGCCTTTTCTTGAATCGTTGCTACTTCATCCTTCATTGTTTGTACCATTTCTTCAGCTTCTTTAATCTTACCTGTCGCTTGGCCAATAGTAGCCATCGTGTCATACACTTCATCAAAACTTACTGCAGATTTCACAACATACACGTTTAACCCTGCATCACGCAATTGTTTAATTCCAGCGTCACCTACTCCGAGACCTGATTCATGTGCAAGTACTAAATCTGGATTTAAAGAAATAATTTTTTCTACATTAAATTCTTGTCCACCAATTTTTTCTTTAGAAGCAACTTCTTCTGGGTAGTTATCGTAATCCGAAACTCCAACTACTTCTTCTTCTAAGCCAAGAGCATACAAAATTTCTGTATTGCTTGGAATCATTGAAACGATTGCTTTTGGTGCTTCTTCCAATGTAATTTCATTATCAGTGACATCCTTAATTGTTAGAGGAAATTGGGAAGCCTCTTGTCCAACTTCTGTTTCAGTTGTTTTGCTGTCTGCAGGTTTTGCTTCTTCCTGCCCACATGCTGTTAATAATATCGCTGCAAGCGCAGTTGCGAGCCATAATTGCCAAATCTTTTTCATTGTTGATTTCCTCCTTGATGTTTATGTTTATGTTTATGTTTTTGGACACAAAAAAATCCTCCGCTTTTTGTCGGAAGATGGTTGGTTGAATTTAGGCTTTTGCTAAAATGAGCACGAGCTGATTCACACCATTCCTATCCTCGTAGGGTTGCGGGTGTTGCGCACGTAGGCAGGTCTCCTGGCTTGTGATCAGTGGTTGGCGCGTCTTCCCAAAGCTAAGTTTGCTTCAGTGACTTGATGCGCTTCCTCTCACATACAGTGGCGGGACCGCGTCGGATTTGAACCGACTTCCCTTTTAACTCTGCGATTGAAGCAGAGCACCTTCGTGTTGGGGCTATGTAATTCATTTTTCATTATACAGGATTTCTGATGGGTGTCGAGAAGGTTTTTGTGGGTGACTCGGATTGCGTGAAATTGAAGATTTCTCCATTTCGCGGGTGGATATTTGGAATTCAAGTTGCGTTATCTGCATTTCATAAGGCTTTATCTCGAATTCGAATTCGTTTATCTAGATTTCGCATTCACTTATCTGCATTTCGTTAAATTTGCATGCGGTGCCGGGGGCAAAAAAAGCCATTCCACATCTTTCGAGTGAAATGGCTTTGGTTATTAGAATTACATTTTTTCAGGTGCACTTACACCAATCAGACGTAAGGCATTTGCGATGGTTGTGCGGACTGCCGTAATAAGGGCTAGACGTGCACGTGTCATGTCTTCGTTCGTTGCATCCAATACTTTTTCTGCATTGTAGAAGCTATGGAAGGTTGCTGCAAGTTCTTGGATGTATGTTGCAACGCGGTGTGGTGAGCGGATTTTCGCTGCATCAGCTACAACTTGCGGGAAGTCACCCATTTTCTTCAGAACATCTATTTCTTTTTCAGCTTGCAATAAATCCAATTGAGCATCCGAAGCACTGAATCCTTGCTCTTCAGCAGAACGTAAAATCGAGCTGATACGCGCGTGCGCATACTGTGCATAATACACAGGATTTTCATTTGATTGTGAGACAGCTAAATCCAAATCGAAGTCCATATGTGAATCGCCAGAACGCATTGCGAAGAAGTAACGAACGGCATCCAAACCAACTTCTTCAACAAGTTCACGCATCGTAACGGCTTTACCAGTACGTTTACTCATCTTCATTTTTTCGCCGTCTTTATACAATTGAACCATTTGAATAATGCTTACTTCAAGCGTATCGCGATCATAACCAAGTGCTTGGATTGCCGCTTTCATACGTGGGATGTAACCATGGTGGTCCGCTCCCCAAATGTTGATTAATTTATCAAAACCGCGTGCAATTTTGTCTTCATGATACGCAACATCAGGTGTTAAGTAAGTGAATGAACCATCGTTTTTAATAAGTACACGATCTTTGTCATCGCCAAATGTTGTCGAACGGAACCAAGTTGCGCCTTCTTCTTCAAATACGTGACCATTCGCACGTAATTTATCCAAAGCGACTTCAATCTTGCCGTTTTCATATAGAGAAGTTTCTGAATACCACTCATCAAAGTTAACGCGGAAATCGGCTAAATCTTTTTGAAGTTTTGCAAGTTCCACTTTTAGTCCATGTGAACGGAAGAATGAAAAGCGTTCTTCAGCAGATTTCTGAAGCAATGCATCGCCATGCTCGCTTGCCATCTCTTTTGCGATATCAATGATATCTTGACCGTGATAGCCATCTTCAGGCATGTCAGCATCTTGACCCAATGCTTGCTTGTAGCGCGCTTCCAATGAATGTGCCAAGTTGTTGATTTGGTTCCCGGCGTCATTGATATAGTATTCACGTGACACGTCATAGCCTGCAAGATCCAATACATTACATAATGAATCTCCGACTGATGCACCGCGGGCATGCCCTAAATGCAAATCACCTGTTGGATTCGCCGAAACGAACTCCACTTGAATTTTTTCACCAGCGCCAGCTTTTGAACGGCCATAATCAGCACCTTGTTCCAAGACAGCTTTCACCACGTCCGCCAAGTAATCTTTGCGAATTGAGATGTTCATAAATCCTGGACCGGCAATTTCGATTTTCTCGATGACTGTGCCAGTTGTATCAAGGTTTTCCAAAATAGCTTCAGCAATAGCACGAGGTGGCTTCTTCGCAAGCTTCGTCAGCTGCATCGCAATGTTTGTAGCATAATCACCATTCGCTTTATCACGTGGGGATTCTAAATGAATGCCAGGCATTCCTTCCGAATCAGTTAATTCGGCTTTCAATATAGCTTTCTGTAATGCTTCTTTAATGGATTGTTGAACTTGTTCTACTGCGTTCATTGCGATCCCTCCGTGTAATGAAATTCAAGTGTGTATTCGCCAACGGGTTGCCCGCTCACGTCTAAATCATATTGAACGACAAAATGGCCGTCGTGTTCATTTTGTTCAAACGTCATCTGCCGTGTATTGGTTGTCACCATCAACATGCCATATTCGCTATCGTAACTGCCTGTCTGCTCTGAGTCCTTAATAAAAGGGAGACGCATATTAATTCCGCCGCTTCGCAGTACCAGGGCTTCGTTTTCACCCATTTTGACAGTGGTGTTCACATCTTTGTCTTCTTGAACTTCCGCATATTTTAAATAGGCAGTCTCATCTTCTTCAATCAAAGTGCCAGTTGCCCATAATTCATAGATTTCCGGTTCTTCATTAGGTTGCCGGATGGTCGTTTTCAACCTTACTTTTACTTTTGTATTCATAACAAGTCCACCCGCTTCCTTGTGATTTTGTTTAATTTACTTACCAATAATAGGATTCTACATTTTTCTATGTCTAGCTTCAAGCGCCTGGCCGCACCTAAGCTTCAGTTCCTCAGGCGAAAGTGAACTTTCGCATCGGACCTTCCAGCGCCGGCGTCGACCTAAAACGGCGCTTTACGCTTTTCTATAACCTTTTTATTATAAGTGATTTATATACTTTATTTCAAATGTCGTTTTAAAGGACATCACTATTGTAATAATTTGTTAAATTTACTCAATCGTTTTTTTAGGTATGTTATACTAACGCTAGAATTTCTCACGGAGGAAAAGTCATGCTTTTCGAATTACTTATTAACTTTTGTATTTTATTCACTTTCGCCGTTTTGTCCTATTGGCCATTCCAAGATGCTGTGCGATCGAATTTCCCTTTCCCGAAAACACATCCTTATATCATTGGAATTATTGCTGGATTGGCTGGTTTTATCTTGATGGAATCCGCTGTCAATCTGTCTGATTCGATTATACTTGATGCAAGACACGTAGTAATTGTGATTTCCGGAATTTTTGGCGGACCGATTGCTCCTATCATCAGCGGACTGATTATTGGTGTGACACGGATGTTTATCTTGGAGGAATTCACTACGACTGGAATTCTTGCAGGATTGAACATTATCCTCATGGGAATTGTGATTGGGGCGTTCAGTTTTAAATATAGGATGACATTTAGAAATGCTCATCTTTATTTTTATTATGCAACTGCTCAAACTGCTCTTTTAATCGTCTATATCATGTATCCAGCATTGAAAAATGTTCACGAAGTCCTGTACTATATCATTTACTCGGCATTTTCATTCTTTACTGTGCTGTTCATTTTAATCGAATTAAACGAGCATTTTAAGAAAATCCGTCATACTGAATTATTATCAGAGACCGATTATCTGACAGGTCTTTATAATAATCGCAAATTCCATCAGCTGACACATTCTTACATTACAGAATCAACCAAGCCTTTCAGCATGATTTCCATCGATATCGATTCTTTCAAAAAAGTGAATGATATTTACGGTCATCCAGCGGGCGATGAAATATTAAAGGAACTTGGCAAGCGTCTAAAGGATATCGTTTCGGAAAATGAGGGATACGTTACACGAAATGGCGGCGAACAATTTGCCGTATTGATTGCTAATTCCCCTCCTGCAATGGGACTTTATCTAGGTGAACGCATACGTTCCTGTGTGGCAAGCACCCCATTCCTCGTTTCAGATAACCTGGAAGTTTCAATTTCGGTATCCGTGGGAGTCAGTTCCTATCCGGATAATGGCTCAACGATTCAGGAACTTTATAGTGCTGCTGATTCAGCTATGTATGAGGCGAAAGCGAACGGACGTAATCGCGTCTTTCATTTCACAAATAAAAAAGCGTGATGCTTCTCAGAAATGAGAGCATCACGCTTTTATTATTGTCTAGCGCCAAGCGCCAGCTCGCACCTCCGCTTGGGCCCACAGGGTGTGGGTCATGAAGGCGTTCCGACACGAGGTCGGGAACTTAGCCTTCCTATGTGCCTGCGGTTACTCGGCACAAAGTAAACTTTGCTTCCAACGTCGGAGTCAAGCTAGAGTGGCGCTTTACGCATTTATTTTACCCAGCCTAAAAGCATTTCACGGATTAGTTTGCTTGCTGTGTTTGCAGTTTGTTCAGATGAATCGTAAATTGGCGCTACTTCCACTAAGTCGAAACCAACGACGTTTACGTCTGAACCTGCAATCGCATGGATAGAAGCCAGTAATTCACGAGATGTAATACCTCCGCAGTCGACTGTTCCAGTACCTGGAGCGTGTGCAGGATCAAGTACATCAATGTCGATTGTTACGTATACTGGACGTCCTGCCAATGTTGGCAACACTTCTTTTAACGGCTCAAGCACTTCAAATTTTGAAATGTGCATGCCGTTTTCTTTTGCCCATACAAACTCTTCTTTCATGCCTGAACGAATACCGAATGAGTAAACATTTTTTGGACCGATGTGATCGGCGATTTTACGAATTGGTGTGGAGTGTGAAAGTGCTTCTCCTTCGTAGGATTCACGTAAATCTGTATGTGCGTCCATGTGAATGATTGCCAAATCCGGATATTTTGCAGCGACAGCTTTCATAACTGGCCAAGACACTAAGTGCTCGCCACCCATTCCGACTGGAACTTTTCCGTCAGCTAACAATTTTGTCACGAACGTTTCGATTTCGTCCAAACTTTTTTGCGGGTTCCCGAAAGGTAACGGAATATCCCCTGCATCGAAGTAATTTACTTCGTCAAGGTCACGATCCAAATACGGACTGTATTCTTCAAGGCCGATTGACACTTCACGAATACGTTGTGGACCGAATCGTGAACCTGGACGGTAGGAAACTGTCCAGTCCATCGGCATGCCGTAAATGACAGCTTGTGATTCGTCGTAATTTGGATGACTTTTAATAAACACATTGCCAGAATAGGATTCATCAAATCTCATTAATTATTCCCCCGCTAAATCTTTCACGAACTTCGGTAACACGAATGCTGCTTTATGCAATTCTTTCGTGTAGTATTTCGTGTCGATTTCGTGGAAACGTGCATCTTCTACTGTCAAAGGATCGTATTTTTTCGATCCAAGTGTGAAGCACCAAAGACCACTTGGGTACGTAGGGATGTTTGCCGTATATAAACGAGTGATAGGGAAAATTTCTTTCACGTCTTTTTGAACTTGCTTGATTAAATCTGGTGTGAACCAAGGGTTGTCCGACTGTGCAACGAAAATCCCATCTTCTTTTAGCGCTTTTGAAATGCCTGCATAGAAGCCTTTTGTGAACAAGTTCACTGCTGGACCTACAGGTTCTGTTGAATCTACCATGATGACATCGTACTGGTTCTCGGATTCAGCAATGTGCATGAAACCGTCTCCTACTTGTACATCGACACGTGGGTTTTCCAATTCTGATGCGATTGTTGGTAAATATTTTTTCGAGTACTCAATAACTTTGCCATCGATGTCTACAAGTGTCGCTTTTTTCACTTGTGGGTGTTTCATGATTTCACGAATTACCCCACCGTCTCCGCCGCCGACAACTAAAACGTTCTCAGGGTTTGGATGTGTGAATAAAGGCACGTGTGCCACCATTTCATGGTATACGAATTCGTCTTTTTCCGAAGTCATTACCATGCCGTCCAGGAATAACATATTGCCCCATTCAGCCGTTTCCGCCATTTCGAGCAATTGGAAATCCGTTTGCTCCGTATGCAAGGTACGGTTCACCTTCATCGTAATGCCAAAGTTCTCGGTTTGTTTTTCTGTAAACCAAAATCCAGCCATAATGCATTCTCCTTTACTTACGAGGTTAGTGGATCCGTTCCCGGCATGTAGCGAAAGTGAACGCGGTCTGCCGAAAAACAAATACAGAAAAAGTATAGATGTTTTTGACAAAAGTGCAACTATTATTTCTTAACAGTTCTATTTTTGATTTGGAAACAGAATCATTTAGCTTGCTAAAAATGATATACCACTCGTTTTTGCATTTGTCATTTTCTCTATTCATGCGTTTAATCCTCCCATGAATTTACCATACTACTAAAAAGTATGGATGAACGGAGTGAAAGCAATTGCGACGAGCTGACTTACAACAAAAAAAACGAAAGCACCAAAAGCTTCGATCCGTTATCTGGTACTCCATTGTGTCAATCAGTGCATTGTGCACCATTCTTTTGGCATTACGTATTTATGCACAAATTCTTGGTCCACCATCTCTTGCCGTCCCTCAAGCAACCGTGTTTTTAGATCGCAACGGCCATTCCATCGGGGACCGTTTTGCCGAGCAAAGGCGCTACTGGGTGAAGTTAGAGGAGATGTCCCCTTTTATAAGTGACGCCATTTTGGCAGTTGAAGATCAGGAATTTTACGAGCATCATGGTTTCGATTACACACGGATTGCGACGGCTTTATTAAAAGACGTAAAAGCCATGAAAAAAGTGGAGGGTGCGAGTACCATTACTCAGCAGTATGCCCGAAATCTATATTTAACCCATGATAAAACTTGGTCTCGTAAAGCGAAAGAAGCTCTGTTTGCTTACCGCATGGAAACCTTTTATGAGAAAGATGAATTGTTGGAAGGTTATTTAAACACGGTGTACTTCGGTCATGGCATGTACGGAGTGGAAGCCGCAAGCCGCTTTTATTTTGGCAAGCCAAGTAAGGACCTGACGCTGGCTGAATCAGCTTTGCTCATTTCGATTCCAAAAGGGCCGAGTATTTATTCACCGTTGATCAATGAAGAGAACGCCTACAAACGCCAAAACATAGTCCTTGGCTTAATGGAATCACAGGATATGGTATCAACAGAAGCCGTGCGACGTGCACGTGATGAGCAAATTGTTTTAAAAAATGAGGAATGGAAGGCAACTAAATCGGTAGCACCTTACTTCCTCGACGAAGCATGGGCTGAAGCGGATCGTATTTTAGCCAAAAAAGGACGCGCCATCGCTGAAGGTGGCTGGACAATCGAAACCACGTTGAACACCCAACATCAAAAAGTCGCAGAAGAAGTAGTCGCTGACTGGATGCCGAAAGACAGCCTGGAAGTAGGATTTGTCAGTATGGAACCTGAAACAGGTTATGTAACGGCATTAATCGGTGGGCGCTCTTATTCGGAAAGTTCATTTAACCGTGTGACTCAGGCAAAACGTCAACCTGGATCCACCATCAAACCACTGTTATATGCAGCGGCTCTTGAAGAAGGGTTCTCCCCTTTGACATTCCTTGAGAGCGAGCGCACCATTTTCACGTATGACAATGGCCGTTCACAATACGAGCCTAAAAATGTTAACGGCGAGTTTGCGAATCATCCGATTTCATTGGCACAGGCAATAGCCATTTCAGATAATATATATGCCGTAAAAACACTTGAGAAGGTAGGCTATAAACCGTTTGAATCGTTATTAAAGCGTTTAGGCGTTGAAACGTCCGTGCAGGAAACGCCAGCAATGGCACTCGGCACGTCCGAAGTGACGTTAAAAGACTTGACGGGCGCTTTTAATAAAATAGCGAATGGCGGCATCGATCAACCGTTTCGTACCGTGCTATCAATTAGAGACAGTCATGGCGAAGTCGTTTTTGAAGCAGACCCGCATGAACGGGATGATGATGACCGTGTCATGTCAGCTCAAGATGCGTTTATTTTAACGCACTTAATGACCGGCATGTTTGACCCCGTTTTCAACGATTATGCGCCGGCAACCGGATTGTCGATTCGCGGAAAACAAACGCGACCATATGCAGCCAAATCGGGAACGACGATTTCCGATCAAGTACTCGTTGGATATACCCCAACTTTAACAACGGGTGTTTGGAATGGATATGACGCCAACAAGCAGCTCCAGCTAGCAGAAGATAAACAAGCAACGAAAAATATATGGATTGATTTCATGGAGCGAGTTCATCAAGGCGTAACCGCCGAACCATTCTTGCCTCCTAAAGGTGTTACCGGTGTCATTGTGGATATCGAAACTGGCGGTCTGGCAGTTTCAGCCTGTACGAAACAGCGCTTAATCTATGTGAAAAAAGAAGACATACCAAAGCGGCTTTGCACCGATCCTAAGCTACAGAAACAATTGTTGGAAGACGTGAAAACAAATGAGGATGCCGATGAAGTTATTGAAATGGATAGCGACGATCCATGGTCACTGTTCCCGTTTTCTTTCTTCAGAAACGATGATGACGATTAAGGTTTATTCCCTTTCAATCAGAGTAAATTTCTTTTCAGCCATTTTCCCCCAACAAAAATACCCCTCGAATGAACTTTTCGAGGGGACCAATAAGGCTTTTCCAATATCTATTAAAAACAAATAAAAAAGCTTTCTCTTTCTCGGAAATGATAATCCGATGAAACAGAAAGCTTTTTTCTTGGTTGGCGCTGACATGAGAAACATGAGGCATTTGGCTTGGGTTTGACACAAATGTCTCACGGCGCTCATGTACAGACGCGTTTCCAATTGTCCTAGCTCACTTTTTGTCAGCTATGTTTCAAGTGTACTTTCTTTTTTCGACATATTCAACCATTGAACAGAGGTGCATGAAAATGTCACATTTTGTACAACTGTTTGACAATATTAGGAATTCAATTCATGATGAAGTTTTTCTTCACTACGTGCCCACATTTCTGGGTTATGCGATTGTAAAAAGTCCCGCAATATTTCCTTAGATGAATCGTCCATATGGTCAACAATGATATGACGTTTCATTGATTTGTCCATCCTGTTTACGTGGTCAGCCAGAATCTTGAATCCTCTGCGCTTTTCACGGTTGATGACCATTTCACATCCGGTCACACCTGCATAGTAGGGTCCTGTTGCTTTGTGGTCAATGGTAACCCATACAAGCCAAAATAATTTGCCACCTTCAGAATCTTCACGATTCGTTGTGAATTTGATCCCGCGTTCCGTATCGCTTCTTGCATGCATGGCACCAATTTCAACTTTGGCGGTTTTTTCTTCAACGTCAATGATGACCGGTGATACATGTTCAAGTGTCAAAGAACCTACACCGAAACCACCGTGACCATCTGTTGGATCATTTTTTATGATTGTGAATCCCAGCTTTTGTTTTGGTTTTTCTTCATTTGTCATACGCTAGTCCCCTCCGTTCTGTTATTATAACGAATAGATAAACTTTTGTGAAAGAGGAGGAACTCCAGTGCCATACGTAACTGTCAAAATGCTTGAAGGTCGCACAGACGATCAAAAACGCGCGCTTGTAGAAAAAGTAACCGCTGCTGTTGCTGAAACAACAAATGCTCCTGTTGAAAACGTAGTTGTCTTTATCGAAGATATGCCAAAAAATCATTACGCAGTAGCTGGAAAGCTGTTTAGCGATAAATAAGTAAATAATGCGGATTCCCGCTTTATTATGATTGACCTAAGCTGATTACATTAGACCATGTAATCAGCTTTTTCATTGGCCAATTTATGTGCGTAAACGTTTGGGTTAACCGACAAAGTGATTAAATTAAAGGCCATTATTTTTATAAGTTTCAAATCTGGGAAGCGACCTTATATTCTGTTTTATTAATACTATAATATAGGCACGTGACTTCTTTTCCATCTAACCTTTCCAATATCAATTTTTTATTGAATTTGTGTTGGAATCCACATTTCTCATTGACCCTTTTAGAGTTATGATTGAAATCATAATGACCGCACCAAATGATATCTAGGTTTAATTCTTCAAATCCGTAGTTAAGCAAGCCATTTACAGCTTCAGGGACAAATCCATTCCCCCAATAATTAGGATTTAAGACATATCCTATTTCTTTTTGACTTAAGTGTGATAATACTTTATCTGGCTTTCTGTCATGAAGTCCTATTCCGCCGATCACCTTATTTTCAGAAATAAGTTCTATTGCGTACGTATCTTTACTTGCAATAAACATTTGAATAATATCTTTGCTTTCTTCCTCATCTTTATGAGGTTTCCAACCTGCATTTGGTCCAACCAAATCACTTTTTGCATACTCATATAAATCTTTATAGTCGGTCTCTTTCCATTCTCTCAATAATAATCTTTTGGTAAAAATTCTTTGCATATTATTACCCCTTTTCGCTTTTTACAATTATAGGATAAAACCCTATTAAAAGGTGCATTTTTAGAAAAAGAAAAAGCAGAGCGAATTCATATGTGAATTGCTCTGCTTTTATATGTTTTCATATGTGTTACTGAATACACATTTGAAGATTCTTGATAAAGTCAAAGGCCTCTTCAATTTCTGTTTCAGTAAAATTCAATTTCCCTTTAACGACATGCAATTTCTCTACTTGTTCTGTGCGTTCTAGATGGTCGAAGTATAACAAAGTTGAGACCATTTCAAGAAAGCGTGAACTTTTATCATTCAAGCGCTCTATACATAAATCGAGCTTTGGATGATTGCCATCCACTGTTGATAAAAACTGGCTTCCTTCTTCGGTACATGCGTACGTATATTGCACGTACGACCCTTTGTCTTCTTTTTTCTCAGACAAGAACGACATATTGCATAATTCCTCTACACGTAAAGTCAGCTCTTCTGAATAAGGCCCATACATGTGGAATTGGTATTTTTCCTGGAATGGAAAGTTCATTTTCTTCGCAATGTACACCATTTTTTGGAGCTTCTTACGCCCTGTTACTTCTCCAGCCAGCGTGATGAACTGGACAATTTTCGCATGTTCCTCTAACAATTAAGGCAACCTCCTATTCTATGCTTGTCCGTAAAGCAACTCTAAAATTTTCTTCTTCACGGCTTTTTTCTTAGTATCTTTTGTCAATAAATCTTCTGGGAAATACAATTTATGATCCGTTCTTCGTTTGCCTGAAATGGCTTCAACGATTTCAGAAGACCTCGATAGCTCACGTAGTTCGTTGTTTGGCATCAATAAATGAATCGGCACACGTTCGCCTTCCTCACCTGGTCGATAAAAATCATATGGCAAGTCTGATGACGAATCGAATACTAAATAGTAAGCAGGGCTGATGCCCGCTTTATTAAACAATTTCTCTAGTTCAGCCAGTTTCCTGTAATCCTTTGCCGGGTCAAATTCAATATATTGGAATAAACGACGATTCACAAAGCGGTCGCATAGATCAGCGAGAATTTCATCTTCTTCGTGCACCCATTCCTGGAAGTACGTCATAACAATGCCTTCGTCGAGTGCAATGTAATCAGCCAATGTAAATGTTTGATCAAAGAACGTCTTGAAATGACGCGGTTCATACGCGAAAGTGTAACCACTCTCACTCAGTTCTTTGGCACGGTGAAGTGCTTTCGTTAGAATTACTTCCGCACTGCGGGACACCGGATGGAAATACACTTGCCAGTACATTTGATAGCGACTCATGATGTAATCTTCTACCGCATGCATGCCGCTTTGTTTAATGACGACCTGATCTTCGCGCGGGCGCATGACACGTAAAATACGCTCCATATCAAAATGCCCGTAACTTACGCCTGTATAATACGCATCACGTTGTAAATAATCCATGCGATCTGCATCGATCTGGCTTGAAATTAAACTTACCGCTTGTTTATTGCCGTATGTTTTGGCAATGACATCGGACACATGTTGGGGAAATTCCGGAGCCACACGTTTTAGTATTTCATTTACTTCGGTGTCTCCAAGCAAAATAGCCTGCGTGAATTTCTCATGGTCCAGATCAAACACATGTTCAAACGCATGTGAAAATGGACCATGACCGAGATCATGAAGAAGTGCTGCACAAAGAACCACCAGCCTCTCAGATTCATCCCATTCAGGTCGGCCTGTAAATATATCATCAATGATGCGTCTTACAACTTCGTAAACGCCCAGTGAGTGGTTGAAGCGGCTATGTTCAGCCCCGTGGAAAACGAGATACGTCGTGCCGAGTTGTTTGATACGGCGCAATCTCTGAAATTCTCTCGCGCCAATCAAATCCCAAATCACTTGATCGCGGACATGTATGTATCGGTGTACCGGGTCTTTAAATACTTTTTCTTCAGCCAACTTTTGCGTTGCATAACTCACATGGACACCTCTTCTCAGGAAAAAATACTTGAAATTATTATAAGACTTTTTTTAACAATCCTGTTATTTATCGTACATTTGCGCTCGCCTTTTGTTCCGCATGAGCCAACAAGTATGAAAACCACATACTTGTGGGTCTCACGCTTCACGCTCTTGCGGCATGCTAGGCGCAAATGCACTCTTCGCTATATTTAATTTAACAGTTTGAGTTAGCGTAGCTTTTATATAGATTTATTAAACGATTTATGGATTATATGGGAATCTGCGACACTCCGGCGGAAAACGGGCAGGCAAGACCCCACAGCGAGGCAAAATGAACGAAGGCTAAGAACGCCACCTCGTGTGGCAACGCCTTTGATCAACATCCTATTGGCCCGAGGAGGCTTGCCAGTTCGTCCGCGGAAAGGGAGCAAATTCCCGCTAATTTTTATACAAATTAAATTGAAAGTTAACTATGTCTATTATAAAGAAAAAGCCACCTTCAGGGAAGGCAGCGAAAGTATGAATAGATATTTTTAAACTTTTAATCGAAGTAGCGAGATTATGCCTTTAGCTTGGCGCGTACCTTATCCATTAATTCGTCTTCAGAAAGCGCTGCTACAGGTCGGTTGTTTACAAACGCGAATGTTTTTTTACGTCCTGGACCGCAGTAAGACTGACACGCAATATCAATCGATGCGTTAGGATCGATTTCTTCTAACTTAGGAATTAATGTTTTTAAATTTACGGCCTGACAATCATCGCAAACTCTGAATTCGTTTGCCATTTGCCAACAACCCTTTCTTTTTGAGAGTAAAAGTCTACAGGTCATTGTATCTCATTTTTCCATACTGATTCAAGTGTATCTAAATGTTGAATGAATAAAACCTGCGAATCTTGTACAAGCTTGAAGTAGAACATCAAAACTATTAACAATTCAGGAGGGACATTTATGGTAAAAATTAGACAAGATGCTTGGTTAGATGAAAATGATGAATTATTGGCAGAAACCGTGCTGCGACACGTTCGCGAAGGAAGTACGCAATTAAATGCATTTGAAGAAGCAGGAGATGCCTTGAATCGAACAGCGGCGGCTTGCGGATTTCGTTGGAATGCAGTTGTAAGAAGAGAATACGAGAAAGACTTGCGTGAAGCAAAAAAAGATCGCAAGCAAAAAATGCGTGTGCTTGGGAAAGAATACCGTCGCAGAGGGCAATCTCTGTTTCTCGTAGGCAGCGAAGAACAACCACAGGAACGCGTCCAAATTCCGTTATCGGCACTATCACTTGACGTGGTCATCGCCTACTTGTTACGTCTGCAACAAAATGGCACTGGCGAAGGCGAATCTCATCGCTGGCGCGCACTACTATCTCATTCTCAAGAAAAAATCAAGCAATTAGAACGTGATATCGCGAGATTGGAAAATGAGAACTCAACGATTCGCGAAGATTACGAACAGTTTGTTCACATCATGAACCGGGCTCGCCGTTTAGTGACTTTGAATGATGATGCTGAAAACATCTCACCTGTATTCCAAATGGAACGCAATGGTAATTTAGTAGCGAAAGAACCACCAATCAACTGATTGGTGGTTTTCTGTTTTTGTAGTGTTCTATCAAGTGTCTATTCACGGTTTGTTGACTCTATCGTTTCCTATTTCCAGTCAGTACATCAAAAAAACTACTACAGCGAATAGTCATGGACGTTCATATATATCTAGTAGGCTTATGCCTCTATTTTAGTCAACATTTTTTGATTACGTTCAACGACTCGGGTTAAGTAATACATATATAAATCCGTTTCGTCTGGCTGCAGTGATTGCATGTGAACATTTCGCATCAAATGGTTCATTAATCGTTGCGCATGTATGACTGTATCTTGAACGGTGACAGTTTCTCCAATGATTTCGCTGACCGAAGCCATAACTTCTGGCACAATCATCGGATAAACAAATTTAGTTTGTTCACCTTTCAATCCAGCTTCGTAAAAGTCACGAATCAAAGCTGCCCGCTCTGCTCCGCTCCCTTCAATACATAAATAAATTTGAACCGCTATTCCATGACGTAATCGTCTTTGTGAAATGCCAGCGAATTTCTTGCCCCCCACACTCAAATCATAAGAACCTGGACAGTAAGAACCTACAATTTCATATGCCTCTATCGAATCAGCTATTTGCGGAAACAGATGGCGAACGAATTCAAGCATGATATCGTATCCCGCATTGATATCTATTGCATTATTCTTTTCAGAAACAACGATCGAGATATTCAGAACCCCACTGTCTAACACAACGGCAAGTCCACCCGAGTTTCGGACGATGGATTGAAAACCATGTTCCTGCAATACATCACGCCCATCTCCGATATGAGGTAGGCGGTGATCCTGAATCCCGAGAACTACTGTATTTTCGTGTACCCACGTTCGGATGGTCGGAAGGGATTCGCCTTTTCCAACTCGTTCACACAACATATCGTCCGCTGCAAACGATTCAAGAGCGGATTTCGATCTGCCGCTCATGGACTGATCCCAAAATCGCCATTCTTTATTTACAAATAAGTCATTAAACCCAGACATCTTTATTCCCCTGCCATAACGCTTTGAGCTGCGGTAATTAATACTAATTTATACACATCATCAGACGAACAGCCGCGAGATAAGTCATTCACGGGCATATTCAATCCTTGTAATATCGGACCAATCGCTTCAAATCCGCCAAGTCTTTCCGTTAGTTTGTAGCCAATATTCCCTGCTTCAAGTGAAGGGAAAACAAAAACATTCGCATCACCTTGAATACTTGAACCGGGTGCTTTCTTCTTCGCCACTGCAGGTACAAATGCTGCGTCAAATTGAAATTCTCCATCAATATTGACTGAAGGTGCTTTTTCTTTCGCAAGCTTCGTGGCTTCGACTACTTTTTGGGTTTCTGGTGAAACGGCAGACCCTTTTGTAGAGAAGGACAGCATCGCTACTTTTGGCTCGATTCCGAACGCTTTTGCCGTTTTGGCACTTTCCACAGCGATTTCAGCTAAGTCTTCACTTGTTGGTGCAATCGTAATGGCACAGTCAGCAAATATATAACGCTCGTCCCCACGCACCATAATAAATGCCCCACTTGTTTTGGACACGCCAGGTTTTGTTTTGATAATTTGCAATGCAGGGCGTACTGTTTCAGCTGTCGTATGCGCTGCACCGCTTACCAAGCCATGGGCATAACCTGTGTAAACAAGCATTGTGCCAAATGAATTAACGTCTTTCAGTTGAATGCGCGCTTGTTCTGGCGAAGATTTACCATTACGGCGTTCCACGAATTTCTCAATGAGTTCATCAAGCTTTTCGAAATGAACAGGATCGATTACTTCGATTCCCGTCAAATCAATCCCAGCTTGCGTCGCTGCTACTTTCACCAAATCATGTGAACCCACTATAATGGGCGTCACCATTCCTTCGTTATGCAATTTAATTGCGGCTTGAAGTATACGCTCGTCCGTTCCTTCAGGTAAAACAATTCTAATCTGCTTATCGGTAATGTTTTTTTTGATTTCTTCAAATAAGTTCGTCACACGGCATCCGTCCTTTCGGCATGTTAAGGTTGTTTTTTAGTAAAGTTAATTGTGTTTCTTCGCTTATGCTGGTTTCTAGCTGCGCAGGGTAGACCTCACCTAAGCTTAGGCCCACAGGATGTGGGTCATGAAGGCGTTCCGACACGATGTCGGGATTTTAGCCTTCCTTCCATTTCTCATGCGAATGCAGGCATTCGAACCGGTTGCTCCTGCGGTTACTCGTCGCAAAGAAAATCTTCTCTCCAGCGCCGGAGTCGGTCTTACATACCCTGCTCCGCTTTTCTTCATAATAACACGAATTTGTCATATCTCATCATGTGTGAATGGTGAGAATATAGGTTTCTTAAAGGCTTTATGCTAAACTTAACTTGAATATTTAATTAGATGAAGGAGTGTCCCATACATGAATGAAGCAGCGCAAACTTTAGATGGTTGGTACGCATTACATGATTTTCGCACGATGGATTGGACATCTTGGAAACAATTATCAACTGAGGATCGTACAGCAGCTGTAAATGAGTTTTTAGGATTTTTAGAAGAATTAAATGTTGCACATGAAGCGAAAACTGGTAGCCACGCTTTCTACACAGTTATTGGTCAAAAAGCCGATTTCATGCTGATGACATTACGCGAAACGATGGATGAGCTTCAACAAATTGAAGCGAAATTCAACAAATTAACAATTGCTGAATACACTGTTCCTTCGTATTCTTACGTTTCTGTTGTTGAGCTTTCAAACTACTTGGCAGGCGAATCCAATGAAGATCCTTATCAAAATCCGCATGTTCGTAGTCGCCTATATCCAGAACTTCCACGTTCTCAATATGTTTGTTTCTACCCAATGGACAAGCGTCGTGAAGGCAATGACAACTGGTATATGCTATCGATGGAAGACCGTAAATCGATGATGCGCAGCCATGGCATGATTGGCCGTGGATACGCTGGAAAAGTGAAACAAATCATCAGTGGTTCTATCGGATTTGACGACTTTGAATGGGGTGTTACGTTGTTCTCGGATGACGTCCTTCAATTCAAAAAGTTAATTTACGAAATGCGTTTTGACGAAGTGAGTGCACGTTTCGGTGAGTTTGGCTCATTCTTCGTGGGAACATTGCTTGATGCAGACAAAACAACAGAATTTTTAACTGTATAAAACACCGGGCTACGCAAAAATGCGTAGCCTTTTTTGTTCTAAATTCCCAAGTGCTACGTATAATAAGTTGCGAGGAGGTTGTGCTGTGGCGGTAATCCAGGCAACTGAAAAAGATATTGAAACTCTTGCCCGTTTAATGCGTGCAGAGGCAGAGGGTGAAGGCAAGGAAGGAATGCTTATGGTCGGTAACGTCGGTGTGAATCGAGTGCTTGCGACTTGTCTCGATTTCAATGACATTCGCAACGTGCAGCAAATGGTTTTTCAGAGTCCAGGTGGATTTGAAGCGACGACCAAATCTTATTTCTACCAACGTGCCCGTGAACAAGACAAGGCACTTGCCCGTCGTGTGATTGCTGGTGAACGTTTCCACCCTGCTACACGTTCTTTATGGTTTTTCGAACCACCGGGGGGATGTCCTCCCACATGGTATAACCAACCGAACACAGGTCGTTATAAATCTCATTGCTTCTTTTCGCCTAGCCCCTCCGATTGCCCAAATCTTTAAAATGGAAAGGATGATTTCTTGGTACAATATTATTGGAATCCTGCTTATGCTCAACCAATGCAACAACCGCAACAACAAATGATGCCTCAACAACAAATGATGCCCCAGCAACAAATGCAACCTTCTACATTACCCGCAGGAGGACGCCCAACTTCTCCACCGGCTGGTGAAGAATCCTACATCGAAAACATTTTACGTTTAAACAAAGGCAAACTTGCGACTGTCTATTTAACATTCGAAAACAATCGTGAATGGAATGCCAAAGTTGTGAAAGGCATCATCGAAGCAGCAGGCCGTGATCATTTAATTGTCAGTGAGCCGGGGACAGGAAAACGTTATTTAATTCCATTGATTTATTTGGATTACGTAACGTTTGATGAAGAAATCAATTACTTTTAATCTTCGGTGAAAGAAAGTGGAACTAGGTCTCTAACTTGGAACTTATTTTTCAAATATTCATTTGCTCATCAAAAATCCCCTTCCACTTTGTTTTGTGAAAGGGCATTTTGATGTTCACGGAATATGTTTATCAGGCGACCATTTTTCCATTTGTTCTTCCAATTTGATTCTGAAATAGACCGTTTCGTCAGTATTTTCGTTACAATTTTTATCCAACAAAAAAACGCCCTTCACTTGGAAGGACGCAAAATTTCAATTCATATGTTTGACTGCAGAGACAATCACGAGTACCCAGGCTGCAAGGAATGCTACGCCTCCGATTGGTGTGATGGCACCCAAAATGCCGATGCCACTTAGACTCAATACATAAAGTGAGCCAGAGAAAATCACGATGCCGGCTAACATTAAGTAACCTGCCCAGCTAAGCTGTGGCACATTCCCAATGATATTCGTGCTCATCAAAATCCCGATAATGATTAGTCCAATCGCATGATACATCTGGTATTGGACTGCTGTTTCCCAAATCGCTAAGTACTTTTCAGATAGTTTTTCTTTCAGTGCATGTGCACCGAAAGCTCCAAAAGCAACGGCCAAAAATGCATTTATGGCACCTGCGATGATAAAAAATGGCATAATTATTCCTTCTTTCATATGTGGTGTTTAAATGTCCGCAATTACTAGCTGTCGGATCTCTTCAATGCTTGCGGCTCAGCTGCTCACGTATAAAATATACGTTCCGCTGCCCACAGATCCGTTGATCTCCCCGACTCTTTTTGTACTCTTTATAAATTTCTTATTCAGTTAAAAATCAAATAAAGAATCACCGTTCGCGTCGTCTTCCTTCATGCGTTCGCCAGCTGAAATGGAAGGTACAGATGAAGTGGATTGGACCGTGTGCACTGGTTGAACTGGTTGTGCATATTGAATCGGCATGACTTGTGGTTTGACTTCAGGCTGTTCACTTAATGCAACATTACATAAAGCTCGAATCGCGACCAAGGATTCACGGATGCTTTGCTCGTCACCTTTACCTTTTGCCACTGCGACATGTTTCTCGATTTCGGTGACAACTCGACTTAATGGAATCACGTTCGGTCACTCTCCTTTTACTGATTGTTCTTGTCAGACTACACTTTACCATGAAATCTACTTCAAACAAAAGTCTATCGGGTCTAATCCCCATTGTGATAGTTGTTCATTTATTTTGGAATAGGGTTTACTACCGAAAAACCCTCGATGGGCACTGAGGGGGCTTGGGTGAACGGATTCAATAATGGCATGCTTGGACGTATCAATTAGCTTTCGTTTCAATTGCGCAGGTCTTCCCCATAACACAAATACCACTGGCTCTTCTCTCAAAGAAAGTTTGCGGATAACTTCATCCGTAAAGAGTTCCCACCCTTGTCCTTTATGTGAATGTGCAGCACCTGCTCGCACGGTGAGAACCGTGTTTAACATGAAAACGCCTTGCCTTGCCCATTTCGTCAACATGCCATCTGGCGGAATCTCGCATCCAAGGTCTTCATGAAGTTCTTTTAACATATTTCGTAAACTCGGAGGATGCTTGATCCCTGGTTTGACAGAAAAGCTCATGCCGTGGGCTTGTCCCGGGCCATGATAAGGATCTTGCCCGACAATCACCACTTTAACATCGGTAAAAGAAGTTTCTTTAAAAGCGTTCCACATTTCATCCATTGGTGGATAAACGGTTTCATGTTCATATTGGTCTTTCAAAAACTCCCGTAATTTCAAGTAGTACGGTTGGTCGAATTCATGTTCAAGTACTTGTTGCCAGTCGTTTTCAAATATCTCTTTTTCCAAGATACTCACTCCTCAAATTCAACGGTTACATCATACCCCACCAACGAAAACATTTCAGAAACCGACCGTGCGGCATTTTTTTCCGCCTTTTGCAACACTCCTTGTTCCGTCGTTTCTTTCTTCATCAATTCTTCCGCTTCAGTTGCCAATTCGTAAGCTTCGGTAATATCCGCTTTCTCGCGGAACAACCCTTCAGATGAAAACACTTTGACTTGATCGAATAAAATTTCAGGTCCACCTAAAAATTCTGCTTTTGGCAAAGTTAGTGTTGCTGTTTTAGCTTCTTCATCTAGCACAATATCTCCAGCTTCGACTTTAGAGAAATCAATACCTGCCTTCACTGACCCAGGAATAACGACCAATAACTGACTTTTCGTCCCTGGTAGGTCGAGGCCGATTTCTTGTCCGAAAATCTTATTGTCCTGTCTCTCAATCATAACTTTCGTGTAAGCCTCTGCTGTTGCGAGTTCATTTATCGATTGAATTTGCTCCAAAAAAGCCCCTTTATTTTCCGTGAACGTACTGCCTTTAATCATCCAAAAAGTGATAAATGGAACTGCAATAATCAGTACAATCATCACTGTAATGAACCACAGCATTTTCCGTTTCCACATGGACTTAAAAAGTGAGCCAGGTTGCCAAAACCCAGATGAACGTGGCTGAACACTTTCCAGCGTAACGGCTGTTTCGTCCTGAGCTTTTAATTCTTCAAGCAATCTTTCAATATCCTTAATTCGCTGATCTTTTGACATCGTTCTCCCCGTTTCTACTATATTAGTCAATAATTCTAGTACGTTTACGATAATGGAAAATTTCAAATTGTACAACCTTGAGGCGAATGATAGGATATTTTTAGAGGTGATGTGAAATGGCGGATTACCAGTGGCGAGAGAAAATGCGAAACGTGGAGCGTTCGACAAAAGAAAAAAGCCAAGTGCCCGAACGTGCAAAATCACTTGGGTTTGGTTGCTTTACTATCGGAATGTTGCTTGTTGTATTGTTATTTGCTTTTATTAGTTTCGGACTCCTTTCACAGAATTACTGGATTGCCGGAGGATTTTCGCTGATTTTCACGATTGGATTAGCCTTTATTTCCATCCAACTACTGCGGGCGGATAAGCTCCAATAATTGAATTATTGTGAGTTTTTGGTACGATAGAACACAGAAACTTATTGAAAAGAGGAATCCATTCATGTCTTTGAAAAAAACATTAACCATCGCTGGTTCTGATACTTCTGGTGGTGCAGGCATACAAGCAGATTTAAAAACATTCCAAGAGCACGGTACTTACGGCATGAATGCCCTGACAGTTATCGTGACTATGGATCCTGATAAAGGCTGGAGCCACGGAATTCATCCGATTCCTGTTGAAACATTACAAGCACAGTTGAAAACAGCTCTTTCTACTGGCGTCGATGCCATCAAAACAGGGATGCTGCCAACTGTTGACATTATTAAAACAGCAGCGGAAGCAATCGATCGCTCTGGTTTAGAAAAAGTAGTTATTGACCCGGTTCTTGTGTGTAAAGGTGAAGACGAAGCCCTTTTCCCTGAAAATGTGGAAGCAATGGTCTCATCATTATTGCCTCGTGCATTAGTTGTCACTCCTAACTTGTTTGAAGCTGGACAACTTTCAGGTCTTGGAACATTAACAACAATTGACGATATGAAACGTGCTGCTGAAAAGATTCATGAAGCAGGCGCTACAAATGTAGTCATTAAAGGCGGCAAGCAGTTGAAGCATGAAAAAGCCGTTGATTTATTCTTTGATGGTTCAACATTTACTCTACTTGAATCAGAAAAAACAGACACGTCTTACAATCACGGAGCTGGTTGTACATTCGCAGCTGCAGTGACAGCAAACTTAGCAAACGGTCTTCCAGTAAATGAAGCTGTTTTGGAAGCGAAGAAATTCGTATCCGCTGCAATCGCTAACGGCTGGAAATTAAACGAATACGTTGGTCCGGTTATGCACGGAGCTAAAAACCGTTTCGGCGCACCAGAAGTTACAACTTCAGAAATTTAAATATCAAACTATCCACTCTTTCTTTATGAAAGAGTGGCTTTTTTATGGAGTTTTTGTGGTTTGTTGGAAAAATGAACACTTTAGTTGGAAAAATCGCAGGTTTAGTTGGAATAGGTTACTTGTAGAAGTGAAACCTGTATCTTTAGAATAAAGTTTGATTAATAATAACGCATGAACCTGCTTTATTGCGGCAAATCTAAAGAATCCATTTTGAGTTTGATCAATTTTTGGGTAAGTTTCTTGAACATTGGCATCAATATAAGGTTTGCCAGATATTTAAAATGTAACGGTCCTTTTCTGTTACCATCTATGACCCGGCTATTTTTTCTCCCCTTGGCTGGCTGCTATTGGCGTCCGGTTCGACGGTGATGCCGATTTGATCAAAAGTCTGCCCTTCGGCGAGCTGGTAGGTCAGTATTCCGGATCCGTTTTCGTCCGGCTTGAATATGCCGCTATTTTCCCTCGTACCGTTTTTCAGCAACCAAACCTGGTAAACCTGTGAACCTTCGACGTCGGGTAATTCGTGAACCTGCACCACCAAATTTTTCTCTGATCCCTGCTGGACAATATATGCGATGCCGTTTGTTCCCGGGTGACTTTGATTGGCTGCTTTTAAGGGAATGCCCGTTAAAATCTCAATGGGTATATTTTCGGCATGGCGACTTTTTTCCTGTACATTCGCTATTCCAAGACCAATAATCGCGAGCAACAAGACGGCCACGATACTGGTTGAAACTGGAGTGAAATGGCTTTTTAGCATCATGGCGAGTTTGCTCATCTTAGCCATTAATGTTTCAGTACCGCTTTTCGTTTTGTGATCAAAAACAAACCCCATCACCTCGCCTTTTAGCGATTCAGGCACCTCGATTTCGGTATAATCAAATGGCATAGCATGCCAGGCCTGGGACAATTCCTGATATTCTTTCTTACACTCTGTACAATTCTTTAAATGTTCAACAAAGGACATGCGTTCGCTCTCCTTGAGCTCATTTGCTATATATGGAATTATATGTTCACAATCCCTTCTCATTTGATATCCTCCAATTCCAGATGCTTCCTCAAACCTTTAAGAGCTTGGTGCAGCCTACTTTTAATCGTGCCGAGCGGCTCTTGTTCCAGCTTGGCGATCTCTGAAAGAGAATACCCTTTCCAATAAAGCAAATCGATTAATTTTCTTTGCGCCGTCGGCAATTTGTTTTTCGCCATCACAATATCATTCGTATTTACTCGTTGCTCGATTGCATTGGCAAGGTCGGCGATCTCTTCATGCTCCTCTTGATAGTGCTGAGTATGCCTCTTCTCTTTTCGGTGGTAGTCAATGCAAATATTGCGAGTAATCGTGAGGAGCCAATTTACAAAGTTGCCTTGAGCGGGATCGTAATGGCTGTTTGTTGTCCATAGCCTCAAAAATACCACCTGAATAATCTCTTTCGTCTTTTCCTCATTCCTATTACAAAACTTCATAACGAAGCCGTAAACAAGCTTTATATATCGATCATAAAGCTCCTCTAATGCGTGACCGTGTTTTTCGTTTATCAATCTCATTAATTCCGCATCGTAATTTTCTTTCATATGGCACTCCCTGCTAATGGAAAAAAATATATTGCCATTATACTATTTTAAAAATAAGGATGGGAACGACTGCGACTGATCGTTCCCTGGACAGGCTTATTCAAATTCTGTTTCGCTATTTACAACAAACCATACATCTTTTACTCCTTGTCCGTTTACATCCCCTTCTTGCTGGTCTTTTGCAAAATAATAGAGAGGATAGCCTTTGTACGTGACCTGCTTCTCCCCGTTGTCTTCTCTTGTGATCGTATCGAAATCCTTTTTGTCAAAACCTTCCGGGACGGCGAAATCCTCTTGGGTAAATGCCGGCCAGATTGCTAGGCAGTCTCCGCTGCAATTGCTTTTTCCTGCTTCGTCCTTTTTAAAGTAATACAGGGCCATTCCCTGTGGATCCGCCAGGTACTCTCCAGCTTTCTCATTCTCCAAAAGCTGAAGGCTGTTAGCCGGGTCTTGTTCCGATTTAGATTGTTCCGTTTGGGCTTGATCGGGTTGATCCGTCTCTGTTTTTTCCTCAGTGCTATTTCCGCAGGCAGCCAAAGCAAAAATAATCGAAAGTATCGTGAGCGTAAAAATTCCTTTTTTCATGTTTGTTCCTCCAAGTTTTTTAGATTTTAAGGCTTACCTTTACTTCCAGCCCCATTTTTGAAAAATTTGGTGAGATTCTTCCGTTTTTAAATAATCAATAAATTGCTGTGCCTCTTTTTTCTGATCGGTGATTTTCGTCAGGACGATCGGCGTTCCACGATAGAGCTTTTCTTCTTCGGGCAGTTCGACCAGGTCGGTCACATCCTCGAGTCGGTAATGCCACGATTCATAGGTAATCCAGGCGTCCAGGCTGGAATTCGATTTCCATCGTTCAATGGCTTCGGCACTCGACTTTACAGAAAGGTTAATATTTTGGGAAATGCCTTCGATCAGCCCTTTTCTGCCTGCCATGTCTTCCCACAGGCCAAGCTGGCCAGCCCCATTCACATCGATTATTTTTACTCCCTTTTTCGTTAAATCCTCCAGGCTTTCAATCTTCTTAGGATTTCCTTTCCTCACCAATATTCCTGCAGCACGCGGGTAAAGCTCCGTACGTGATGTAGTGTCGATCATTTCGGGATGGTTAAAGATGAAGTCCTGCAGCATATATTCGGAGCCACCGAAAATAATATCTGCATCTTGCTTTGCCTGGCTTATCCAATTGCCTTCTGGTCCAGCTGTTACTTCCACCTTGATTCCCGTTTCAGCTGAAAAATGTTCAGCAGCTTCCTTGATCGGTCCAAGTGGTCCGCCTGGTCCGTACACCCGGATGACATGATCACTTTGGCTGGAATTTGGTGTCGCCTGGGATGTCGGCTTCGGGTCCATATTTGCATAGGCTGACAATCCGGTAGCCGTAATGACAAAGAGCAGTAAAGCTGATAGAAATACGGTCTTCTTCATGATTCTCCCTCCATTTTATATATATTTTTTAACGGTACTATCAAAGGAAACGAAGGGAGACCGTAAACGGTTTGATTATAATTGCAAAATAGTTAGAAAGTTTCATAAATCTATTGAAAATTAGTCTGGTGAAGAATAAAGGTATACCTCAGGTGTTAAGGAAGTACCGTTTTTTTCAACAAGTTTTTTTAATAAGCGCAATAATCATCGCGGCACTTACAGGGGATGATACTCTGTTGGATTAGTTACATTACGGAGACCTAAACACCCTAAATTACCCCTATTTCCGCTTCGCTCCTGTTTATAACCAAAAACACCACACCGACTGCTTGGATTCCAGCAAACGTTGTGGTGTTCATTATTATCATTTAGCGGTCTTTTGAAGTAAATTCATTTTTTCTTTGAGCTGTTGTTGGTTCCACTCGATGGTTTCGTCTGAAACAAAGGCCATTCGCTTGCGTTTCGGCAATTTGACTTGACCGTTCGTTGCCCGAGTATAGCCTTCAATCATGGCTGCGATCGCCAAAATAACGAGGGCAAAGCTGATGGCTGGACCCAGGGGCAACCAAGGAGCGCCTTGCAGGTAGCGGAAAGAGTTACCGAAAAGCCCTGCCCATTCGTATGAAATGGATCTAGGGGGATCGCCGAACATGGCGTCATAGTCAACGTCTGTTCCACCTAAAAACAATTGAAGCATCCCTAAATGGGCAAAGACGATCAGCGATTCCACCACTTGTTGTCCGTAAAGAACCAACAATTTTTCACGCATTTGGGGGAATAAGTGACGGATGATCAGACGTCTGCGACTGGCTCCCAATGTACGTGCCGCCAATATATATTCCTGGTGGTACAGTAAGTTGGCTTCATTGCCTACCAATGCTGCCACAATCGGAACCGTCATGAAAGCCATAATGACGACCTGAATGACTAACCTTTCTGTAATGGTCGTCGAGAATCCTTCTGGCGGCATCCAAAGAACTGGTGACAACAATAGCACGGCAAATATGGTCATGGGTACATAATGAATCGGATCAATTAATCCATTAATCCATGAGCGCTGACGTTGCAAATAAGTCCCAAGTGCAAAGCCTAATGGAATGGCAATCAACATTCGCAAAAATGCCACTGCCATGGCTGCAATAATCGTATATTTGGCACCAATCATGATTTTTGCCAACATATCGTAGCCAAATTGGTCCGTTCCGAGCGGATGCATCCATTTTGGTGAAATGGGTGGACCTTCAACTGCACGACCATTTTCTTCAATGAAAAACGTTTGCTTCGGAACACTTCCGAAAATCCATTCAAACACAAAACTGCCAACTAAAAAGAAAGCGATGATGCTGAATCCAATGAGAAATAAAGGTTGTCTCCAAACGGATTTCATCCAACAGCACCTCCTCTTTTTAATCGATGAATAAAGTACCATTCCCCAAGGCTATACAAAAGGAAAATTGGCAGGAAGAAACTTATGATTGTCACTAAGAACAATGTGCCGCTCAAGTTTTCATACATGTACAACATAACGCCAGGAATATTGAACATCAGTTCGAGAATGAAGAGATTGGATAGCATAAACCACATCGTTTTTTTCGATTGGAAAAACACACTGATGATGGCATTGCGGAAAATGTGCATGAATAAGATGAATGCTTTTCCGAAGCCTAAAGATTTTGCCAGTTCAACATACATGTTCCGCTCTTCTGCTTCGAATGTCAGCATGCTCAATCGGTACAATTGAATCATCGGTAAAATCATCAGACATAGAACCGGTAGCCAATATATGCGATCGTCACCAATCACTGCAATTTTGGACACGAGTACCCCTGTATTCTGGAAAATAATTACGACAAGCAATTGGGCAAGCACGATGATTAGTATGTCAGGCATTGATTCCAGGAAATAAAAGAAAAGTTTGACACGTGCGCGTGCCTTTTCGCGCAATAGCATCGTGATGAAAGTGCCGATTAATGCGAACGCCACAGCTACAACCAGTGCCAAAAATAATATTTGAAGTGAATAAGTGATATTTTCCAGAAGCTGTGGGAATATTGGGACTTCCCGTATTTCGCCACGCCCAACGAAATGGGCCACACTTAACTCACTAATATTCATTAGAGATGTTGCATGCAATTGAATCGTTTCTATGTATTCTTTCCATAATAATTCCCCTTGCTGTAAGCCGGCAATCAGCACAGGTGCTCCACTTATGAGCAAAATACTCACCAATGCAGCTACGAGCTGGATAACCCACTTGAGAAATCCTTTCATATTACCTTCCTCCTGTTCTCTAAAAAATCAGATAGTTTAATAATACCATATTTTTCTATTTCGTGGAACGAAGAAATTTTAGACGAGCCTAATTCTTTCACGATTGTCTTCGTTCCTCTTATCAGACGAAACTTTCTGTCCAGTTTCGAATCCCATCCCGCACCTAAGCTTGGGCCCACAGGATGTGGGGCATGAAGGCGTCCGACACGATGTCGGGATTTTGCCTTCCATCCTTTAAACATGCAAAAGCAGGCTTTCGATTCAAGACTTCCGGCGCCGGTGTCGAGCCTTCGAGGGCTTCTCCACATTTCTTTCTGTCCAGCTCCAAACGCCAGCACGCACCTTCGCTTCAGAAACTCAATCGAAAACAAGTTTTCGTTTCGTTTCTTCCACCGTCGGAGTCGGGCTAGAGTGGCGTTTTCCGCTTTTCTTACTGTCTAGCTCCAAACGCCAGCACGCACCTTCGCTTCAGAATCTCAATCGAAAACAAGTTTTCGTTTCTTCCACCGTCGGAGTCGGGCTAGAGTGCGCTTTCCGCTTTTCTTTCTGTCCAGCTCCAAACGCCAGCCCGCACCTCCGCTTCAGAAACTCAATCGAAAACAAGTTTTCGTTTCGTTTCTTCCACCGTCGGAGTCGGGCTAGAGTGGCGTTTTCCGCTTTTCCATGAGCATGCTAATCGCATTAATCAGCAGAATTCACTATACTTATATGTAGATGTTTTGTTGTTAAGAGGGGGATAATAAAAGTGGACGTAGTACATGTAGCAAAGTTACAGGAATTGTTAAATTCCTTTGCAGATAAAGATGTTTATCTTCATTTGGAAACGACGAATGGTGCTTATGCATCTCATTTTGACGAGACTGTGTTTAATGCAGGGGCATTCATACGTAATATTGTCGTGAAGTATGAATTAGGAAAAGTCGCAGGTGACAGCCCTCACCGTGTTGGCTTAAAATTGCCGCATGGCTGGGTGTATGCACAGGGGATCACTCATTTTGAATTGGATGAGTACGGTCGTTTGTTGATGGCTGGACATGATCAATCAGGAAAATTGGCAGTTGCGCTTCAAATCAGCGAAACGCCATTTACGTATTAAGAAGGAGGAAATCATATGACTTTAACACAAGAAAGACACGTACTCGTTGTATTTCCTCACCCAGATGACGAAGCATTTGGCGTTTCCGGTACCATCTCCATGTATATCAAACAGGGAACTCCGGTTACATATGCTTGTTTAACATTAGGCGAGATGGGACGTAATTTAGGAAATCCACCTTTCGCGACGCGTGAGTCTTTACCACATATCCGTAAAGATGAATTGATTGCTTCCGCACAAGCGATGGGCTTGACCGATTTACGCATGATGGGTTTGCGGGATAAGACTGTAGAGTTTGAAGATGATGAAAAAATGACTCAAATGATGACGAAGCTTATTGAAGAAACTAACCCATCACTCATCATTACGTTTTATCCGAACTACGCAGTGCATCCAGATCATGAAGCGACGGCTCGTGCGGTCGTACGTGCTGTTCGCCGTATGGATGAGAATCTGCGTCCGAAATTGTATGCGGTGGCGTTTGCAAATAATACAAAGGATGATCTTGGAGAACCTGATGTCGTTCATGATATTCAGGAAGTACGAGATCAAAAGATGGGCGCAATGCGTGCACATATTTCCCAGACAGCTTGGATGTTGGCGGAAATGGAGAAGCGCTTGGCAGAAGGAGAACCTGAAGCTGAGAACTGGTTTACCTATGAGCGGTTCTATAATTACCGCTGGCATGAAGACTTTGAAGAAACATTCTAACTCTACAAGTAAATGATTATTTCCTAATGAAATCCTGGAGATTCCACATAATATGGGTCTTTCAGGATTTTTACTGTTTAAGTTGTGAAATTATTAGGAATAAATACACATGTGGACTTTTTGAGCCTTGGAAAGTATCATTACTAGAGAAGTTGAATAATTATACATCTTAGGAGGACTCATTTTTGAAGAAGTTTTCACTTTCCACATGGTTATTGTTTCTAATACCTTCAATTATTGGAATATTATTATTCATGATTCCATTCAAAATCGAGGGCGAATGGAAGATTCCTGTAGCCATATTGGCAAATATGGTCGCTGGAGTAGTAGAACCAATCATGCCTTGGACCGTTACCGTTGTCATGATTTTGGCAGCGATAGGATCGCTCGTTTATCAATTTAAAAAAGATATGAAGCTAGAAGATCAAACATTTTTTGAAAAGTTATTCCAAGTGAATTGGTTCTGGACAATCGTCCGTGTCATTGGGGCAATTTTTGCTGTCATGGTCGTTGCGAATATCGGACCAGAAGCAATAAGAAGTGAAGATACTGGTGGAATGTTACTGTCACCTACTGGTTTACTATCATTCTTATTCACCATTTTCTTATTTGCAGGACTTCTTTTACCTCTACTCTTAAACTTCGGATTACTTGAGTTCTTTGGTACCATGATGGTAAAAATAATGCGTCCTCTATTCAAATTACCTGGCCGTTCTTCGATTGACGCGCTTGCTTCTTGGATTGGCGATGGCACAATTGGTGTTTTATTGACAAGTAAGCAGTATGAAGATGGTTTTTATACGAAAAAAGAAGCAGCAATCATTGGAACTACGTTCTCAGTGGTGTCGATCACTTTCTCGATTGTCGTTCTTGAAGAGCTTGGACTGGGTAGCTATTTCCTTCCATTTTATGCGACAGTTCTTGGAGCTGGAGTTGTTTTGGCATTCATCATGCCTCGAATTTACCCTTTATCACGCAAACCTGAAGAATACGTAGATGGACGTCCATACGATGAGCATGCAGAAACATTGCCTGAGGGCTATAATGTTGTAAGTCATGGGCTGGAAAACGCTTTGACAACGGCAGATAAAAACCGTTCATTCACTAAATTCATGTCCGACGGCTTAAAAAACGTATTGGATATGTGGATGGGTGTCGCACCAGTCGTGATGGCATTTGGTACGATTGCGTTGATGCTTGCGACTTACACAGATATATTTGTTTGGTTAGGCAAACCGTTTGAACCGTTATTAATGGTTCTTGGTGTTCCCGAAGCTGCAGAAGCTGCACAAACAATGGTCGTTGGTTTTGCAGACATGTTCCTCCCAGCTATTTTGGGCGGACAAATGATTGAATCTGAAATGACCCGCTTCGTTATTGCGGCAACATCGGTTACTCAGTTGATCTACATGTCTGAAGTCGGCGGATTGTTACTTGGTTCAAAAATCCCTGTCAACTTCCTGGATTTGATTGTGATTTTCTTGTTGCGCACTGTGATTGCATTACCTATCATCGCAGGTGTCGCTCATTTATTGTTCTAAATTAAATTAAGCTGTCTCCAATGCCGCAATATCGCGGAGTTGGAGACAGCTTTTTTCGTTTTTCTAAACATCCGGCCCAATTGGAAATCACAAACATTTCCTTGGATTATCGTTTTGCAATCTGGCAAATTACTATTTAAGCAATAACTTGCCCATTAAATGATTCACGTAGTTTTTATTTTAAAATATTTCCTGATGCATTTCTTGGCAATACATCGGCATAGAAAAATGTCTTCCGCACTTTGTAGCCGGCAAGTCTTTCTTTGCAATAGCTTAGGAGTTCTTCTTCAGTTTTAGAAACAATCATTGCCGCGACCATTTCTCCCCACTTCTCGTCAGGCATACCAATATTGGATTTTCAAACAACTTCAAAGCGAGAAGGGTCAAACAGTTCGTTTACGTACTCTATCTTATTTTTAGGCTGCCATGCACGTTATGGTCAAGTATATGATCGATATAGAAATATCTAATCGTGTTTTGTTCCATCGACTTTTTTTATAACGAAAAAGCTGATGTTTCCTTTTAACAGGAAACATCAGCTTTTCTAAATTCGTTTTATTTTTTCGCTAACTTCGCCAGCATGTCCGCTGTCATTGTGTCTAAATCATATTGTGCTTTGAAGCCCCATTCGTTTTTAGCTGCAGTTGCATCAATGCTATCCGGCCAGCTGTTGGCAATTTCCTGACGCACTGGATCTACATCATAAGATAATTCGAACGTAGGAATGTGCTTGCGAATCGATGCTGCAATTTCTTCAGGTTCAAAGCTCATAGCCGTAACGTTGAAGGCATTGCGATGCTGAAGTTTCGATGCATCCGCTTCCATTAAATCGACGATTGCTTGTAGTGCATCTGGCATATACATCATATCCATATATGTACCTTGTTCGATGTACGACGTGTATTTCCCTTCAGCCAATGCTTTGTAATATATATCTACTGCATAGTCTGTCGTTCCGCCACCTGGAGGCGTAACATATGAAATCAACCCAGGGAATCGGACACCACGCGTATCTACCCCGAATTTTTGGAAATAGTAATCACATAGCAATTCACCTGACACTTTGTTCACGCCGTACATGGTGGTTGGACGTTGCAATGTATCTTGTGGCGTATTTTTCTTCGGTGTTGAAGGGCCAAATGCTCCGATAGAACTTGGGGTAAAGAATTGAAGTCCTAGTTCGCGAGATGTTTCAAGTGCATTCACCAAACCGCCCATATTTAAATTCCAGGCAAGTAACGGCTTAGCCTCAGCAGTAGCTGATAGCAATGCTGCCATGTGCATCATTGTATCTGCGCCGAAATCCTTCGCTAGCGTGTGCATACGTTCTGCATCCATTACGTCCAGCAATTCAAACGGCCCGTTTTCTACAACCGGCGAATCTGTTTTGCGGATATCTGTTGCCAAAACATTATCTGCCCCATAAATTTCACGTAGTTTTGTAATTAGTTCCGATCCAATTTGACCTAGAGCACCGGTTATCATAATTTTTTTCAATTGAATTTCCTCCTCTTCAAATAAACACTTGTATTTTTCAGGAATACATATTATTTCAATACAATGTTGATATGATTACATTTTAATCAGTATTCATTATAGTGTGTTCATCATGAAAGTACAATACACATCATTGGTAAGTGTTTTTTCGCTGACCCCTTCCAATTCCCCCATTCTGTCCATTCAGTTCTTATCAATCGTTTGGTATAGTAATAGAAAAAAGGAAGTTTTATTATGAATATCAAATCACTGGCCATTACATACAGTTTGATTTTTATCGTGACACTCATTCTGTCCTTTCTACAATTCCCATTTTGGGCAATTTTATTGATTGTTTTTTTTACCATCATTGTCCCCTCTATATTGTGGCCACTCCATGCCATTTACTGGTCTAATGATCTGAATAGAATCGAAAAGTTTTTGCAAAAAAACAGTAAAAAGCCCGTGTTTGCCTTTCCTCTTGCTTTGGCCCATGGGAACCGGCAAGAAGTCGAAGAGAGCCTGCAGACCATCTTAACTAAGTACAAACAGCCCTCAATGCAGCAAGTCTATACGACTATTCTGGACATATTCCTCAGTGACTATGATGCTGCTCGAATCAGCGCAGAAAAAATCAAGAAAAAGTCATTGCGTACCTATTATTTAGCTAATATAGCCGCTAAAAGAGGGAATATAGAAGAAGTGATGCCTTATATAGGATCGTTCGAAAAACCTTGGATGAACCACGTCATGAACTCATTCATCGCTCATCATGAAGGGAACGAGACTTTGGCAAAAACCGAACATCAAAAAGCGATTGACTCGTCACGTGGTTTACAAAAATATGTTGTCGTCCACTCACACAAGCATATGTAACTTTGATTTGCCCACGCGAAACGTTCATTCGCGTGGGTTTTTTTGTGAAAATTAGAAGGTAAATGATTGTTGAAACGAAGAAATTCTATTGAAACCCATCATTCAGCTTTCAACAAAAAACCTCGACGCATCTTACCACGTCGAGGTCCATCTAGTTTTCTAACTCTTAACATCTCACTGTTTTTTTCTTTTTTGGTTCACCACGCGCAATAACTTTTTCGATGTAATCGAAAGCAAGTGGGACTTTACAGGCGGTGCCTCCCATATCCACATGTACTTTGCCGATTTCAGTTGCCACATGTTGAGCATCTTCCCGTAATTCCGGTACGTATCCACCAACGGAGATAACAAAAGCATTCATATTGTAACGTACCCGGTTCGGTGCCTGGTGAATGCCTACTCTTATTACTTCCAGCAATCGAGATATTTCCTGCAAGTCTAACTCACCTGCTCCTGCATAGGTCAAGTAGTTCGTATATGTGCTCCACCCCGCACAAGCAATCATTTCATTGTCGGATTGCATCCACTCTCTAGCTAGTTCCAGAGCAAACTGGCTTTCAGACGCTACCCAAGCGACCGAGTATTCAGATAGCATAGACCAATAGGCTGCCTCCACCCAATTTTGTAATTGATCTTTCGTCATCAGTTTTGGATCGATTGCTAGGGCCGCCAAGTACATGGCATCCGAAACTCCTGAGTCGTATAACTTCAATGCCAACTCCTGATCTTTCTTCACATGCTTCAAGATTTTCTTCATGTCTCCTACCTTGACTCCGTAAAGTTCACCAGTCGCTCCATGATTGACAAATGTCTTCTTTGTTTGCTCCGTACCAACTTCCTTTAGATAATTCATTACTTCTTCATATGTCACAAGCCCATCCCCCATCACCGAGTAATTTTCTATAGATAATTCATCACTTCCTATAAAAAAACACCCGAACGCTTTTACACATTCGAGTGTTCATCTTTATTACTTAATTACACCAAGTTCTTTACCGACTTTTTCATAGATGGCAAGTGCATCATCCAACATTTCTTTCGTATGGACTGCAGTAGGCATGTTACGAACACGGCCTGTCCCTTTTTGTACAGTTGGGAAGACAATCGCTTTCGCATAAACTCCTTCTTCAAACAGTCGTTTGGAGAATTGTTGCGTCAGTTTTTCATCGCCGATGATACAAGGAGTAATCGGCGTTTCAGAAGCACCGATATCGAATCCTAATTTCTTAAGACCTGCTTTTAAATAATCGCCATTATCCCAAAGCTTGTCGTGAAGCTCTGTTGAGTCGATAATCATTTGCAATGCTGCCGTAATTGCCGCAACATCACCTGGTGGCACGGCTGTTGAGAATAGGAATGGACGTGAACGAACTTTCAACCAATCGATTAATGATTGTTTACCAGCAACATATCCGCCTACTACACCCACGGCTTTAGATAATGTTCCCATTTGGAAGTCGATATCTTTTTCCAATCCGAAATGTTTAACTGTTCCTTTTCCTTTACCAGTAACACCTGATCCGTGTGCATCATCAACGTATGTGATCAAATCGAATTCCTTCGCGATTTCCACGATTTCCGGAAGTTTCGCAATGTCTCCATCCATCGAGAATACGCCGTCCGTGATCACCATGACTTTATTATAAAGACCTGATTCTTGTGCTTCTTTTGCTTTCGCACGTAAATCTTCCATATCAGAGTGCTTAAACGCAATGATTTTGGCTTTCGATAGTCGGCAGCCGTCAATAATGGACGCATGGTTCAACTGATCTGAAAGAATGGCGTCATTTTTATCCATAACAGCTGAAATAGCAGCCATGTTACAGTTGAAGCCTGATTGATAAGAAATTGCCGCTTCTGTTCCTTTGAATTCCGCCAGCTTTTCTTCTAACTTCACATGAAGGTCAAGTGTTCCATTAATCGAGCGGACTGCACCTGCTCCAACACCGTATTTATCAATTGTTTCTTTTGCAATGCGTTTCAATTCTTCATTTGTTGCCAATCCCAAATAGTTATTTGAAGATAAATTGATAAGTTCTTTACCGCGAACTTGGATTTTTGCTCCGTTCGGGCCCTCTACTGGATCGACTTCATTGTATAAACCTTGATCGCGTAATTCTTGTAAATTTTCTTGTAAAAAAGCATCTAATACTTTAGACAAAAAACATCTTCCTCTCAAGCGAATTTATGTGCCACACCACTATCATTGGCAAATCGCTGGTGTATTATAATCTATTACATTTTAACATAAGCGCATTAGAAAAGTGCAAAGCGCCATTCTGTTACGACATACGAAATTTATTTTTGGCTAGTGAAAAATTTATCGTTCAAATTGATGGATTTATCAAAATCAGCTATTTATCAATCAAACAATTCTCATGACCAATTTAACTTTTTGAATCACGGACACAAAAAAACGAGCTCAGTATGAGCCCGCGTTCATTAAAGAATCATTTATATATAGAAGAATTATCTAACTTTTGGAAGAGACCATCCTCAATTTCCTGCCATTTAAAATTATTTACACACGCATCCAATGTCTCTTTTATTGTTTCATCATCCGTGCAATATACTTGTAGATATTCAGTTGCATGCAAAATTTCTTCTTTGTATCGAGCAACAATTCCATCTACTAATTTCTGATCTTCTTCATTCAGTTCGCGGAATTTTTTAACGTCGTAAATTTCGTCTCCAGACCGTTCAGGCTCATATTCATGCGGAGCGGTGCTATCGAACAGGATAGTTTGCAGCTCAGGTAACCACACGTAATCAATGCTGTTGCAGTCGAGTCCACACCAGCCCCACTGGGTATCAAGACCTAAGCTCTCTGCTTTCTCGGCAAAGCTCTTCATCAATGTCGATTTTCCGCCACCTGGATACCCTTTGATGAATATGCGTCTTTTGACTCCTTTTGTTAAGGAAGCGAAATAATCTTTTGCGCCTTCAGGAGTTAACGTGCCCATCAATCGATGAGTTCGATGAGGGGTTTTATTGAATTTAAGCGTGGTGAAGGTTTCATCGAATAGTGTGTTCGCTTGCTCATCAAAGCCACTCCAGTCCATCCCTTTTACATATGGAATTTCCCATTCGTCGTGAATCTTTTTCGCGTTTGTTAATGTTTGCAATGCTTTTGTCAGCCACTGCTCACTGTGCAATGTCTTTTCCCGTAAAAAGCCACCGTGTTCACGCAACTTGTTTTCGTCATAAGCCTCATAGAATGAAATAACGTGATGGGTACTGCCATAATATTTAGGTTCAAAAGAAACTGGGTGTGCAGCCTGTATAAATAAGATTCGATTGCCTCTTACAAAAGTGGCTTCAAGTGTATCTGCATGCAAAGGATCGTAAAACCACTCAATATCGTAGCCTCTTTTCACATAATGATAGCCAACTTGTCTGAATAATTCCGACAGTTTGAATGTCGGGGGGGATTTAATAAAATATACTTTCCGTGCTTCGTTGATCAAATCGGCATAAATATTTTTTTCACCTTGTCCTGTAAAAGCACGTCCAAACTGATGCGTGATTGTTCCGTTCATCGACTCATCCCTTTCATTGTGTTGACTGCATCTACTATATGAAATGGGATGACAAAACATGAAAAAAAGCAGCCACTAAGAGTGACCGCTTTGCTTGATTATTTAGAAACTGTCGTTAGTTTTTCAATCCATTTTTGTGATAGTGGCAATGTAAAGTGCACGATATAACCGAGTGTCAACGCAATGATAACAGTCCCCACACCAACAGGTCCTCCGAGAAGCCAGCCAATGACAGCAACAACCATCTCAAGTAAAGTACGGACACGTTTGACTGTCCACCCAGTCTTCTCAATAAGTATCAACATGAGTGAGTCGCGAGGCCCAGCCCCCATATTTGGCGCAATATACATCCCAACCCCGAACCCCATGATTACTACACCTGCAATGAATAATCCGATTTCGGCAATTGGATTGACTACAATCGGCAATAACCAAAGAAACATATCGATAAAAACTCCGATTAATAACATATTGAGCCATGTGCCTATTGGTGGCCAGCGCTTGGAATAGAGGGAAGTGGCAAGTACGATCAAGAATCCGGTGACAATAGACCAAATGCCAATCGATAAACCAAAGTTAATGAAAAGTCCTACATGCATAACATCCCATGGTGCTATACCAAGTATTTCCCCTCTAATGGTCATCGCAATGCCCAGAGACAGCACTACTAACCCGACTAGAAAAAAACTCCATCGTATGTAAATTGTGTTTGTCATCTAAAAGTGCCTTCTTTCCGTAAAAAATCCACTCATGCTTCGCATGAATGGATTCGAATCAATACTGAAAAGTATATCAGCATTATGTTTTAAGTGTTATATAAATTTATTCCTATTTGGTCAAAGAAGCGAATACCCCTTTGGTGCAGGATGCTAAATCAGTTGGATGCAAATGAATCTGCATTCCGACTTTGCCGGCACTGACAATCATCGTATCAAGTTCTTTCGCAGTTTCATCAATGAACGTGGGAAATAGCTTTTTCATTCCAAGCGGTGAACAGCCTCCGCGTATATAGCCAGTCACCCCTAGCAGATCTTTTACCGGAAGCATTTCAACTTTCTTTTCTCCGGCAGCTTTAGCGGCTGCTTTTAAATTCAGTTCCTGGGCTACTGGCACCAGGAAAACGGATACTTTCCCTGGACCTGCAGTAGCAACCAGTGTCTTAAATACTTTTTCAACTGGCTGTGCTATTTTATGCGCAACAGATACACCATCGATTTGTCCGTCGGATACTTCATACTCAAATAAGTCATAGCTGATTTGTTGTTGATCCAGTAAGCGGACTGCATTCGTTTTTGTTGGTTTGGAAGACTTGGCCATAGACATTTCCTCGCTTTACAAAAATCTTTATTCCTGATTCAATAACTTCTTCAGTGCTTCAGCCATTGCTGTATTTTGAGGTTCATCCTGTTGTTTCAGGAATTTCTGAACGTCTTTCTTATTCGCTTTTGCTCCACCAGAAGATTCGCGGCGTTTCTCGAAAGCTGATAATTTTTCACGATGCCCACATTTACAAACAAACAGTTTGCCATCGCCTTCTCCTCGCATTTCCATGCGTTTATGACACACTGGGCAACGGGCATTAGTTTGCATCGCAACTTGTTTTTTGTATCCACATTCACGATCTTGGCATACAAGCATTTTGCCACGTTTGCCGTTTACTTCAAGCAAATTCTTTCCACAAGTCGGACAGGTCTTACCCGTGACATTGTCATGTTTGAACTTTTGATCGCTTTGTTTGATTTGCGTCACGACCGTTTTTGAAAAGGTCACCATGTCTTTCATGAATTGTTCCTTTTTCATCGTACCCTTTGCAATTTTCGTCAATCGCTGTTCCCACTCACCCGTTAAGGACGGGGATTTTAAATCTTCAGGGACCAATTCAAGCAACTGTCTCCCTTTGGAAGTCGTGTAGATTTCTTTGCCTTTCTTTTCAATGACAAAGCTATTGAATAATTTCTCAATAATATCAGCTCGTGTTGCCACTGTTCCAAGTCCACCCGTTTCGACTGCTGTCTGGATAATGTCTTTAGACTCCCCTGCCATAAATGACGAAGGATTCTCCATCGCAGCAAGTAATGTCCCTTCATTGAATCGGGCAGGTGGCTTCGTTTCACCTTGTGTCATGGAGATAGCACGAATTTCAATCGTGTCTCCTTTTTGTACAGGAGGCAACGTGCTTTCTGTGTCGTCTTCTTTGTCTTGATTGACACGTTTCCATCCTTCATCCCGGACGGTTTTTCCTTTTGCCGTAAATGTTTCTCCAAGCACTTCAAGTGTAATGACTGTTTGATCATATGCATAAGGAGGCAGGAAAACGGCTAAAAATCGCTTAACGATTAAGTCATATAACTTTCGTTCTTTGTCTGATAGATTTTGCATGACCGGTGATTCCTCTGTCGGAATAATCGCGTGGTGATCGCTCACTCTTGCATCGTCAATTACTCCTTTTTGCGGTTGGATATTTGATGAACGCAAAATACTGTTCGTCGCAGCTCTGTAAGGTTGCAAATCGACTGCTTTAATACGATCTTTCAAGGTCGACTTCATGTCGCTTGATAAATGCTTCGAATCCGTCCGTGGATACGTCACGATTTTATGGCGTTCGTATAACCCTTGCAATGTGGACAGCGTTTCTTTCGCTGACCAGCCAAACAGACGATGGCCTTCTTTTTGCAGTTCGGTCAAGTCAAACAACGGTGGTGCAGGTTGCTTTTTAGGCGTTGTTTGAATGGACTTGATCTTACCTTCCTTGCTATTGTCCAATTTCTTCAGAACTTGCTCGACCTGGTCCTTATTGAAATTGCTCGACTGATTATTCGGGCCAAATGACCATGTATAGTTTGCCTCTTTCGTTAATGCTTGCAAACCGTAATATGTTTTAGATTTAAAGTCGCGAATTTGTTTCTCGCGTGCTGCAATCATTGCGAGAGTTGGAGTCTGAACTCGTCCCGTCGATAATTGCGCATTGTATTTCACTGTTAGTGCACGGGTTGCGTTAATACCAACCACCCAGTCGGCTTCCGCTCGTGCAACTGCCGCTTCATACAAATGTTCATAGGCTCGGCCATCTTTCAGTTCGCGGAATCCTTTTTGAATCGCTTGATCCGTTACCGAAGAAATCCACAATCGCTTCACCGGTTTACGGCTTTTCGCTTTTTCTAAAATCCAACGCGCAACCAGTTCCCCTTCACGTCCTGCGTCAGTCGCAATAATGACTTCTTTAACGTCCGGTCGGTTCAGTTGTGCTTTAACAGCATTAAATTGCTTCATCGTTTGTTTAATCGGTACCAGCTTGAATGGCTGAGGCAAGATCGGCAAATCCTCTAGTTTCCATTCCTTATAGCTGTTATCGTATTGTTCAGGGTCAGCATGCGTGACCAAATGGCCAAGTGCCCAAGTAACAATGTATTGTGTTCCTTCTAAAAAGCCGTTTCCTTTTTTATGACAACCGAGGACGCGGGCGATATCGCGTGCTACGGATGGTTTTTCTGCAAGTACTACTGATTTTGACAAAGTGTCCGCCCCTTTCTTACATTCTTCTATTATAACGGAAAACGGTGGTGGCTGTTTAGTGCGAGCTGGCGGGTATCCCTCACATTTTGATTTATTCCTCTTCACGATAGGTTTATTCCCTTTCGCAAAGACCTCATTCCCTTTCACCCACTAATTTCCAACAAAAAAACCACTTCGCATGGAATTCGCGAAGTGGTCCAACTGTCTTTTAAGGTTGGTCAATAGTTTCTTTTGATAAGTGTTTGCCCATTTCGACGTACTGTACAAATACGCGAGCAAGTTCACGTAAGCGATCATGTACGTCTTCATCAATGATGACATTACCCTCACCGAAATGACTGCCTGTCGTGTACACGTAATTCGGTGTCACTAAGCAACGGAAGTAATCCAGGATGGGCTTCAATTGGTTTTCGATGACCAAGTGATGCTGGAACGTTCCACCATTTGCGACAATTGCAACCGGTTTATAGCGCATTGTTCGCGGGTGTAGCATATCGAATGCATTTTTCAGAACACCTGGAATCGATCCTTGGAAAATCGGTGTTGCCAACACGTAGCCATCCGCTTCTTCGAACTCGCGAACGAGACGACGCATATCATCGTTGTACTCACCCAGTGGTCGGCCATCGACAAACTGATGGTCAAAATCGGCCAGCTTCATAATTTCAAGATCGAGCTCACTATTCAATTGTTCAATATATATTTTCACTTGATCCAGAATTGCACCCGTTTTGGAGCCAATAATGGTCCCGTCGATAAGTAAAATTTTCATGTCCATTCTCCTTCAAACGCTTTTCTAATGTAAGTACAAAAAGGAATTTGAACTTCCTATATCCTCATTGTATCAAAAAGAAAATCCTTGCCCTAAGCACCGGGTGCTGAAACTACACAAGTTCATTCTTTTGACGGAGACTGTCGCACAATCCGCTTCAAGCCGTTCCTGCACTTTTACGATTTCTTTAGTTAGGCGGTATCAAACTCACAGCAGTATCAAAATGGATTGAAGTTCTTTCTTGTCGGTGTAAAATTCCACTTCCCCATTTTCTTTCATGAATACAGGAGCACTGTTTCTTCCTCACAGTCGCGCAAGTAGCATGTGGACGTTATTCTTATTTAATTTGTGCAATTGCTTCTGAATCATAAATAGCGACTGTTCTTGAAGGTGTCCGCAAAGCTATTTTCATCATGGCAAATGCCACCTGCTTCGCTTCAATCGAACGGTATTTTTTCAAAGGACCTAGAAAAGCCGGTTTTAACAGAGTCATCGCTATTTCTCCAAAGCACTCCCCTAAACGAAATTCTTCTCGATTCCCGGTCAATAATGACGGTCTGAAAATGGAAACGTGCGGAAGTGTAAGCATCAAGACTTTATCTTCCATCGTTCCCTTTACACGGTTGTAATAGACATTCGATTCAGGATTTGCCCCCATTGCCGAAATAACCAGCATATGCTTTGCCCCTTGTGATTGTGCAAATTTGCCCATCTGGATGGGTGCGATTAAATCCACTTGTTCAAATGCTTCTTTCGATCCCGCTTTTTTCATCGTCGTACCTAAGCAGCAAAAGAAATCATCTACCCCAACAAAGTCATCCTTGGTCACTTGATTCAGATTTTTGACTTTCGTGACTAACTTCGGATGGCTGAAGGAAATTGCATTCCTGACGATAATCGTGACTTTTTCATAAGTCTCGTTTTCACAAAGAAACTTGACGAGTTGTGAACCTGTAAGTCCTGAAGCTCCTGCTATCATCGCAGTTCTTTTTTCCAATGTCTTCACTCCATTCTTGTAATCTAGTATTTTGAGTTTACCATACGCACCTGCAAATTCTAATATTTACTCATACAGAGGTTGTAGTTCCCATACGTTAAATAGAAGATGAAAGGTGGGAATGAAATGAGCAACCAAATTCAACAAAAAACCATTTTATTTACGATTGGACGGGCTGGCTATCCTGTCACGAGGTGTGTCCACATTGCGAAGTTACTGGCTTCTCATCGCATTCTTTTTGCAGCCCCTGAAAAACAAACAGCGGTTCTTCGTACCCTCGACCAACAGGGCTTTGCCCCTCTTTCATATGCAAGAATCGCTGATTTGAAGAAGTTATTGATTGAACACCAGCCTGATATGGTGATTACCGATGGCTATGATACAGATATTGATGAAGGAAAAATGTACGCTTCGCATGTTCCGATCACCCTGCATTTTGACGACTTTGGAGAAGGCGGAAAAGCTGCAACTCATGTAGTTCAATCTTTGTACCGCGAAGACCGTGAGCCAGTTCCTTCCCATTATGTGATAGGATCCACAGGTTTTGTGGTGCCTGACGAATTGGAGCCATACGCGAATTCCGGCCTAAAGCATGCATCTGCACTTCCTCTTCCCCACGTCGTTGTGACATTTGCAGATGAAGATGCAGATAACTTGTCTTACCGTACACTTCGTCATTTGCTGCATTTACAAATCCCACTTGCCATTACAGTCGCCCTACATTCGAGTTACCGACACAGTCGCGATGATTTGAAACTGATGGCATTGGGACGAAAACAAACACGTATTTTAGAATGTGACGATCCAATTCAACTGATCAGCGAATCCGATTTAGTCATTTGTGATGCTAGCTTCACTCCTTACCACGTCGCAGTAATTGGTAAACCATGCATTGTCATCGCAGAAGATGAAAAAGAAGCGCAGCATGCTTTCCCGAAGGAAGTAAATGGTTTCATTTATTTAGGTCTGGGACGCAAATTGAAACAATCCCATTTGCAAAACGCCGTGATGGAGACAATTCTCCATCCTAATAGAAGCGTACGGGCAATTAAAAAACAGTTGGGCTTAAAAATGCATTTAAACAATGCGAACATGCAACAATTTTTAGAAAAAATCATCCAAGAAGAAGCACGAGAAATCACCAGATAAGCTGTTCATGTGATACAATAGGTGAAAAAAGAGGAGTTTCTCTTACATGACTTCACAAGAAATTCAAGCACAAATTGCCGAACTGAAAATGGATTATGTACGTTTGCAAGGCGACATGGAGAAGCTGGAGTCAACTGGACACCCCGGCATGATCGAAAAAGCCGAGCAACGTTTAGCTAATATGGAAGTACAACTCGCAGAACTAAACAAAAAGCTCGCGGCGCTGTAACACGCCGGCGAGCTTTCTTTATGGAGGAATGGAATCATGGCATTATTGACAGTTGAAAATCTCGGTCACTCATTTGGTGACCGCACACTATTTAAAGACGTATCATTCCGCCTAATTGAAGGCGAACATGTTGGACTGGTTGGTGCAAACGGTGTAGGAAAATCTACATTGATGAGCATCATTACGGGCGAAACCATCTATGATTCTGGTCGTGTGGAATGGTTACCTGGTACCCACTACGGATATTTGGATCAGCACACTCGTTTGGAACAAGGTCGTTCGATGCGCGATACTTTGCGTGACGCGTTCTTGCCGCTTTACAAAAAAGAAGCGGAAATGAATGAAATCACTAGCAAAATGGGTGAAGCAACACCTGAGGAATTGGAAGATTTACTTGAGCAAATGGCGGACATCCAAGATGCACTGGATGCGGGTGACTTCTATACGCTTGATATGAAAATAGAAGAAATCGCTCGTGGTCTTGGTCTTGATGCGATTGGATTGGACCGTCCTGTCTCCGCTCTATCAGGTGGCCAAAGAACGAAAGTATTGTTGGCAAAACTACTTCTTGAAAAACCAAAAGTATTGTTGCTGGATGAGCCTACCAACTATCTAGATGAAGAACATATTGGCTGGTTAACGAATTATCTAAAGAATTACCCTCATTGCTTCCTGCTTATTTCGCATGATACGGAATTTATGAACGGAATCGTTGATGTCATTTTCCAACTGGAATTCTCTAAGCTGTCCCGCTTCACGGCATCTTATGAAAAATTCCTTGAGCTTGCTGAAATCAACAAACGTCAGCACATCGATGCGTATGAAAAACAACAGGACTTCATTAAAAAGCAAGAAGACTTTATTGCAAAAAATAAAGCACGCTATTCCACAACTGGCCGCGCCAAATCCCGCCAGAAGCAACTTGACCGCATTGAGCGAATCGATCGTCCAGAAACTGCTGCGAAACCTCAATTCGGTTTCAAAGAATCCCGCAGCCCTAGTCGCTACGTAGTGGAAGCTGAAAACTTATTGATTGGCTATGACAAGCCATTATTGCCGCCATTGTCTTTCTCAATTGAACGCGGTGAAAAAATTGCCCTTGTCGGGATGAACGGTGTCGGTAAATCGACATTGCTTAAAACGATGCTTGGTAAAGTGAATCCACTCGGCGGAAGCGTTAGACGTGGCGATTTCTTAAATATTTCTTACTTTGAACAAGAAGTAAGAGCGGACAATGTAACGCCGATTGAAGAGATTTGGAAAACGTATCCGAGTATGGAACAAAGCCAAGTGCGCGCAGCACTAGCACGTACTGGTTTGAAAAATGAACACATTTCTCGTCCGATGAACAGCTTGAGTGGTGGCGAACAAGCGAAAGTCCGCCTATGTAAGCTCATGATGGAAGAAAGTAACTGGTTGCTTTTCGATGAGCCGACGAACCATTTGGATATTCATGCAAAAGAAGAATTGAAACGTGCAATGAGCGAATACAAAGGCACCATCGTATTAGTAAGCCATGAACCTGACTTCTATGAAGGTTTAGTTACGAAAATTTGGAACGTGGAAGACTGGTTCCAAACGGGCGTGCACGTAGACGATTCAAACAAATAACAGAAAGATCGCTGAAGTTCAGCGGTCTTTTTTTATTGTGTTATGGGGTAATATAGATTTCGCGGGTCGTTATCTGCATTTCCCTGTGGGTTATCTCCATTTTCCGAAGCGTTATCTAGGATTCACCTGCACTTATCTAGAATTCGCACGAACTTATCTACATTTCGCTATATATGCACATATTGACGTGCTTGAAATTGTGCCAGTTGGCTTGCCAACTGACACTTTTATGGGTGTGGGTGTTACGCTTGGGAACAAAAAGAAAAACCCTGCGCATAACCGCAGGATTTCCTCACATTAATATGTCGTTACTTTGATTGCTTCTTGGAATGAATAAATCCATCGTTGCCACCATGTGAATTCATCTTGGAATTCTTCCAAGTCGAGCGTGTACATAGCATCTTTATTGTTCCAGAGGCGTTCAAAATAGTCCTCCATTTCAACTGCGAGCTCGCTGTCATTAGGTGCGATGACACGTAAATTATTTTCAAGATTGTAATTATCCAATGTACGTTCCGTATAGTTTGCGGAGCCATTTGAAATAATCGTATGTTCATCTGTCTGAATCCAGATCGCTTTCGTGTGATACTGTCCAATTACCGTGTTGTACCAACGAGCATTAATCTTCCCTTTAGTATCTTCCACCAGTTCCTGTACCACAGGACGATTGGGTATTCCCGACTTCTCCTGCCCAAATGAATTTTGATTCGGATCCAGAACCATATTGATTTCCACTCCACGATTGGCTGCATCAACGAGCGCATTCACAATATCGCGTTTGGCAATGAAGAACATACCAAGCCAAATTTTGTCGCCTTCCTTCGTATCGGACAAATCTTTAAGTAATGCATCCAATATCTTTTTCTCTGTAACATATTGAACTTCATATTGCCCTTCACTTTCTTTTACGTCAACTCGAGGAAGTTCTGGACCTCCCGAATAGAGTGATACGGCTTCTTCTGCTTCCAACATATCGTTGAGCACGGGACCAGTTACTTTTAAGGCGATATTGCCGTGGAATCCACTTGCATCATGTGGATTCGATGAAGTGACCATCGCTTCCTTGTCTGTTATCACTGCTTTTCGATGATTGGCCTTTACGTTCAAAAGGGTCATATAGGATGCCATCGTCATTTTAGGTGCATCACTTGCCAATGCATTGTCAATCCATCCTTTGCCCCCAATATCAAACCATTGGAACATCGTGCGGTAAATACCTGAATAAATAGGTGTAGAATCGCGTAAAGAATCTAAATCAGTATAAACAATTTCGACTCCCGCATCGCGCATTTTTTTAAACCACTCATTCTCATAAGAGCCATATCCACGATTGAGGGGATCGGTAATAAACACAATCGGCATGTCTGGATTTTCTTTCTTTTTGTTTGCTATTGTCGTGGATAATGTATCGGCAATTTTAGGGAAGTCTTCCTTCTCATCGTAGTAGCCATCGAATAAAAAAAAGTCGACCACAACAAATTCTTCAGCATTTTCAATCATGGTGTATACTTCATCAAAAATATGATTTTCATGGACCATGCCTTTACCTTTTTTATCTTGTGCATAAGTTAAATCCGTAATCATTTCGATATTGTCCGTTTTATGTAACTCCCCTGTATAAGAAATTCCTTTTGGCAGTGGTTTAAACGTGTGCCACATGATTACAGAAATATATATCAGAGCAAATACGCCCAACGAAACAATAATAATTCGTTTACGCTTGCTCCATTGTTTGCGCGGCTTGTTGGCCATACGCTTTTCCCCCTTGAATCGTGCAAGTGTTTTACTACGTTATTCCCTTCTTGGAATTTTAACAAACCGCACTTGGGATGTATTAGAATATATATTTTTGCACTTGGCACTCAAATGCATTGAAATTGTTTTGTTTTCGCTACGCTCCTGGTTGAGAGATGAGTTCGTTTCATTCCCTCGTAGACTTAAACATGAGACGCTTTCCGATAGCAAGTTTGGCTTGTGAAAAATTTATCACTCAGATTGAGGTATTTATCGATCAAACTGACGATTTGTCGCTCATACTGGAGATTTATCAATCAAACTTAAAGGTTTGTCGCTCAAACACGTCTCTTAGGCTAGTTAACTTGTTGAAAAAGCAGAGAATCACTCTCCATAATGCGCAAAAAAATCACAGTCGCAAGGACTGTGATTTCGTTATGCAGGTATATATTCGACAGCAGCTGTATCTGCCATCATCATTTCTTTCAAGCGTTGTTTTGCACGGAAAAGACGAGATTTAACGGTCCCGATCGACACTTTCATCAAGTCGGCAATTTCAACGAGTGAATATTGATGGACATAAAAATACAATACTGTCGTTTTATAAATACCATCCAATTCTCCAATTTTTTGTTGAACCATTTCAGATAAATCATGTTTTTCCATTAAATCTTCCGCCGTCAATGTGTCACATGGGATCAAGTCCATAATCGGAACGTCCAATTGGTCGGGTTGATTCATGACATGTTTGCTACGGCGAACATTTTTACGGTAACGATCACGGAATGTATTCATGCAAATGGTCGTCAACCAGGCTTTTACATGATCCACATCTTTAACATAATCTTCGTAACGAACGACTTTAACCCATACTTCTTGCATCAAGTCCTCCGCTTCCGTTTGATTGCGTGTTAACTTTAAACATAAATGATATATATAGCGGTTATATTCCTCATACACTTGTTCTAATTGCCCGTTCATTTGTTTTTTCCTCCGTTCATATCTTGCTGATGTCTTTATTTTGCCAAAAAGAAACCTTACGCTCTATCGGATTCACTTTCAAAACTCTTACAAACGTGTAAGCCAGAAATGTGGAGCAGGTTACGTTGATCACTTCGACGTTGGACCAAGCTCTCTTTGACGAGTAAATCGCAGTCGCAACTTAATTGAAAACTCGTTTACAAATGCCTTTGGATGGAAGGCTAAGTTTGCGACTTCCTAGTGTGCCTGCGGTTACTCGGCACAGAGGAAACCTCGCTCCTGCTGTTACCTCGTTGCAAAATACAGTTCCACAAAATTTCGCAACGCCTTCATGACCCATATCCTGTTGACCCAAGCGGAGATGCGGTCTGACCTGCGAAACTAGACATTGAAACACATATGTGTCATCTTTGCGGTTTAATGTAAGATCACGAGACAACATACTAAACTAATCGTTAGACAAAAAAAGTGCTGAATGACTATTCGTCATCCAGCACTTCTTCATTTTCTTTTATTGTAATTGTTAATTGCAAAATTCGGTTCCAGTCCATTTCGTTTACTTCAAAGTGAAGATTTTCGTATGTGAACTGTTCTCCATTATCCGGCATATGCCCCAATTGTTGAAGGACAAAGCCACCAATCGTATCGTGGTCATTTGGAATATCAACTTTAAACATTTCATTCACGTCTTCGATTTCCACACGCCCGTGGCAGATGAGACGGTTTTCCGTCATTTCATATACTAAAATATCTTCATCTTCGTCAGATTCATCTTCGATTTCCTGACCAATCATTTCTTCAATGATATCTTCATGTGTGATGATACCGAGTGTCCCGCCGTATTCATCAAGAACGATTGCCATATGTTTTTTCTTCGCTAGCATTTGCTTGAATACTTTTTCAACACTTACTGATTGAACGACGAACAAGGGTTCACGGTCAATTAATTCGTGCAGTTCCATTGTTGGGTCCATTGACCATTCAATCAATGTTTTCGAATAGAACATGCCAACGATGTGATCCATACTCTCTTCGTATACTGGGTATCGCGTGTAATAATGTTCCAAAATGACGTCGCGTACTTCCTCGTATGTAGCATTTGTTGGAATCCCGATGATTTCCGTGCGGTGGGTTTCCAATACATCTTGTACATCTTTATGTGGAAAATCCAAAACGCCTTTTAAACGTTCAGATTCTTCTTCTTCGAAAGTTCCTTCCGTTGATGCGATATCAACCATCGAACGCAGTTCTTCTTTGGTAAGAGTCGCTTCTTTTACAGCACCTTTAGAGATAACGCGAATGAATACATTGGTAAACTTCGCAATCAAAAACGTTAGGGGGCGTAAAATTTGAACGAGAATTGCAATAAATGGTGCAACAATATATGCAATTCGATCTGAGAATGTAACTGCAATCGTTTTAGGTAGCACTTCTCCAAAAATGATGATAATGATCGTCAAGATGGCAGTTGCAAGCGCAATATCCCAGTCATAATTAATTGCAATTAATGTTAAGATTGTCGGCATTGCTATATTTACGATATTATTCCCGATTAGAATCGTTGTTATCATGCGGTCCGGTTTCGCGATTAACAAAAGAAGTTTTTGCGACATTCTGTCACCTTGTTCTGCACGAAGCTGGACCTTCATCCTATTTACTGCTGTGAGTGCCGTTTCACTACCTGAAAAGAAAAACGACAACATTAAACTAATGGCTAAACCTATAAATTCCATTAACCGTGTTTCCTCCTATATGAGTTAAAAGTTTCGCTCAATTTTTAGTAGCCTTATCATAGCATATTCCGAAATCCCATGTCTCATTTCCAATATATATAACTATCAATAGAATATGATATACTATTTCCATTCTCGAAATTTTGTGAAAAGAGGGATTCCGATTGAGTCATTTACAATCATTGAACACATATTTTGAAACGAAGCGTGAAGAGCATTTAGACGAATTAAAACAGTTTCTGCGCATTCCAAGTATTAGTGCATTATCTGATCACAAAGATGACATGAAAACTGCTGCAGAATGGTTAGCTGAATCAATGAAATCAGTAGGGCTGGAAAATGTTTCAATCGATGAAACAAAGGGTCATCCTGTTGTATATGCAGATTGGCTGCATGCAGAGGGGAAGCCGACTCTTTTGATTTATGGACATTATGACGTACAACCAGTTGACCCTTTGAACTTGTGGGAATCCGAACCTTTCAATCCTCAAGTTCGTGACAATAAACTTTTTGCACGCGGCGCAAGTGATGATAAAGGACAAGTATACATGCATGTTAAAGCCGTGGAAGCATTGATGCAAACTGAAGGTACTCTTCCTGTGAATGTGAAATTCTGTATCGAAGGTGAAGAAGAAATCGGTAGCCCGAATTTACCTGAATATGTCTTGGCAAATACTGAAAAACTTGCGGCTGATATTATTGTCATTTCAGACACAGGTATGCAAGGACCAGGTAAACCTGCTGTTTGTTACGGCTTGCGCGGCTTAACAGGTGTTCAGATTGAAGTGAAAGGTGCGAAAAGTGACCTTCATTCCGGTCTATACGGGGGCGGCGTACAAAACGCAATTCACGCACTGGTCGAAGTGCTGGATTCTTTCCGTGATGCAGAAGGAACGATTCTAGTAGAGGGCTTCTATGATAACGTTCGCGCAATAACAAATGAGGAACGTGCTGCCTATGCAGAACTGGACTTTAATGAAGAAGCTTTAAAAGAAGAACTTGGTGTGGATGCCTTATTCGGTGAAAAAGGATTTACACATTTAGAGCGTACGTGGGTGCGTCCTACCTTGGAAATCAATGGCGTATTCGGTGGATTCTCTGGTGAAGGGATTAAGACAGTACTTCCTGCAGAAGCAGGAGCCAAAATTACGTGTCGTTTGGTTCCCGATCAAGATCCTGATGAAATCGTTGAGAAATTAACGGCTCATATTGAAAAGCATAAACCAGTCGGGGTAACAGTTGAAGTTACAGAGTTCGATAAAGGAAAACCATTTATCACACCTTTTGACCATCCGGCGATTCAAGCAGCTGGCCGTTCATACGAAAAAGTATATAATGTGCCAACTGCTTATGTCCGTGGTGGAGGCTCAATTCCGATTGTCGCTGCTTTTGATGAAATTCTAGGATTACCAGTCGTTCTTATGGGCTTCGGCCTTGCTTCTGAAAATTTCCATGCACCAAATGAGCATTTCCATTTGGAAAATTTCGATCAAGGTCTACGTGTAATTGGCGATTACTATCATGAAATTGCACAATTCACTGCACAAGATTTGAAGAAATAAGACCATAAGAAAATCCCGGTTCTCGCAATCAGTGCGAAGAACCGGGATTTTTTTAGTTTTTAGTCGTTTGTACCGAAAAATGTAACGAATTCCTCAACATCTTTGCGTGGTCTTGCTTTTGGCATTTCATCGAAATATCCAAACTGCAACATGCTGATGATGCGCTCACCTTGTTTAACCGCTAGTGCTTCACGGAATTTTGGAGCATCAATGAATGGCGGAGTTTTCCAGCATGAACCGATTCCCAAATCCCAAGCAAGCAGTTGAGCATTTTGGATATAACAACTTGTAGCTGCATAGTCTTCCAACCGTTCTTTTTGACGGACGTCTTCATTAACAATGACAAATGCATATGCCCCTGGGGTAGTGAATTTCTTCATTTGTTTCGTTAACTCGTCTTCAGAAAGATCTTTCCATTTTGTTACGCCAAACTCTCGCAACACTGTATGTAGTTCATTCAATTCTTTCCCACAAGCGACAACCAATCTCCAAGGTTCACGATTTCCGTGATTTGGTGCCCATTTAGCTTCATCCAAAACTGTCATTAATGTTTCGCGTTCCACAGGTTGTCCGTTGAAATTTTTGACCGAGCGACGTTGAAGTATTGCTTCGCGTACTGATAAAGATTGTTCATTCATGTGTGTAAGTTCCCCTTTTCGCTAAATAGTTAAAACCAAAAGTGTGCTAGAGCACCTAAAATAATTACGTGGAAAATCTAATTACTAGCAGATTGTTGCACGGTTTGGCTCCACAATTTTGAAAATCATCAACTACGGACTATTGTAGCACATGGGATAGACGTGTTGTCATTCCAGATAAAAGTGGGTTCATAGATCATTGTTTATCCACAGGACAGTCTCTTGTTGTGGAAGATGCTTATACAGATGAAAGGTTTAATCGAGCAATTGTTCAATCCACTGGCTACCAGACGAAATCGGTGCTTTGCATTCCTTTTCGCAATGCAGAAGGTATGGTTATCGGGGCTTTTCAGGCAATCAATAAACAGACTGTCAGCCAAACTTTCACTGAGCGCGATTTAAAGCTATTAACTTGGCGGCTTCCTATTCGGGCAAGTCTTTGGAATCTTCCATGTTACGCAATGAATTAATTGAAACCCAAAAAGAAATGCTCGACACGATGGGTGAAATTGGGGAAAGCCGTTCACAGGAAACGGGCAATTATGTCTTTTTGTTTGGGGAAACGGTTGAAATATGAGGGTGCACATTTTTGGAGCAAATTCACAATCTTTATTGATCCTCCCTATTTTAATTGTTATTTCCCAAACCCTGCTTTTCCTTCATAATAGAAAGAAAGCATTTTCGGGGTGTTCGTATGATCATTTATTTCTTGTCCAGCTATTTAGTGGGCAATATTCTGACCGCCTGGTGGGTAGGGAAATTGTATAAAACCGATTTACGCCACCACAGAAGCGGTAATTTAGGAGCGCGCAATGCAGGAGCTGTGATTGGTAATTTCGCATTTCTGCTCACTTTTTTAGGTGATGCCTTGAAAGGTGTACTGGTAATCTTTGCAGGAAGCTATTTCGGCTTTGCCGAATGGGCAGTCGCAATGGGTGGTCTGTTGGTCATATGCGGACATATCTTTCCTTTTTGGTTGAAAGGTAGAGGCGGAAAAGGCATTGCCACTTTCGTCGGAATTGGCCTGACATTCAATCTATTATTTGCATTGACGTTCATTGTTGTCTTTTTACTGGTGTTTCCAATCATTCGAAGTGCAACACTGAGCATGATTTTAGCTTATTTTGCGTATATTGGATCAGTAATCTATTTAAATGAACTTCAAAACGCATGGCCGATCGTACTTGCCATACTTCTCATAATGTATCGACATCGCTTTGACATCAAACAATCTTTGGATGAACAAAAATGGAAACGCTCGTAACATTATGAAATGAATAGCTTTTTTCTATTTAAACCATAGAGCATCGCGAGAAAATACTTTTCATGTTATAGTAATAAATAGTCGAAATTTTTAATTAAAGATAGGGTGTTTACTAGATGTCAAAAAAACCAATTGCATGGGTTGTGGATAGTACCGCTTATATCAGCGATACACTTGCTGCCCACCCCGATGTACATGTTGTACCATTAGCCATCCATTTTGGACAGGAACAATATGCGGATGGAATTGATTTAACTTCAGATGAACTTTATGATCGTATTCGGAATGCAGAAGAATTCCCAAAGACTTCACAACCAGCTGCAGGTGAATTTGCCAAACTCTATGAACAAATTAGTGAAAACTATGAAGCTATTCTGGCTGTGCATGTATCAGCGAAATTGAGCGGAACGATATCTTCATCCAAAACAGGTGCAGAAATTTCAGAAGTCCATATGGAATGCGTTGACTCTCTTGCTCTTTCTACAGGCATTACCAAACTTGTAGAACGCGGAATCGTTTTGCAAGAACGCGGAATGAAACTGGAAGAAATTGCAGCACAACTTCGCAACGAAGTGAAAAACTTGCGCAATTACATTTTAATAGGAAACTTGAACCAACTATATAAAGGCGGACGCATGAATGGCGTTCAATTTTTCTTGGGAAGCTTATTGCAAGTAAAACCGATCATCCAAATTACTGCAGAAGGTGAATTGAAAGCGTTTGATAAAGTTCGTTCCCAAAAGAAAGCGCTCAACTACTTAGTCGATAAAGCCGTTGCCGCTTATGAACAGAATAACGTACGTTCGATTGACTTGATGCATGGCAATGTTGCGGAGCAAGCGGAAGCATTGAAAAACCTGATTCAAGAGAAAGTACCCGGCTTGGAAGTTCGCGTAGGTGCCATCAGTTCGGTCCTGGCAGTTCATGCTGGTGAAGGTACAATCGCTATATTATGGCACGTACCAGCTGAATAGAAAAGCGAAAAGCAGCGCTGGAAGCAAGGTTTCCTTTGGTGCTTGTAGCTAGACATAGCAAAATGTAAAAGAGTAGAAAGACCCTTGGAATCCAAGGGTTTTTTCATGTGAACGAATCTTTAATATGAAAGAAAATATACCTCGTAGCATCTGAATAAGCCGGTGACGTTGTATAGCGCCAATACCTTTGGCGTGCGAAAACCGTATGTGCATTGACAAGTGGCTCACCGTTTTCATTGAAGCCCGTCACGATGGTCGTGTGATCAAATCTGCCGTCACCCTGGAAATCGTAACTGATTACATCTCCAAGTTTCAACTCACTTGCGCTTGCTACTTTTACTGCCTGTAAACCGATTGTGGATGTATCCAAGTACCATCGGAGTGCATGTGAGGTACTCCAGCTGTAGCTCCACGTGCCTCCTCTAATCCACCACCCTTTACTACGGTTTGGATAGCCACGCATTGGCGCTCCACCTGCACGCAAGCACTGTGAAATGTAATTCGTGCAATCGACATCAAATACAGGATAAGCTGGATTATTGGAGTTCCACCACGTATTTGCATAATTCACTGCTGCTTGACGGTTGTATATAGAAATCCCTCCTTACGGAGAGAGTATGTATAAAACGAAAGAAATAGAAGATTGGAGAGGAATATAGTTGAGAAGAATCGTATTTGGTAGCATCGTGTCGATTGGACATGGGAGACTGTGACTATCCATCATTCTTCGCAATGAATTCAGACTCGCACTCGCTATTTTTGCCATTCCATTTATCATTCTGTAAGGTATTCCCGTTAGTTATGTGACGATGAGCGGCAGTCTATATGCGCTTATTTTCATTCCCCTCTCCCCTTAGTTTTACCCATTAGAAGCTTTTCTAAAGCAACAAAAAACCACTCTTATATTACGAGAGTGGCCTTCCGATTATCATTCATAAATAGAGTAGAACAAATTCATTACCATATCTATACTGTTTCCGATGAATGGAAACAGCGTACTATCCCCAATCGGTGTCAGAACCACAATTAAAAACAAAATGGAGCCGTAAGCTTCTAAGGGCAAAAGTTTCTCCTGAATTTTCGCAGGAAATAAACTGGAAACGATTCGATATCCGTCCAAGGGTGGAAGTGGTAACAGATTAAAAACGCCTAACACTACATTCAACATGACAAATACATTTAAAAATTCATCCATTGTTTGATTTGGAGGCGAAAAATAAAAAATGGTAAATCCAATAAACGCCAGAACAAAGTTACTGAGAGGTCCCACTAAACTAACAATGATGGATTGTATACGTCTCGTCGCGAAATAAGCAGCATTAACTGGAACAGGTTTTGCCCAACCAAACCCGGCAATAAAAATCAAAAGTGTACCTGCGATATCCAGATGTTTCAGTGGATTAAGAGTTACCCTTCCCTGTCTTTTTGCCGTATCGTCTCCAAATACTGAAGCCATCCAAGCATGCATAAATTCATGCAATGTAAAAGCAATCACCAATGTAATGAGCACAAATGGGATCTCTTCTAATGAAAATGCAAAAAACTCTATGTTGTCCGCCCGCTTTCATTTCATTCTTTTTACAGTGAATGAATAGGCACATCATCCACCTTTCACTGTCACACTAATGTACCATTTCACTCACTGGATTTCATTAACAATTTCTATATATGTCCGTTTTTAACAAAATAGTCCGCTTACTTTCCCATCACATATACTAAACCCTTTTAAAAAACTTTCTAAGGCTTAAAATGATATCTTATTCAGCTATTAAATAATCGGATTGAAATGAAAGTGATTGATTTTGGCTATGGAATTTCCGAAGATCGGTGTCAGTCGTTAGGTAAGCCTTTTTATTCCAACAATGAAAAAGGTTCGGACTTGGCTTAATGCTAACCTACATAGTCATTGAACATCATCATGAAAAAGTAACAATCGCAAGCAAAGTGGGCGTTGGAACCCAAGTCACTTTATCATTGCCGATTTCCAGTTAACATCCACTTAGAAAAGGCATTCACGAAAGTGAGTGCCTTTTTTATTCGTAATATTTTTCAATAAATTGTTTTTCTTCTTCATAACTGAGAATTCCTGTAGCCCTCCCGACAGTCCCTCCCTGCATAGTCCAAATCGTATTGTGATCTTTATCTATTTGTGTGAAATCATTTTCCGCCCATCGATTAAGAATACTTAAATAACGGCTTTTATTTTGATAATCACCATTTTCTACAACTTCTTTTAACCTTGCCACTCTTTCAGCGGTTAGCGGGAGGAACCCCCACTTTTCTTCAGCCTCGATTTTCTGATGACTCATTTGATGAATCACTTGGCCGACTTGAAAGTCTGGCATATCCATCGGAAATTCTTCTTCCACTGGCATATCTCTCACTTCTTTAACTTCAATAATTTTCCCGCCATCTTCAGTCGTTTTTTCCGTAATGGTTCCGTCTTTTTTTATGATAGGTACTTCTTGTCCATAAATAGCGTACAGGATAATTCCCACGACTGCTAAAAAAGTGAGTATTAACAATCCTTTTTGGATTTTGGTCAAATTAAATGGTCCGCTAGTTTCCTTCATATTCCCCTCCATTTGAGACACTGAATTAAAATTTTGAAAAGGTAATATCTACATTTTACTGTAAGATACTTACATCATAAAGAGATTTTTCAGATAATTACGTATAATAGTTATAGTTCTGAAATGAACAATGAAAAAGACTTACTAAATCTGATTCGATTAAGTAAGTCCAAATATTAATTTTTTTACCATTTCAATAAAAATACAGCTTATTATGATTACAAAATCAATAATACAGCTCCACAATAATTTCAATATGTAGTTATTTTAACAAAACAAAAACCACTCAATCCATTGATATGAGTGGTTTTTATAGATGGAGTATATCGGGTTCGAACCGACGACCTTCACACTGCCAGCGTGACGCTCTCCCAGCTGAGCTAATACCCCTTTATCAAAATATTTGGTACAATAATTAGTATATAGCATGATAGTTAGTTGATACAAGAGGCGAGAGGGTGGCGAAATGCAAAAAGTGCAACAACATGCAGAGCGTGAAATTATTACGCCCATTGCATTATGCGATTCGAAAGGAAATTTGAACCCTGCAGCAATCGGTTTTTCCCGAAAACCGTTAATCGATAGTAATTTATCCGGACATTTTATGCGCAAGAAAAAATGGAATTACTGGTGTGTGTATGGTGAAGATATTTTATTTTCAGCAAGCATTCGCCATTTGGATTACGCAGCAGTTTGTTGTGTATATTTCCTGGATTATGAAACTCAACGCTTTTTTGAGAAGACTATTACGATTCCATTGGGTCAACGTGTACAAATGCCGAATCAAGTACTTGAAACTGTGAAATTTTCAAATAATGAAATGAGTGTCCAGTTGTTCCATATGCAAAATGAAACGCATATGACGGTTACCATTCCCGACTTTGATGGTGATTTGCTCCATGCGGATTTACATATTGAGCATCCTGAAAATGACGATACTTTGAATGTTGTCATTCCGTGGAATCGTCAACTCTTTCAATATACGGCCAAGCATCATACTCTACCGACGCGCGGTTTTGTGAAAATTGGGGACAAGCGTTATTCATTTATTCCTGAAGATAGCTATGCCGTGCTGGATTATGGTCGCGGCGTTTGGTCAAGAAAAGCTTCGTGGAACTGGGCGATGGCCTCTCAACGCGTTGGCAAACAGCGCATCGGCCTTAACTTAGGCGGAAAATGGACCGATGGAACAGGTATGACGGAAAACGCAGTATTTGTCGATGGTCACATGTCAAAAATCTCGGAAGATGTCATTTTTTCTTATGATGATACCGATTATATGAAACCTTGGCATATCCGGTCGAAATTTTCACGTGATGTCGATTTGACATTTACCCCATTTTTCAAACGTGAAGCGAAGATAAATGCTCGTCTCGTCACATCAGAAATCCATCAATTAGTCGGTTACTATCACGGCTTCGTTTATTTGGACGATGGCTCTCGCCTACCTATCACACAATTGCTAGGAAGTATCGATGAACACAAAGCTAAGTGGTAATTAGTAAAAGAGGAGAGCACTTCTGTTCCTCAATAATGGTACAAGAAAAAAATATATGTTTTGCACTATCCAAGCATTTTTCCTATTTAGGAGATTCTTGCTGATGGTGCTTTTTTTATTTTTGTAATTAAAAACATTTCTTTTCACTTTTATGCCACATTGGCTCATGTCCTTAAGCATAAAATAGTTCATCTAAAGGAGGATGAATATTAAGAAACAATTAAAGATTTTCTTATTTGCGTACATATTCTTTTGGCTGCCTGCACAATTTGCCGGAGCTGAAGAAATAAAAGTAGAACCGAAAATTTCTAAATTCAACATTGAGGCATTATTTGATGATTCCAAGGACTTTTATAGTAATCAATTAATTGTAAACTTCAAAGCTTCAGCTACTGGTAGCGAAAGGAAACAAATTCTGGACTCTGTAAATGCAAAAGAACTTTCGATACAAGTAAATGGAAAGTTCGCCCTCGTTTCAACGCCAAAGAGCTCTGATTTATCCGCAGTGGCGAAGGAATTATTGAAACATGAACAAGTCGAATTTGTTGAACCAAACTATCAATTGGAAAATACGTTTAGACCAAAGGATCCATCGTATTCAAAACAATGGCATTTAAAGAAAATTCATGCCTCCAGTGCTTGGGATCAAACAAAAGGAAGTTCTGGAGTTATTGTTGCTGTAATTGATGAAGGTGTTCAAACAAATCATCCTGATTTAAAAGGAAAATTTGTCTCTCCTTATAATGCAGTAACCGGAGGAACCTCCTTTTATTCTGGAGACCATGCAACACATGTTGCAGGCATTATAGCGGCATCCTTCAATAATTCGGGAGGTGCCGGAGTCGCCCCGAATATTAAAATCATGCCAATCAATGTTTTTACAGGGGATTCCGCGAGTAGCTATGATGTTGGTGAAGCCATTATTTATGCCGCTGACCACCATGCTGATATCATCAATTTGAGTCTAGGTGGGAGCTATACCTACGCAATGGATTACGCCATACAATATGCAAAAGCAAAAGATGTATTGATTATTGCGGCTGCAGGTAATGAAAAAAGTTACGAATTGATTTATCCCGCTGCACTTGATGGCGTCATTGGGGTTAGCGCCACTGATTCGAATGACGAAATTACCGAGTTCTCAAATTATGGAAGTTATATTGATTTAGCTGCCCCTGGCGAAGGTATTTTTTCTTCTCTTTCAGGAAGTAAATATGGAGCATTGGACGGGACGTCTATGGCGGCTCCCGTTGTTTCAGGAGTTGCTGCTTTGGTTCTTTCTAAAAATCCTTTGTTAACCTCTGATCAGCTAGAAAAAATCCTTACTAAGTCTTCAGTCGATTTATACCATAGAGGCTGGGACAATTTTTATGGATATGGTCGCGTTGATGCATATCGGGCACTTCAATTCACTACTTCAGCCATATCAAATCTCAAATTATCCTCTACAAAATTTACGATGAATGGATCAAATAAGACCGCTTTTTCATTTGAAGGTGTTAAAGGTTCAAAAATCTCGTTGTATCTTCAGAACTCGAAAGGCACCACCATCAAAAAATTCGTCTCCTATAAGGATTGGTCCGGGGGGAAGTTTTCGGCATCATGGGATGGAAGAATGGATAATGGCATGTATGCTTCCACCGGTACTTATAAAATAATAGCTGCAGTAAGCGGCAATGGTGAAAACCTTCATTTATCTGCTACTTTGAAAGTAATTGATAAAATAGTTCCATCTATTAATTTATCTGGATCAGTCAACTATTCCCCTACTGTTACTGGAAAATTAACTGTTCCCTACGAATTGAATAAGAATGCCAAAGTTACTGCCTTTATTAAAGATAAAAATGATAAGATCATTAAGATCATCTTAAACAATTCCTCTGTTTCTAGAGGTCAAAGGACTGTTCAGTGGGATGGGAAAGACAGCGAAGGTAACCAAGTAAAAGATGGAGTTTACAGCCTTGAGATGTCACTGGTCGATGCCAACAAAATAAAAGGCACCTCTCGCAAGTTCAGCATCACCGTGGACACAATAATTCCAACAGGAAAAATAGCTTTGTCTTCGGAACTGATGAAGTTAAATGGGTCTTTGCTGAACATGGGCAAAATCGATGTGAGTGAAGCCGTATTTTTAACCGCTTATGTTGCAAATGATAATGGAGTCAAAGTCAGAAAAATTGATACTGAGAAATCCATTAAAAAAGGAGCATATTCATTAAGTTGGGATGGGAAAAATGACAATTCAGAGTTTGTAGCTGAAGGAAACTACCACTTATTAATCGAGCTTCTTGACAGTGCTGGAAATATAGCATCTTTGAAATCCGCAACTTTCGCCTTTCAGGATTGGAATCAGCCCGTTATTGAAGGCGCTGCAAGTTACTTTTTTACAAGTGACGGAAAACAAACTTTTTCATATAAACTAAGCAAGCCCGGCATCGTCACCATTCAACTATTCAAGAATGATAATTTGGTAAGCACGATAGAGCAGAATGTTTCCAAATCCCAAGGAAATCAATCATTCGTTTGGGATGGAAAAGACCAGTCTGGAACAATCCTTCCAGACGGACAGTACTCTTATAAAATTTCAATTGTGGATGCATATAACTTATCCCAGACATACAAAGGAATTATGAATATTGCTTTAACGCAAATTGAAATTCAATATCCTACTGTTGTTCAGTTTTTTGATGACGATACAGCAGAAATCTTCTATAAATTATCTCAGCAAGCAAATGTCACAATAGAGATTTATGACGGCAATACCAAGATACGGACTATTATTAGCGACAAGAAAACTGACAAAGGAATTAATCATTTTATATGGGATGGTTATAATGACAATGGTGATCTGGTCTATTCAGACGAATTAATATATAAAATAAAAGTCATCAATACTTCAGGCAACGAACAAACAGTATTAGGAAAAATTACAAATGATGACCTGCCTATTTGGCTAGTAGATCACAAGTACACTTTTTCTTCATCAGATAATTATTCTACCTACTACACGCATCTAAAATTGACACTTGTTGTAAAGGCTCCTGTAAAAGTTGAATTATTTGTATGGGATTCCTACAACGACTTAATCGACGAAAAAGAATATAACTTAAAAAATGGCATCAATAATTTAGTCTATGCCAAGTTCCCTGTTGACTCTGTGAACACTTACGGGTTGCTATATACAGACTCTTTAGGCAATCAATATTTCTTTACGATTGAAGAAGCATACTAGAATTGTTTGCACAAATACGAAAGGGAATCTCCATGTCACTGGAGATTCCCTTTTATTCTTACCGCTAAAACCCTTTTTCAAGAGCCTTTACCGACCGCTAGCAACATTTTCTCTGGATAATCAGTAAAAATCGCATGTATACCAATTTTCTGCAAAGCAATCGCATTCTCAACATCATTCACGGTGTAGACGCGAATGATCGCTCCTTTTACTAATGCCTCTTTCGTCATTTTGCGAAGGGCAGTTGGAAGGAATATATGCAGAGCGTCCGCTGGAACGAAACGTGCGTAGTCATATGCATCCACCAGTACTTCCATAGTCAATATGGCGACTTCAATATGAGGAGCTAGTTTCTTGAAATCACGGACTGCTTCGTGATCAAACGATGAGACGACGACCCTTTCCGCCATTCCCATCTTTTCAATCACGTGCAGCACTTTCTCCCCCATGCCTTCATATGGAAATATATCTGATTTCAGCTCGATATTGATGTGATGCGGTGTATGTTGGAAAACCGTTAAAACTTCTTCCAACGTAGGAATCGTTTGTCCTGCAAATTCACTTCCAAACCAGCTACCGTAGTCAAAAGCACGCAGTTCCGCTAACGTTAAGTCTTTTACATACCCTACACCATTGGACGTACGGTCAATTGTTTCGTCATGAATTACGACTAGTTCTCCATCTTTTGTTAGATGGACATCGAATTCTACTCCATGAATATCGAGTCTGGCCGCTTCTTCAAATGCAGCGAGTGTATTTTCAGGAAACGTGCCTGATGCACCGCGATGTGCATAAATCTTCATGTGACGACCTCCTTAAATTTCTGTACGTAAAGTCCATAGTTCCGGGAAGAAATATTGGTCCAGCACTTTTTTTAAGTAATTCACACCTGAAGAACCACCTGTCCCCATCTTAAAGCCAATGATTCGTTCGACTGTTTTCATATGTCGGAAACGCCACTGTTGCAGCCAGTCTTCGATATCCACGAGCTTCTCCGCTAATTGATAGAGTTCCCAGTATTGATCGACATCCCGGTAGACGGTCTTCCATGCTTCCAATACACTGTCGTTTGGCTCATAAGGAGTCGATACATCTCGCAGAAGAACTTCTTCATCAATAGGAAGACCTGCACGAGCCAGCTTTCTGATCGCCGCATCGTATAAACCTGGTTGATGGAATGCATCTGTCAACGTGTTCAGTAATGCTTCATCTTTTTCATAGATTTTCAGCACATGCTTCGTTTTATAGCCGAGTGCAAACTCAATCATACGATATTGATACGACTGGAAACCACTTGCATTGCCAAGTGACGAACGAAACTCCATGTATTCCGCAGGTGTCAAAGTGGACAGTACATCCCACCCTTGTATGATTTGCGTCTGAATCTTCGATACGCGCGCTAATTGTTTGAACGCTGGTTGCAAATCGTCATTTTCAATATTTTTAATGGCTGCACGCAATTCATGCAAAATCAGCTTCATCCATAACTCTGAAACTTGATGAATCATAATAAATAATGGTTCATCGTGGTGATCGGTTAAACCGTCCTGCGCTGTCAGTAATTTATCGAGATGAAGGTACTCCCCGTACGTCATGTTTTCTTTAAAATCTGTATGTAGTCCCGCTTCTCCAAGTGCTGCGCGGTTTTGACCGTTTTCCATTGGTTTCTTATCCATATTAAAATCCCCTTATTGCTCTACTTTCACTCAACTCATCTAGTTGTATTATGACATGAGATTTGCTATTTTAACAGACTACTCGAATTTTTTGAAAATTCTTATTGCATGGAATTACCAAACTATGGTACAATTCTATTCTGTTTTCAAACCCCAACATCTTCGGAAAAGCGCAATGCGCCTTTTTAGCTCGTCACCAGCACGGGAAGAACCGATGCGAAAGCCTGATTTCGTCTGAGGTTTAGGAAGGAAGGCTAATTGCGCGACATCGTGTCGCAACGCCTTCATGACCCACATCCTGTGGGCCCAAGCTTAGGAGTGAGCTGGCGCATGAAGCTAGACATTTCATACTTGCAGGACGCAAAATCTTCATATCGGAGGACTGTATGACACAGAAACATCCTGATTTTGAGCAAGAGCAAGAGCGCCTGACCTACACTAAACACTATATGCAACAGTTACTCGACGAATCGAAACGTGATGTGAAATCAGCACAGGAAAATATACGTCACGCAATGGCTGATTTAGATTATTTGGATTCCAGTTTAAGCTACATGAACATTTTAACTAACGCACGGTTTTTCGAAATGGCCCGCTCTCAAAAAGAAGGACTAGAAGCCATTCAGCAAAAACCTTATTTCGCACGCATTCATTTCCAAAAAGACGGTGCAGACAGCGAAATGCTGTACATCGGAAAAACTTCTTTATTTCATAGGGAAACGCAGGAACCGATTATTGTAGACTGGCGTTCGCCAGTGGCGAATGTGTATTACGATGGGCGACTCGGGGATATCGAATACGATGTACGGGAAGACACTTTTACCGGTCACCTATTTTCAAAACGCCAATACAACATTGAAAAAGGCGAATTGCAGTCCGTACGCGACATCGATTTAACGACCAATGATGAGCTTTTACAAGAAGCACTTTCAGGTAAAGCAGATGTTCGCTTGACTGAAATTGTGTCGACCATTCAAGCTGAACAAAATGAAATTATTCGTGCTCATTTAAAGCAACCCATTATTGTGCAAGGCGCGGCAGGCAGTGGAAAAACGACCATTGCATTGCATCGAATTTCGTATTTCCTCTATACGATGGGCGAACATTTCCCAGCCGAAAAGTTAATGATTTTAGCCCCATCAAAACTGTTTATGGACTACATAGCAGATGTATTACCTGAGCTCGGTGTCGGTCAAATATGCCAGACAACTTACACTGAATATGTCTTGAACGCCACTGGTATAAAAGTGAAACTTAAAGATGTGAATTTGAAGCTTTCAGCATTAACTGAACAAGAAAACCCTGATGAAATGATGCTTTGGATATCTCAGATGAAAGGCTCTCTTTCCTATACACTGTTAGTAGACGCCTTTCTATATGAATATGAAAAATTGATAGCCAACCAATTCGAAGATTTATATATTGAGAAATACTGCATTATGCGTGGTTCGAAATTAAGAAAATTATTCTTATCCGATTTTGCCTATATGCCACTAGAAAAACGGTTGGAACGAATCAAGACGATCTTGCAATCGCATGTGCGACAAAAGAAAAAAGAAATCCTGAATGTATTAAACAAGAAATACGAAGATGCCCTTGATAAAGCGTTGGTCGTTCGTGATGATGCAAAACGCAAAGCGGAAGTGACAAAATTCATCGATGAGCGCGATCGCCGAATTCCATTAATCGAAAAAGAATCCAAGACCACGGCCAATGTTTACATGAAACGTTTTAAAAAAGCCAACATCAAAAATATGTATCGTGAGTTCGTCACAAATGGGAAGTTAATAAACGAACATGCCACACTTTGGACAGCGGAACAGAAAGACGCGTTTCTGCGAAGCCATTCGATGGAGTCATGGGAAATAGAAGACTTGGCACCWCTTTATTACATGCACGCCAAGATAAAAGGCATTTCGGACAAGTGGAAAATGCGTGTCGTCTTCATTGATGAGGTCCAGGATTACAGCGTATTTCAACTGGCCGCCCTCAAAGAGGGCTTGGAGACGGATATGTTTACAATGGTTGGAGATTTGGCTCAAGGCATTCATAGTTACCGTGCCCTCACTTCCTGGGAGCCGATTATTGAATTATTCCCCCGTGCCACTTACACGACTTTGCAAAAAAGCTATCGAACAACAATTGAAATCATGGAAATGGCAAATAGTATTTTGATGCAGATGGACGAAGACTTACCATTGGTGGAACCCGTCGTCCGTCATGGCATCGATCCGCAGTTCCACGAAATGAAGATGATTGATGGCAATCGGATTGTCACTTTAATGGACGAAGTCCGAAGTCGTGGTCATCGTTCGATTGCTCTTATCTGCAAAACGACGGCAGAGGCAAAAGCTGTTGCGAAGCACCTTGATGATTTCCTTGAGATTCAGTTGCTGAGTGATCATTCGGATATACACCAGGAAAAGCTACTCATTGTGCCGAGCCATCTAGCAAAAGGGCTTGAGTTCGATGCAGTTATCGTTGTGGCGTTTGACAACCCGTTCCGCGAACATGCAATCGACCGCAAGCTTTTGTATGTCGCGATGACTCGCCCTATGCATGAGCTACATTTAGTCGGACCAAATCGGGAACATTTTTTATTGCCCGCTACATCAACTAAATCGTGAAATCTATTCTGACGTTTCTCTTACCCAGGAGAAACGTTTTTTCTTTTCCTCTTGCATCATTTGACAATTCCATGTATTGTTTAAATCGTAATCATTACTATTTACATTAAATCATGAAGGAGCGAACATATGCAAACTCAAATTCCGGTTACCGTGTTAAGTGGGTATCTTGGCGCGGGCAAGACAACTGTATTGAATCACTTACTTGCTAATAAAGAGGGAAAGAAAATCGCGGTAATTGTCAATGATATGAGCGAGATTAATATTGATTCTCAACTGATTCAGGACGGAGGTTTTTCACGTACGGAAGAAAAATTGGTGGAGCTGACAAATGGCTGCATTTGCTGTACCCTGCGTGAAGACTTAATGATTGAAGTGGAAATATTGGCGAAACAAGGCGATATCGATTACATCGTAATTGAATCGACAGGTATTTCAGAGCCGATTCCAGTTGCACAGACTTTTACATATATCGATGAAGAAGTGGGAATTGATCTTTCTCTGTATTGTCGCTTAGATGCCATGGTTACAGTGGTGGATGCCTTCCGTTTCTGGAGTGATTACGAAAGCGGCGACTCTTTGTTTGAACGCAAACAAACGGATGATGAACACGATGTCCGTGACGTATCCGATTTATTGATTGACCAAATTGAATTTGCCAATATTATTTTGATCAGTAAAACTGACTTGGTGACTGAAGAATATGTACTTGCGTTCCAATCATTCCTGAAGAAAATGAATCCCGACGCCATTTTAATCCCAATTAAAAAAGGTGATGTTCACCCTTCAATGCTTTTGGATCAACGATTATTTGACTTCGAGCAAGCCAGTCAATCAGCAGGATGGATTAAGGAGTTAAATGAAGAACATGTACCAGAGACTGAAGAATACGGAATCACTTCATTTGTTTACAAACGAAAACGTCCTTTTCACCCCGAAAGATGGCATGCTTGGTTAAGCGCATTCCCACAGGAAATTGTCCGCTCTAAAGGATTTTTCTGGCTGGCCACACGTAATAAAATGGCTGGATTACTGTCACAAGCAGGCAATTCCCTTCAATTCCAAGGAGCTGGATATTGGATTGCTTCTCTTCCGAGAGCTGAACAAAGAATGATCATACAAGATGATGAATCTGTTGCTTCAAGATGGGACGAAAAACATGGAGATCGACAAACGGAAATGGTTTGGATTGGTCTCGATATGGACCGTGAGAATATTGGAGCACAGCTGGATTCCTGTTTGCTGACAGATGAAGAAATGACTAGTGATTGGTCCACATTTGCAGACCCATTACCACCTTTTGTGGCTGCTAATTAATGCAGGGGCTCTATTCAAAATAATGTTACTAATAAACAGAAAAACCCCACTGCAACTTAATTTGCAATGGGGTTTTTCACGTAATAATCAACTTGCAATACTGGTTTAAAACCTGCTTTTTTATAAACCGATAATGCTTTGTCGTTGTCAATTTCCACATCGAGCTTAACGAATTCACAATTTCTTCGCTTTCCTTCTGCTTGTGAAAATGCCAACAATGCGGAACCAATGCCTTGACCTTGTCTTTCGGAATCTGTAGCCAACGCAGTTACCCAAAGAGTTTTTCCATCTTCCACAAGTGTTAAAGTACCGACGACTTGCTCCTGTTGCTTCGCTACAAAAACATGTCGTGAAGGGTTTGATGCATTGTAATCCAGCAATGTTTGCACTTCATCTTGTGTATCGCCAAATGCATTCATTAAAATACGTGTAAGTTCCTGAGTTTCATCCGTTAATGGTACGACATCCACCGCAGGATTTTCTTCTGCTGAATTCACGTCTGCTTTCAACGTCGCTTCAGAGAAGTTCCACTCATAGCCTGCGTGTTGCAGAAAAGCTGCACCGGCTTGGGATTCTTTCATATTCAATGCAAGCTCACCTTCAGCGCCCCGTACTTCCAAATTATGTTGCAATTCTTTTATCAACGCCTGCCCGAGCCCTTGTCTGCGATATTCCGGGTGGACCAGTCCACTCCATTCATAGGAGTGAATACCAATCATATCAATGGCCGAAACAACTCCGACCACATCGTCTTCTGCATATGCAAGCACTGCAAAGCCTTTAGTTACTGGATCCGTCATGACGGGAATATTTAAGACTTGGTCGTAATTGGCGCCTTCTATTTCTTCATTTGCACGCAGGAGTCCCTGTATTTCACTCGATGTTTCTACATCTAAAGGGAACGAAACTGTCAATATGGCAATATCCACAAGTATTTCCACCTTTCTTTCATTGTTGTGACTAACGTGTTTCATTATGGTAACAACTGTTTATTTCCTCCCACAATCGGTTATATAATAGCGACAGTTTGATTTTATGGAGGAGTTAAATCATGGATAAGAAACGATTATCCTGGGTGGACGTGACAAAAGGATTTTTAATGATTCTTGTCGTAATCGGCCATTACCCAGGGCAACTTGATTTCCCTCTTGGGAAGTATATATATTGGTTCCACATGCCTGCCTTCTTTATTTTAAGCGGGATGTTTTTTAAACCTGTTCTGGAAAAAGGGCTTTTAAAACAAGCCATTCATAAACGTTTTATGCAATTAATCGTACCATATTTGTTTTTCCTTGTAACGATTACGGTCATTCGCTATGGAATGGAAATCGGTTCAGGAAACATGGATATATCATGGTATTTGAATGATATTTGGACACTTGTAATTGGAGGACGATTTGCACGTGGTGCTTATGGAGTTTTCTGGTTTGTAACAACGTTGTTCTTTACGTATTTGTTCTTCTTATGGATGACAAAATACTTCAATCGTATGAAACAGATTGTGATTTTAGCTGTCTTCTACTTAATCGCTCATTTGGAAAGTTTGTTTGCGATGCAAGTAATTGGTGGTGCGCCTGATAAAGCTTCTCAAACCATTCCCATGATTTGGAATATCGACGTAGCACTAATGGCGGTTGTCTATTTTGCACTTGGATATTATATGAAGAATATTTGGATGAATATTACGAAGCCTTGGTTGATTTCAGGGTTTATCGGAACGGTTTCCGCCGTTTCGCTCGATTGGTTCGGCGTAATCGATTATCACTTGAGTATGAAGTTCCTGCGCTATGAACATGCGGTTTTGGATTTAGTCATTCCGATTTCCATGACACTATTTTTTGTCGGATTATTTCAATGGGTTACTTCCCACATGTCATTGAAGTGGCTGCAACAAATTGAAAAGCACTCAATTTCTATTATGTATCTCCACATTTTCACAGATATCGTATTGAATGATTACTTCAATTACGGAATCATTGGATTTACGGCATTTGGATTGCTGGTACCGATTGTTGCATCAATACTCATTCAAAAACTGGTCCCTTACGGCAGATTGTTCCTAGGCGGTTTTTCTCCGAAAAAACGCCTAGCTGCTAAACCAGTGAAATTAAAAGAAGCTGAGCCTCAATACTAGAGGCTCAGCTCAGACTGTAGACAAACTCATTAATTTTGAGTTTATCTGCAGTCTTTTTCATTTAAACTAAAATTCAGACGAATCTGAGCCCTTTCCTGCGGACGAACGCCTCAATCTCCTCGACCTAAAGGTCTGCGGGGCTTTCGCCATCCGTATTTCCGCGGGAGTGGCTCGGATTCCTTTCCTTTTTTTAAAAAATACATACTTAAGGTGACTACAATGCTTTCAAAACATAATTCCATTCAACGAGACCAAATTTAAATGTTTTTATATGTGCGATTCCGTCAACATGTTGTAATACAGCCCTTTTTGGGTCACGAGCTCTTGTTGACTTCCAGATTCAACGAGTTGTCCTTGATCCATTACATAGACAACGTCTGCCTTTCTGACGGTATTCAATCGATGAGCGATAACAAAACTCGTCCGGCCTTCCATCAATCGTTCCAGTGCTTCCTGGATTTTCATTTCGGTCACTGTATCGATGCTGCTAGTTGCTTCATCCAACAGCAAAATGACGGGGTCCGCTACCAGAGCGCGTGCAATTGACAGCAATTGTTTCTGGCCTTGACTGATTTCCCCTCCATCTGCAGTCAGGACCGTGTTGTATCCTTCTGGTAACTTAATGATGAAGTCATGTGCATTTGCTTGTTTGGCAGCTTCTATCAATTCTTCATCCGTTGCATTCAATCGGCCGTAACGGATGTTATCTTTTACTGTAGCCTCGAATAAAAATGGATCTTGCAAGACAAATGCAATTTGACTGCGCAATGTTTGGCGAGCCAATTGGTCAATCGGGATATCATCAATCCGTATTTGACCATCATTCGTTTCGTAAAAACGGGCCAGTAGCTGCATGATGGTCGTTTTTCCTGCACCTGTTGCACCGACCAATGCGGCTGTTTCTCCAGGATTCAGGATAAAACTGACATCACGAATCGTATGTTCAGCATCTGATTGTTCATATTTAAAGGAGACACGATCGAACTCGACTTTTCCTTTTAACACAGTATCTAATTGAGTCGTGGCTTCATCTTTTTCAATCGGTTCATCAATAATGGCGAATACCCGCTCCGCTCCGGCAATTGCAGAAAGGACGGTATTAAATTGATTCGCCAGGTCATTCAAGGGGCGGGTAAACTGACGCGCATATTCAGAAAAAATTACGATAGTACCAATCGATACGTGACCGTTCAGGGCAAGCAAGCCGCCAACACCCGCAACGATGGCAAAGCTGGCATTGTTCAACATGTTCATTACTTTCGGGATGAAACCTGAATAAGTCAACGCCCAAAATCCGGTATGGCGTAGGCGTTCACTTTTTACAATGAACTCATCAGTGACGCGTTCCTCCTGCGAGAAAGCTTTGACGATTCGCTGACCCGAGATTGTTTCTTCAATCATGCCGTTCAATTCCCCAACTGCCTGTTGTTGCTGTTTGAATAGTATCCCTGTTCGTCTTGTAATCCATCTCATGGAGAAAAACATGACCGGAATGATTGTCATGGTCAGCAATGTCAGTAAAGGACTTAACGTCAGCATGACAATGACGGTTCCGGTTAGCGTTAAAATACTCGAGAACACTTGAATAAATGAACTATTTAAAGTGGCACTGACGTTTTCAATGTCGTTCGTCACACGGCTCATGAGTTCACCATGCTGACGTTTATCAAAGAAAGATACAGGCAACTTTTGAAAATGGGAGAAGAGATTCGTTCGCATCCGATAAATGGTTTGTTGCGCAACGCCGATCATCCAATAGTTCTGGAAAAACATCGACACCGAGAGGAAGAAATAAATACCTATCAACCACATCATCATGTTTTGCATACCTGCAAATTGACCTGGCACGATATACTCATCGATAATTTTCCCAAGTAAATAAGGCCCAACTAAAGCTAGAGTGGAACTGACAACGACGAGCAACAAAACCGTAATCAATAGTGCACGTTGTTCATCCACGAGGTGCCAAATTCGCTTCAATACACCTTGCCAGTCCCCTGCCCGTTCTCCTTTTTTCTTTTTGACAGGGGTAATATCTTCTTTCGTCAGAACCGGCTCGTAGCCAAATGGTTTAGTTAACATCTGTCGCATTTACTTCCACCTCCTGTTCTTGTTGCGACTCCGCAATTTGACGGTATAATTCGGACGTTTCGATCAGTTCCTGATGAGAGCCATAAGCAGCAATCCGTCCATTGTCGAGTAAAAGGACACGGTCTGCGCCTTTTGCAGTACGGATTTTTTGCGTAATGACGAGCATGGTTGCTTCTTCTTTATCCAATGCTTCCCAAAGCAATGCTTCGGTTTTCACATCCAGCGCACTAGTGCTGTCATCCAACAGAAGAATTTCTGGCTTTCGGACCAACGCACGTGCGATGGACAGTCTTTGTTTTTGACCGCCGGACAAATTTACACCTTTTTGACCAACACGCGTATCATAGCCTTTCGCGAACTGTTCAACAGAAGAATGAATTTGCGCTTGCTTGGCAGCTTGTTCCAATTCTTCTGTTGATGCTTCGACTTTGCCCCATGCCAAGTTTTGATAAATGCTTCCCGTAAACAACAGTGACTGCTGGGGAACGAGCCCTATGGCTTGTCGTAATTGATCCAACGGCCATTTGTTAACGTCTTTCCCGTCAACTGTAATGGAACCCGAGGTTACTTCAAAAAAGCGCGGGATGAGTTGCATCAAAGTGGATTTACCGGCGCCGGTAGCTCCCATGATGGCCAATTTCTCGCCAGATTTCACATCAAATGTAATATTGTTCAGCACTAGTTCAGAAGAATTCGGGTAGCTGAACGTCACGTTTTTGAAACTAATTTCACCTTTAAGGGCTTCATGCATTTTACCTGTTTCTTCATCGCGTTCCAGCCCTTCATTGACCAGTAACACTTCTTCCATGCGTTCTGCAGAAGCTTTCGCACGGGCAAATGCCATGATAATAAAGGCGAACATCGAGAAAGCCCCCGTCATACGCATTGCGTAGTTGACGATTGCGACCAACTCGCCAATTTGGGCATTGTTCGATTGAATTTCACGTGCACCAAACCAAAGAACTGCCAGCAAACTGATGTTCATGACGAGTAGAAGAAGTGGAAGAATGATTTCCATAATGCGAAGTGCTTTCACTGTATCCATTTTGAGGAGGTTCGACACTTTTTCAAAACGAGAAGACTCGAACGTACCGCGCAAATATGCTTTAACCAACCGTACTGCCTGGAGGTTTTCCTGTAGGACACGGTTCACGCGGTCGAGTCGAACTTGCACAAGTGCAAAAAAACTGACCCCTTTTTTCACCATAATATAGAGAAAAATCAGTAGGAATGGTGCCCCGATTACAAGGAACATCGCGAGGTAGGCATTGACGATAAACGCCATAATGACACTGCCGAGTACGAGTAAAGGCGCCCTCAACATAATACGCAAACTCATAAAGAGTACGTTTTGCACCATGGTGACATCACTTGTAAGCCTCGTGATTAAGCCAGCAGTCGGGAACTTCGTAAACGTCGCAACTGTAAACTGCTGTACTTGCTTGAATAAAGCACTGCGGACATCAAAAGCAAAACTTTGTGATGCATGCGACGCAAAGAAAGAGTTTGTCGCGCCAGACAAGAAAGCGACGAAAGCCATGAGCATCATGACTCCTCCCCACGTCCAAATAACAGACTGATCACCTTGCATAATGCCATCGTCGATTATTTTGGCTATAATGAGTGGCTGTACAAGCTCGACAGAAAGCTCGATTAGCATGAGGAAAAGCGCAATGGCAATTGGCCATTTATATGGTCTGACATAAGAAAATACGGTTTTCACTAGATGCCCCCCTGAAACTTCTTCGTTAAACGAATTAATTATCTGATTGTTCACTATTATGCCACAATGAATGAGTAAAAGGTATCATTCATTGTGATGAAATGTTCTCTGTTGGATACGATTTTTGGGTGAGCGGTTGCTTAGTTGGAATCACCCCGAATTGACACTCGTCCAAGGACAAAAAAAATCACCTATCCCCAAAAGGATAGATGATATTCTAGCAAACTTATTTCTTGTTCCGATCTCCAGCAATCGATAGCCACGTGACACAAATCAGCATGATGAGAGCCCCCATCAGCTGCCATTTCCCTAACACTTGTTGCAGCCAAATGACAGAGATAATCATCGCAGTAAGTGGCTCCATGCTTGATAAAATACTGGTCTCTATCGCACTTATGTATTTCATACTGCTCAAAAATAAAATGAAAGCAACTGTGCCTATAACGATGACTGTCAATAAAAGAACGGACAATTTCCAATCCAATAATAAAGCCCATTCGTCGGATTGCCAAACGCGACTTACACTTCCCAGTACCAGACCGCCGATCAGCATCGACCAACCAACCACCAGCAAAACACCCCATTCTTTCATTAGGGCACCGGGATATAACGTATAAAATGCAAAGCTCAGGCCTACAGCGACTCCCCATGCCAACGCTTCCGGGCTTAACAGTAATTTGGTGAATGAACCATTCGTCAATAAGAAGAATAAGCCGATCAACGTTCCGGCAATTCCAATCAACTGATATTTCGGTGGCCATTTCTTCATACTCCATGATACAAATATAACCACAAAAATCGGTGCTAAAAATTGAAGCAACGTCGCAACTACCGCATTGCTTGATTCAATTGCTGCTACAAATGAATATTGAACCCCTAGCATGCCGAAAATGGAGAAGATAATCAATCGCTTAACCCAATATGGCTGTCGCCAAATTGGTCTTAATTGATTTCCTGTTAATTTTAGAAAAGCGAGCAAAGCAACTCCTGCAACAAGTAGCCGAATCGTCAACATAAACGGAACAGTCAGCATTGAGTTCGATAATATCCATTCCATCAATGGACCCGTTGCTCCCCATAACATGGCTCCGGTAATAATTAATACGATTCCTTTTGCGCGAATCATTTACTCACCTCTTTATCTACAAGTCTACTTTTCATCTTACTATTGTTCAAGTTGAATTCAATGAAAAACTTGCGAACATTTCATTTCCACCTCCAATAATTCTCCTTGAATTTTCCTTTATTTTTCAGAATAAAACATTATTTATTTTGATGACTTGATGCCAAGACTTCTCTATAATAGGAGATATTAGTTTAAAAACAAGGAGTCCTGCGAAATGAAAGGTATGCAACAAGTATTGGAAAATGGTAGCAGTATATTGGACCATGTTCCTTTTCCGATGATACTGACTGCGAGTGACGCAACGGTACTTTGGTGGAGCAAAGAAGCTGAGAGAATATTTGGTTTTACTGCGGACGAAATCGTTGGAAAATTCTATCCTTTTTTCGAAGAAAACCGTTCAGCCATACATAAATCAACGTGGGGTCAAGTGGTTCAAAGTGAGAATCCAATTCGTTTTGAAAATTTCATTATTCATTCAAAACATGGCAAAGCTGTTCATGTTTCGGCTGTTTTAAATTCAATGACAATCGATAATGAACAATGCGTCATGTTCTTATTTGAAGTTAATAATGTTCCAACAATGGATCAAACATCAAGTACACAAGAATTAGCTAGCTTTAAAGTGGGAATCGATGAAACCTTTATGCTCACTTATTTGGACCCAGATGGGCTAATTACATATGCAAATACATTGTTTTTGAAAACAAGTAAATGGACGCCAAAACGTATTATTGGTAAGTCATTTTGGCAGCTTTTCCCCGAAGAGTCAGCTGAGAAATCGGTCAACCCAATATGGTACACCCTGAATAGCAACCGCGTTTGGCAAGGGTCTGTTGAAAAACTGACTAAAGATGGAGAAACATACTGGGTAGATATGACGGCCATCCCTGTTTTGGCGACGAATGATGAGCCTATGTACTTTGCCATTTTGGAAAAAGATATCACGGATAAAAAACGCCTGCAATTGCATCTTGAGCAAATTGCTTATGTGGATTCAGAGACAGGATTAATGAATCGCCATCGTCTTGAAAATATCGTGTCCGGACTTATTGCAGAAGAACGTCACTTTTCTTTCATCTTTTTAGATATCGATAAGTTTTACACATTGAGAGACATGCACGATGAAGAGTCTGAAACCACTCTATTACTGGAATTTGCAAAACGCCTGAAAATGTATTTCCAGGATAGTGATATCGCACGCGTGGGTGAAGATGAATTTGTAGTGTTGACGCCTTTGAGTGATTGGTTTATTCAAGGTTTCTTAAGTTACTTGAAGCAGCATCCGATTTACATTCGCAACAAAGCTATCCCGATTTCAATCAGTGGCGGGATTACGAGATACCCAGAAGATCAATCAACATTTTTACATATGATGAGAGCGTCTAGTGCGACCATCCATAAGGTGAAGCAAGAAGGCGGAGGAAATATCGTCAGCCTTTCAAAAGCCAATCATGTCGCGTTAAGCCGAAAGGCCATGATTGAAAAACGTTTGATTGAGGCGTTGCACCATAAAGATTTAACTGTTATGTATCAACCACAAGTTGATTTAAAGACTGGCAAGATTGATGCAGTGGAAGCACTGGTTCGTTGGGAAGACGCTGTACTAGGAACCGTTACACCAAACGATCTCATTCCAGTTGCAGAAGAGACAGGCATGATTCATGATATTGGGAGCTTTATGTTGGAGAAGGCATGCGAGCAAGCCGCACTTTGGGCAAAAAACGGCAAGCCGATGAAAGTGAGTGTAAACTCTTCCATTCGCGAATTCCGTGATAAAAACATGGTAAAGCAAGTTAGACAGACATTAGAGAAATTTGGCTGTCCTGCTCATCTACTGCAAATTGAGATTACTGAGAAGTTTGCACTGGAAGCGGAATCGGAACAATCCATCATCCGCCAAATGCATCAGCTTCAAAGTGAGGGCATCAGGTTTGTTCTCGATGATTTCGGGACAGGCTATGCGTCTTTCCGTTATATGCAGATGCTACCGATTACCGAACTTAAAATCGATCAATCATTTATCGCGTCCATTACGAAACAAGAGAAATTGCAAAAACTAGTACACGGCATGATTCAATTTGGAAAATCGATGGAGATACGCGTCTTGGCTGAAGGTGTTGAGACAAAAGAACAACAGGATTTATTGACAAAACTCGGCTGTGACGCCATTCAAGGTTTCTATATCAGTCATCCTGTATCTGCTGGCGAAATTGAAAATTTATGAAATAAAAGCGCAAAGTGCCTGTTTAGCTTGACACCTTGCTCAGACATAAAAAAGACGGTTTCTCAAACATTTTGAGAAGCCGCCTTTTTTCTACTTAAATACCTAAATATCAACTGCATCAAAACTTCAGCAAACACCAAACCCATTGCGATTGCACCTGATGTCATAAATGCTTTGGAAGCGTAAGAGATGGCGGTTAAATAGTCATTTTCCACAATGTTGCGCATCGCATTGTATGCAAGTCCTCCGGGAACGAGTAAAATGATGCCCGGTACACTGAAAATGATCATCGGCATACGGAAACGTTTAGATAAAATATGTGATGCCAGCGCTACGATAAAAGCTCCTGCAAAGGATGCTTGAATTGCATCACCTGAAACCATTGTAAAACCACTGTAAATTACCCAACCGCACATCCCTACTAAGCCGGCAGCAACTAGTTTTTTTCTAGGGGCATTAAATATAATGGCAAACGACATTGCGATAATAAAACTTAACACCGCTTTAATGATCCAAATCATGACACCCCTCCTAAAATGATAGTACGAGTGCAACGCCTGCACCAATTGCGAATGCTGTCAACAATGCTTCTGCACCTTTTGATACCCCGGAAACAAAATGCCCGGCCATAAGATCGCGTACTGCATTTGTAATGAGCAATCCTGGTACCAATGGCATGACACCACTGATAATGATTGTGTTCAAGTCTTCCCCAACTTGCAGCAGAACCGCTAAAAAAGCCAGGGTTCCAACGATTGAGGCAGCAATGAATTCCGCGAAAAACTTAACACGGGTCAATTCATGTATTAGTGTGACCACAACGAACCCCATTCCACCTGCAATGGTCGCTGCCGGAACATCTTTCACGACACCATCGAACAGGATAAGAAAACACCCGCTCGCAACTGCAGCTGCTATAAACTGTAATAGAAAAGGGAACATTAAGTTGGCACTGGCAACTCGTTGTAATTCTTCATATGCTTCTTCGATAGTCAGTTCAGTGGTGGCCAGTTTTCTTGATACTTGATTCACAAGTGCTATTTTCTCTAAATCTGTCACCCTGTCCCGAATGGTCATCAACCGTGTCGAGCCATCTTTTCCAAGCGAAAACATGATTCCTGTTGGTGTGACGAAGCTTTGGGTCCCTATCAGACCTTGTGAAATCGCCATACGGGTCATTGTATCTTCAACCCGATACGTTTCCGCACCACTCTCAATCATTAGTCGACCCGCAAGCAGGCAACAATCTATTGCCAAATCATTCTTCTCATTTAGCACGTCTTTGCCCACTCCTTTCACTTATCACCTTTGCACAATCTTAACGAAATGTGCAGTAAAAAACAAATATTGTTGGTACTTTACATGAATCTATTGCTCATACCGAGTACAATGATATAAACGTGAGTAGCCATCCATTACATATTCACTTTTCCGGTTCTATAAACTATTCATTTCGTATATACGACAGTACAATACCTATAAGTAAATTCTTTTCATAAAGGGGGAAATTTCATGCAAGGTTCAATCGATACACTCAAAAAAATCATCGCGGTATCCCAACAAAAACAGCCTGCTGATTTCATTTTGCGCAATGCGCGTGTAGCGGATGTATTTTCACTTATTTGGGCGAACGCAGATATCGTTGTCTCGGATGGCTTTATTGTCGCGATTGATTCCACTCGCTCATTTGAAGCCATTGAAGAAATGGATGCAGGGGGACGCTATGTCGTACCCGGATTGATTGACGGACATATCCATATTGAATCGTCGATGCTCACCCCATCTGCTTTTGGTGATGTTTTATTGCCCCACGGCGTAACAACTGTTGTAACCGATCCACATGAAATTGCAAATGTTGCAGGAGTTGAGGGCATCCAATTCATGCTGAAGGATGCAGAAAGAAGCCCAATGGATATTTTTGTCATGCTCCCTTCAAGTGTACCCTCCACATCCTTTGAACATGCAGGTGCAAGACTGGAGGCAGAAGATTTACGACCGCTCCTCTCCCACCCTTCCGTACTCGGACTTGCAGAAGTAATGGATTATCCAGCGGTTTTGAGCGGAGACGAAGGCATGCTTTCAAAGCTCCTGATGACCAAGGAAGCGGGTCTTCGAATTGATGGGCATGGAGCGGGATTGCAACGCGAACAGATTCGAGGATATCGCGCAGCCGGCATTCAGACAGACCATGAATGTGTGACAGCGGATGAAGCACGTGACCGCATTACCCAAGGCATGTATGTGTTGATACGTGAAGGCTCTGCTGCGAAGAATCTACATGATTTGCTTCCTGCGGTAACACCTCACAATGCAAGAAGATTTTTATTTTGTACAGACGACAAACACCTGGATGAACTGGTGGAAGAAGGCAGCATCGATCATGCTATACGTCTCTCCATTAAAGCTGGAATGGAACCTCTTCAAGCGATTCAATTGGCCACACTGAATGCTGCGGAATGTTATGGTTTGTCTCAAAAAGGAGCATTGGCAGCGGGATTCGAAGCAGATTTTCTATTGCTCGATCATCTTGAACTTTTCAAAGTAGCTGCTGTATTCAAGAAAGGAGTCAAGGTGGCGGAGCATGGCCGCATGATAAACGCTACTGAAACTCAAACGGATTGTACCGTTCGAATTCGCCATTCCGTTCATTTGCCTACTTTGACGGTCGAAGATTTGGCTATCCCGCTCCCGCAAGGTGCCAAAGCGAATATTATGGAAATCATACCAGACCAGATTGTTACCAACAAAGTGGTTGAAAAAGTTGAAACTATAGATGGCGCATTCGTGCAAAACATGGAACGGGATCAATTGAAACTAGCTGTAATTGAACGGCATCATCAATTACACACCATTGGATTGGGTATTGTGAAGGGCTTCGGCCTAAAAAAAGGAGCAGTCGCGACCACCATTGCTCACGATTCGCACAATGCGATTGTTCTGGGTACGAATGATGAAGACATGATTGCGGCTGTACAGGCGTTGCAGGATATGCAGGGTGGATTGGTCGTTGTCCATGATGGTCAAATCATGGCTTCGCTTGCATTGCCTATAGCCGGATTGATGACGAAAGTTCCTCTCGAGGAAGCAGTACGATCACTGGCAAACTTGCATGAAGCAATCCATACCATTCATCCGAAGCTCGATTTTCATTTGTTTTTGACCTTATCATTTCTAAGTTTGCCAGTCATTCCATCACTTAAATTAACTGATACGGGATTATTCGATGTCACTACATTCCAGCATATCGGAATTGACGCGAATACGAACGAAAAAGCAGACCACTAAGCGAATCGCGTTAGTGGCCTGCCTTGTTATTAATATGTGACTACACCAATCTCTTTAAACGTATTTAAATCATAACTCTTCGTTTCTTTCATTGAAATAGTATAAAGTGTATCTCCGGCATAAATCATCCGTTGAACGAGCTGCTCCCAATCTTCGTTTTGTTGCTTGGATGATTTAATCATGTTGGCCACTTGCTGGATTCCTTCTTCAGCCGTTATTTCATACATCATTGCACCTTCGCCTGCATACTGCCCGTATCCATCCTTATTAGTACCCTGATACAACGTCACAGGAAAACCGTATAAACCTTTTCCTCGGTGTTGGAATAATGCCTTGTGATCGTATTGCAATGGGCTGTAAGTGCCTTGACCACCCAAAATTTCTACGTCTTTTTCTTTCGGATTAGCAAAATCTGTAACGTCAAATAATGAGATTTTCATGCCGCCAGTAATGATTCGAGGTTGACTGCCATTTTCGCCTGGAATCGTTTTTGTATCGTAACCGAAACCGATTAGATGATTTTCGTCCAATGGGTGCAAGTAATTACTGAAACCTGGAATTTTCAACTCCCCTAGTACTTTTGGCGCCGATGGATTAGAGACATCCATCACAAATAGCGGATCAGTTTCTTTAAATGTCACCATATACGCTTTGTCTCCCATAAAACGAGCTGAGTAAATGCGCTCCCCTTTCGCAAGTCCCTCGATGGAACCCACTTTTTTCATACCGGCATCTAGAATATATAGATTGTTCTCAGAAAGTTCATCCGTATTCCACGCAAAGCCTTTCGTAGTGACGACACGGAAATAACCTTCATGCTCATCCATCGAAAACTGATTTAGGAGCATGCCCGTCACTTCTCCAGATGATACAAACTCAACTTTAGTACCATCTAAATTGAATTTGAATATTTCCGTATTGGTTTCCTGGGGATTCCAAATTCGATCAATGGCATTATTGTTATCACTATTCTTTGAAGGGACATAGATAGGTGCAGTTAAATACAACGCCTCTTTAGACATATACATGGCATTGCTTCCGCCCAGATACCCTTTCGTTACAACTTGGGATTGCTCTGGATTCTCAAGATTCATAGCTGTAATGACGCTATACGTCCCCTCCAGTGTTCCCGGCAAGATGGATAAATCAGAAAGCGGCATGGATGATACTTTATCCTTTTTCTTACTGTCAAATGTATAAGGACGCAACTCTACATCTTTTGCCCCTTCCATTGCCCAGAAGTTTGGCATCACATTGGTCACGAAATACAACATGTCTCCTGTTTTTCTAGCCCCGTTCAAGTATCCTTCCGCACCGATTTCCCGTATCAGTTTCGGATTCTTCGCATTTTTCACATCATAGAAACGTACATTTGTGGAACTGTTAACAGGCATCATCATTTTACTGGAGACTTCTCCTGATGTTTCCTCATAATCATATGGTACATGCCGATCTCCAAGCACAATCAATGTATTTTCATGTAAGAATAACTGTGATGGATAGAACTCTGCATCGAATGACAGTTCAGCTATTTTCTTCATGTTTGCAGGATTTTGAATATCCGTTACGATTACACGTCCATTTAATATAGAGTAAATAAATTTCCCGTCTGTCTTCACCATATCCGATTCATCTACGCCTTCCACTTGATTGTTCGTTTCCGAGTGGTCAGCTTCTCCTCCACTGCTTGAATTCATCGACTTTTCGCTTTCAGCTGACTCTTCCCTTGAATCAGAATACATCTGACTCATTTGTTTCTTTAACTTAGCGAAGTAATCTTTCAATTGCTTTTCCGATTTTACAGTTTGCAAATCTTTGTGAACAGTAAACGATAATTTACTGGTCGACATGGATTTGAAGAATCCGCCTTGAATAGCTTCCTTCTTGATGTGCAATATATACGAACCCGGTTTGATTTCGGACACTTTAACTGAATGACCGTTTTGTGTAAGCTGCAATTTCGCATTCGTTTTCTTTCCTTGCTGATCAACCAAATAAATCGTTCCATCCGATATGGCTGAAGCTTTTAACGGCTCCGAAAAATTTGCTTTCCACCCTTGCTCAGACAACGCAATCGATGAAGCACTGACTGTCACTTTATCAATATAAAACGCAAACGATAGGACTATTCCCGCAATCACAGCAGCGACCACGAGCCAAACACTTCTTTTTTTCAATACCATCTCTCCTCTTTTTTAAGCTAGTTATTTCATTAGACCGATAAAGTGTTATTTAGTTTCAATTATTCTGAAAATAATTTATTTAAAGAATTTCTTATTAAATCGCATAACGCAAGTCTTGCAATTAGGACAAGCTAGATACTCGACGGGGAAAGATTGTTATTTATTCTGAGGAGGGCTGGGTAGGGGATTTATCGAGAATCCGTAGGGGGATATCGAGGATTCACGGATGGATATCTTCATTTCGGGGAAGGTTATCTGGATTTCGCAATCGGATATCAAGTATTCGGCATCGCTTATCTAAAATTCATGTTTTCTAAACAATTTAATTGACCAGTAAGCGAAACAAAAACGGAACCGCTGAAGGCGATTCCGTTTCTTTAGTTCACTTCTATTACAATAACTGTCTTTAACTTTACATTGGCTCCGGTCTGCTCGACTTCAAAATCAGTGGTTGCGGTGATTTCGTATTTACCCTTTGGGAAACCATCTTTGTTGAAATACTCTTTTATGAATTCATCCTTCGTTATTTCCCCGGACTTCGAAAAAGGAACTTCTAGCCACTCATCCTTTTTTAAAGTTGTGAAGCTTAATATAGTCTGAGAAACTCCGCCTATGTCTTTAATTTTGTTCAATTCCTTTACCGAGAATTCGATTGGCGAAAAACCACCATGCGAAATCCTTACTTCATTATCCGGCCCAGTATATTTAAGCCGGGCAGTAATTGAATCTTTTTCATGTTCTTTGTACTGTTTGGCAATTGAAGTCAACTCCAATATGAATGCATCCTCACTTGCTTTGCTTGATGAAGTAAGATCAACTTTAGTGGCAGCTGAAGAACATCCAGTCAGTACGAAACAACATGTAAGCAAAAACAAGACACATCCATATTTCATCTGACTCACTCTTTCCCTTCTCTTTTAATTCACGCCTCGTATTTAAACCAATCCGCCATTAGTTCTTCCAAACGTTCTTCTAGTGATTTCTTTATCACTAATAAATTTTCGTATTCTTGCCAATCCGCTTCAGCTTCAATTTGAACAGTGAGAGTCGCCAGTTCTTCTTCGACATCGGCAATTTCCTTTTCAAAAGAACGAGGTTGTTCCTCCCGTTCACGGATAGTTTTGACTCGTTCTTCCTTTTTGACCGGTTCTTCTTTTTCAAGCGAGGTCTGACGTTCTGCCCATTTCGAACGTGCCCATTCATAGGCTCCTTCGAAGGTAATGAATGTTCCCCGATCCAGCCAAGCGGTGCGAGGGAAAAGTTTATTCAGGAAGTAGCGATCGTGGGAGACAGCCACTATGGTCCCTTGGAAATCTTCGAGTGCTTCTTCGAGCACTTCTCGCGAATCGATATCCAAATGGTTTGTTGGTTCATCAAGCATCAATAAATTGATGTCCTGATGCATGAGTTGCGCAAGACGCAATCGCATCCGTTCTCCTCCACTTAAATCTCCAACCCGTTTGAAAACGTCGGGTCCATAGAACATAAACTTCGCGAGAATGTGGCGCGCTTCGCCTTCAAATACATTGACTTCCGCTCGGAAGACATCAATGAGGCGCGCTTTCGGGTTGGCAATCTCGAAATGTTGAGACAGGAATCCCACTCGCACATTACTGCCAAGACGTGCGGTGCCTGCATCGACTTCGAGTTCTCCCCGCAGTAATTTCAGAATGGTGGACTTGCCAGTTCCGTTTCGACCGACGATTGCAACGCGTTCTTTCCACCTAACATTAAAGTCAGCTCCTGCAAGCAACACATTGTCGCCGAAAGATTTGTACACTTGTTCCATGACCACCACTTCCTTGCCACTTCGTGGAGCTGCTTCAAATGATAGAGTCATTTTTTTCGGATCAATCAGCGGCTTCCGTACTTTCTCCATACGTTCCAAAGCCCTTTCCATATTGCGTGCACGACGGTGCAAAGCAGCATTCGGCGGAACTGCTTCATTTGCCCAAAGTTTTAGGCGCTTGATGGCTTCGCGCATTTTCTTGATTTTTTTCTGCTGTTCCTCGTATTCCTGAAACTCCCGCATGATGCGTTCTTCTTTTTGGATGGCAAACGATGAATAATTGCCATGATATAAAATCAATTCGCCTTCTTCGAGATCCGCAACTTTCGTAACGACCTGATCCAGGAAGTAACGGTCATGCGAAATGATGACGACCGTACCTTCATAATCAACCAAATACTGTTCAAGCCATTCCACGGCAAACAAATCCAAATGGTTCGTCGGTTCATCGAGTAACAATAAATCTGGTTTCGTCAGTAGTAATTGACCGAGCATGATTTTTGTTTGTTCCCCACCACTCAACGATGGGAATGACCGATCAACAAAGCTTTCCAATTGCAGACCCTGTATGACCTTATCAATTTCCGATTCATACGAATATCCGTCACGTAGCGTGAATTGTTCCTGGATATTTCCATATTGACGAAGCAATCGTTCCATTTCTTCAGGCGTTGCGCTAGCCATTTTCATTTCAAGATCCGTCATTTGCGTTTGCATCTTGAGCAGTTCTTCAAAGGCCATTGTCAGAACATCGAGCCCCGTCACTTCCTCTGAGTAGGAAGGAATCTGGGCCAAGTAGCCAATCCGATTTCCTTTTTTGAAATGAATGCTTCCCGAATCAGGACTTTCTACACCAGCTAACAATTTAAATAATGTAGTTTTCCCTGTACCGTTACGTCCTACAACGGCTAATTTATCACCTGTTTTGATTGCCAGTGATAAGTCCTCAAAAATGATGTTTCCACCTAGCATTTTACTGATTTCCTGAATTGTACATATCATATTTTCCGCTTCCTTTCGATTTCAGCTGGAAGCAATCCATTCTTCATTTGCAGTCGATTTATTTTTGCGTACAAAAAAAGACTGCCTGAAAAGCAAGCAGTCTTTTCTCGATGTCTGGCTCCAAGCGCCAGCCCGCGTGCCCCTTAAAAGGGGTCAGAAAGGCAATTGCCTTTCAACCGAACAGCGCCGGTGTTGGGCTAGAGCGGCGCTTTGCGCTTTTCCATATGGAGAAGAAAGAATGTCTTGTCAGCTGTGATGTGCATGTAATTCCCTAAAATTGGACAGACCTGTCCCGTTGTTAGAAATTTCATGAGTAATCGCACATGATGTGGATAAAAATTCCAGTATATAACCACGTGCATTCACAGCGTTCTTCATTCTTTCTTCACCTCCGTTCATTCAAGTTGAGAATATTCTATCATATTTATTTATTGATTTCAAATGGCCATTTTGGCAGCATGTTCGATAATTTTTTATCTTCACGATACCCAAGTACATATTCCGCTTGCATAATTGTATGGATCTCGCGCGTTCCTTCGTAAATAACCGGTGCTTTTGAGTTGCGCAAGTATCTTGCGACTGGATATTCATCCGAATAGCCATACGCACCGTGAATTTGCACAGCGTCATCTGCTGCTTGGTTCGCAAAATCACATGCTTGCCATTTCGCTAATGAAGTCTCACGCGTATTACGCACGCCTTTATTTTTCAGTTCACCAACACGGTAGACAAGGAGTCGGCTCATTTGAAGGCCAGCTTCCATTTTCGCAACCATTTGCTGTACCAATTGGTGTTTACCAATTGGCTTGCCGAACGTTTCGCGCTCGTTACAATATTTCACACTTGCTTCAATACACGCCATGATTAAACCTGCAGCGCCTGCAGCAACTGTAAATCTTCCGTTATCCAAAGCCGACATGGCAATTTTAAACCCTTCGCCTTCTTCCCCTAAACGGTTTGTAGCCGGCACTCGAATATCATCAAAGAAAATTTCTCCCGTATTTCCTGCTCGAATGCCGTACTTCCCTTTAATCGCTTTCGAACTGAAGCCTTCCATCGTGCGTTCCACAATAAACGCACTGATACCGTGGTGTTTCTTCGATTTATCAGTATATGCAAAAACGATGAAATGGTCCGCTTTATCACAAAGGGAAATCCAAGTTTTTTGACCTTTTAAAACGTAATCTTCCCCGTCGCGAGTTGCTGTTGTTGCCATTGCGGCTACGTCCGAACCAGCGCCCGGTTCCGTAAGACCGAAAGCGCCGATTTTTTCACCTTTCGCTTGCGGTACCAAATACTTTTGCTTTTGTTCCTCTGTGCCCCACTGCATTAACGTCATGGAGTTCAATCCAATATGCACGGAGACAGCTGTACGAAACGCCGTATCTCCCCGTTCCAATTCTTCGCAAATGATTGCAAGTGAATTGTAGTCCATGCCACTTCCACCGTATGCTTCAGGGACACAAACGCCCATGAAACCTAGTTCCGCTAATCTTTTCCATACGTTTTGATCAAATCCACCCGTTGCATCCCACTCAGCGATATGGGGAATAATTTCTGCATCCACATATTGGCGGATCGTTTTACGAAGTAATTGTTGTTCTTCCGAAAATTCGAAGTTCATGATGAGTGCCTCCTGTTATCCGTTACCAACCGTAGTTGATTGTTGTATTGATTCTTGAATTTGTACGCCTCGTTTTTTCATTTCATTAATGTAGGTATCGCCAGGCACAATTTGTTCAGGTGCGTATACGCCTCGTTTTGTGATTTCCCCATTGCCGATCATCTGTGCAACAATTGAAATCGTGTTTGCCGTTGCACGCGCCATTGCTGTTACTTGATCCGTCATATCTTTCTTCGTCACGAGTTCGTATGCATATTTAACTAGTTCCCCATCTTTGTCACCGGACACAATTACACGCAACAGTACGGCATCTTGTTTATCACCAAGTAATAAACCAGGCGTCAAAGCGGCTTTCAGCACTTCACGCGTACTGATTGTTTTTCCATCCACTTCAACTTTTGTCGCTTTATTTGTTAAGCCTAGATCCACCAATACTTTGAATTTTTCTGCGTGGCCTGGGTAACGTATTGTTTTATATTCGAGTGTTTCCACGTTCGGAAACGTTTTTGTCAATGTAGAAGTTCCACCTGATGTATGGAAAGCTTCCAGTTCACCGAATTCATCAAAATAAATCGGCTCTATTTCGGAAAGGGATGGCACTTCGAGCAATTCACCATTTCGGACAACGAGGGATGTGTCCGTATAATGGTCCATCACCCCGTCCAATGAAAAGACGATGTTGTATTTCAATGGACCTTCCGGTTCAACTGGAATCCCACCTACATAGAGTTTGATCGATTTGACTTCATCTAACTTGCTTGCACCATATCCAGATAAAATATTGATCATTCCTGGAGCTACCCCTAAGTCTGGAATGAGAGTAATGCCTTTCGCTTGTGCTTCAGCAGCCAAACTTAACACCGCATCCGTCGCTCCTCCAATGTGACCTCCTAGATCCACTGAATGAACGCCCACTTCAACCGCTGTACGCGCAACTTTTTCGTTGAATGAATAAAATAATGCGTTAATGACAACGTCGCCTTTGCTCATGACTTCTTTCAATTGCGCATCATCATTGGCATCTAACCGAACTGCTTCTATTTTATCGGATTGAATTTTCTCCTTAAAAGCCTGCACTTGCTCCACATGCACGTCTGCTAAAAACACTTTTTCGACGTTTTCGCTTCTGACTAAATCACGCGCCGCTTCTTTCCCCATTAATCCTGCACCTAATACAACAACCTTCATTCTTACATCCCCTTTGTAAAACGTTTTCTTTGCATGTATATGTGATGCTGACAGTCTTTCATTCAAAACTACTTAATTATCAATTTGAGCTCGTTGTAACTTACCGCTGAAGTCGACATAAATGCTCTTCCATTCTGTATAAACGTCAAGTGCTGCCACGCCGGAGTCACGGTGTCCGTTACCCGTCCCTTTTGTCCCGCCGAATGGCAAATGAATTTCAGCACCAGTAGTTCCGGCATTTACATACACAATCCCTGTATCCAGATCACGCTGTGCCTTGAAAACAGTGTTGACGTCACGCGAGAAAATACTACTGGATAAACCGAATGACACGCTGTTGTTCACTTCAATTGCTTCGTCTAAACTCGAAACCTCAATCAGTGAAACGACCGGGCCAAAAATTTCTTCCTGTGCAATGCGACTATCTCTCGCAACGTTTGTGAATAGAGTCGGTGCATAGTAGTTTCCGTTTGCCAAATCACCATCAGATAGAATCTCTCCACCCGCTAGCAATGTAGCACCGTCTTCTTTTCCGATTTGGACGTAATTATGGATTTTTTCCAGTGCTTTTTTGTTAATGACTGGACCTATTTTTACGGATTCGTCCATACCGTCACCGATAGCCAAACCTTTCATCGCTTCCTGAAGACGCGTTTCAAGTTCTTCTTTCACATCTCTATGCACAATGACGCGACTGCATGCTGTACAACGCTGACCTGCTGTTCCGAAAGCACTCCATAAAATCCCTTCAACCGCCAATCCAAGATCTGCGTCGTCCATGACGATGACGGCATTTTTACCACCCATTTCAAGTGATACTTTTTTCAAATGACGACCGCCACGTTCAGCAACTGAACGACCTGTCTCAGTCGACCCAGTAAATGAAATGACTTTCACGTCCGGATGTTCGATCATCGCAGTTCCAACATCTGCCCCTGATCCGAATACAATGTTCGCAACGCCTGCAGGTAGTCCTGCTTCTTCAAATACTTTCGCCATTTCATAAGCCATCATCGGTGTTTCGGTTGCTGGCTTCCATAAAAACGTATTGCCAGCAACAATCGCAGGGAATGATTTCCACGTGGCAATCGCAACTGGGAAGTTCCAAGGCGTAATGAGTCCAACCACACCGATTGGAGCACGTACGCTCATCGCAAACTTATCAGCTAGTTCCGATGGCGTCGTTTCGCCGAACAAACGGCGGCCTTCACCTGCCATGTAGAATGCCATATCGATTCCTTCCTGCACTTCTCCGCGACCTTCTTCAATGACTTTTCCCATTTCTTTCGTCAACACTTGTGCAAGATGCTCTTTCTTTTCTTTCATAATACGTCCAATTTCATATAAATAATCTGCCCGCTTCGGTGCAGGGACCAGCGCCCATTTTTTCTGCGCTTCCTTTGCTGCCGAGACAGCTGAATCCACATCTTCTTTAGTTGATAATCGCACTTGCGCTAACTCTTCTCCATTAGCAGGGTTAGTCACAGGAACGTACTTTGCATCTCCAGCTTCCTGCCACTTTCCACCGATGTAATTGTTCAATTGCATGTACCTTACCCCTTTCGATTTGAGAACGCTTTCACTTTACTTATTCGACACATGGTCGTTTAAACCTTTCAATTTTTTGAAAAAACGGATTATTTATAAATAGTGACGTATGATGAAACTTTTTGTTGCGAGAAGCGTATGAATGAGTAGATTTAAATTACTGGAGGAATGTGACGCATGAACAACCATGAAATTGATTACAAATTACACGGTGACGATATGCAGTTTGTGGAAGTAGAACTCGATCCAAAAGAAACGGTTGTTGCAGAAGCAGGCAGCTTAATGATGATGGAAGACGGCATCTCTATGGAAACTATTTTCGGAGATGGCTCTTCTTCAGGAGGAGGAGGAATCATGGGCAAACTGATGGGTGCCGGTAAGCGTATGCTTACAGGAGAAAGTTTATTCATGACGACATTCACTAATAACGGATCTGGCAAAAAACATGTGTATTTCGCTTCCCCATATCCAGGAAAAATCATTCCAATGGATTTGAGTGAAATGGGCGGCAAAATCATTTGTCAAAAAGATGCGTTCCTGGCAGCGGCTAAAGGCGTATCGGTCGGCGTTGAATTCCAACGTAAACTTGGGACTGGTTTCTTTGGTGGTGAAGGCTTTATCATGCAAAAACTTGAAGGTGACGGACTCGCATTCGTTCATGCTGGAGGTACTATTCATAAGAAACACTTACAACCTGGCGAAGTGTTACGTGTCGATACAGGATGTTTAGTGGCAATGACCAAGGAAGTTGATTACAACATTGAAATGGTGCCGGGCGTAAAAACGGCGTTGTTCGGCGGAGAAGGATTGTTCTTCGCTACATTGCGTGGACCAGGAACCGTATGGATACAATCGTTGCCATTCAGTCGATTGGCAAGCCGAGTCTTTGCAGCAGCCCCACAAATTCCTGGCGGCAGCTCAAAAGGTGAAGGTAGCTTGGCAGGCGGGCTATTTGATATATTAGGCGGGAAATAAATAAAGTTAATGACAGTGTGCCTTTAATGGTGCATTGTTTTTTTGTGGTTGCGTCATTTATTCCCTTGCATTTTGAATTATTCCTTTTCGTGCTCACTTTATTCCGCTTCAGACGTGGGTTATTCCCTTTCACCAGTATTTCCCCATATATCTACATTCTGATTTGCTCTTTATGCTTCGCTGTAAAATAAAAAACCTGATACGTATTCGCACCAGGCACTTAATCAATCTATGAAACTTTCATTTTCCTTTTCATCCGCCATAAGAAATAAAGCACCGGCAGGATTAACGACGCAGAAGAAGTAATCCCTCCTGCAATGGACGTGTACAATGCCAGCATGCCGACGAGTGGTCCACCGGCAATCTGTCCGAATGCATCAAGCTGTCCAAACATGGAAAGTGTTGTGGCACGCCCTTTTGATTCTATGCGTTTATTTGTAACGATGCTCATCAATGGATAGTTTACGTTTCTCAGTGCACTTGTCACCCAATACATGGCTACAGCCACCCAGAAATGACCGGTCCAAGCGAACGCAATCATCGTTGCAATCAACACGGTGTTAGTAATCAATAATACATGTGCATAACGTCCTTTGACGTGTCTCTCGACGAAACGAAGGACCACGATATTCAGTAAAAACGCGACCGCATAAAATGTACCGAACCAATAAACGGTCTCACTTTCCGACAACTGGTAGTCTACAATGAAATGTGCGCCATACAAACGATCGAAGCCTTCGCTGGCGAGCCCCCAAAACAAGGTTACCATCGCAATACTGACCAACACGGTGTTCCCGCGAATTTGAGAAACACCAGCTTTGATGGCGTTCACCATATGCGTGACACCCGAGACACCTTTTTCACGAGTAACTCTAACAAACTTTGTTTCAGGCAGCTTGATGAAAGCCCATACCGCCATGACAATGAGCATGATTCCCGCAACAATAATTGCAATTTGTACGGACCAAATCGCTGCGATTGTCACACTTGCCAGAATCGCCGCAAAGCGAGCCAAGGATGAAAACTGCGATCCACGTAAGAACGTCTTTTCCAAACTTTTAGCGTTCAGTTCATCAGCAATCCAAGCTTGTTCCGCCCCGCTGATGAATGTCCAGCCGATTCCCCACATCGCAGAAGCTACCGCAATTGCCCAAAACTCAGGCGTACTGCCTTCCAAAACATGTGCTAACCCGATGACGAGTGTTCCGAAAGCAAGCGACCTTTTCCGTCCGAAGTGATCCGCAAATAAACCTGTGGGCATTTCAAACAGCAAAACAGACACTTCCATAATCGTACCGATCAATACGAGTTGCAAAGCATTCAATTCCGCTTGAGTTACATAGTAAATGGCATTTAATGTGAACACCATCTGAATGAAAAACGACCGTGAACTTGTTAAAGTGTAATAAAAATTTTGTATACTCAATTCTAATTTCCTCCGATTTTTTGATTTGGGTTAAAATCAAATCGGAGTTCACATTTTATCCCAACATGCCCTCCAATTTGTATGCTGAAGCCAATGTTGTTCGTTTCATATGCTATCTCTCCCTTTCTAAAACTTTATTCATTATAATTTCTATTCAGAATATTGTCATGGTTTTTTTAATACAAAAGAGCGGATTTGGTGTGGGTAAATTAATCAGAGTTTTATTCGGCATGAACTTGAATTTAATCGGAGTTGCCGGTTTTATTCGGCATGAATGAACTTAGGGGTTCCTTGTTAGGATTCTTCATTGGCGTTCTTCCTGGAGCTGGTGCAACACTTCACCGAGCTTTATTCCCATTCACCGATTTTTCCCCAATAAAAAAGGCTGCCATTAACATTGGCAGCCCCTACTATCTTTCACAGTTTGTTATTCAGCTTGTCCTTTTTCGAAATTCAGATCCCATGTGTACCCAAACTGGTCGCGCACTTTAGCATATTTGGCTCCCCAGAACGTGTCCTGAAGTTCCATGATTGCCTGACCGCCCACTAATAATGCATTGTACAGACGATTCACTTCTTCTTCGCTTTCACATTCAATCATCAATGAAACATTTGTCGTACCTGATTCGCCAGGGATTGGGGAGTCAGCAAGCATAATGCTGAAGTTTCCATTTGTTAAGTGACAATGCATAATGTAATCTGCCGCTTCAGGTGGTGATGGAAAATCGCTTTCCCCATATTTTAGTATACCTTGGTTCTCTAAACTGAATGTTTCTTCATAAAATGCAGCTGCGTCTTTGGCATTTCCGTAAAACGTTAAATATGGAAGTACTGGTTTCATTCTCTACATCTCCTTAATGAAAATTAAGTATCTCTTATAGGGTTCGCCAGACTTCTTTATTATCCTTTTACATCTTAAAATGTTTATTTGTTACTCTTTTGATTATTTAAAGGTCACTTGTACAAATTTATCGCTCAAACTCATCACACTACAGATTCAACTCGCCTTATGAAACAGCGTTCTTCCCAAATTCCCTATAAATCATCAAACCCATTGTCTTGCACATTGACTTTTACATATTGTCGCGACTTTTGTTCAAAGAAGTCCGTTTTGCCCAAATCCACTTCTTCATAAGCCTTGATCCACTTCAATGGATTTTTGCGATACGCCGGGAACGGTCGTTCATAACCAAGTTGAGCACAGCGGACATTTGCATAGAAATAAATGTATTCTTCCACATCCTCTACGTCCAGACCGTCAATTCGATCCCCTATCACTTCCCGTGCCCATTCGATTTCAAGTGCTGCCGCTTCTTTGAAAATATTTTCAACTTTACGAGCTCTTTCTGGCGTATCGTACTCAGGATATTCTCGCAACAACTCCTGATAAATTTTCACGAACAAATCGACGTGAATTTGTTCATCTCGATTGATGTAGTTGATCATTGTGCTCGTGCCGACCATTTTTTGATGACGAGCGAGATGATAGAAGAAAGCGAATCCAGAATAGAAAAATAACCCTTCCAAAATGACATCATAGACAATCGCAGTCAATAATGAATCAACATTTGGCTCATCTGAAAAAGCTTCATACCCTTTCATGACGAATTCGTTTCGCTTTTCCAGGACCGGTTCCGTGCGCCAGTAATCAAACACCCGATCTTGCTCTTGTTTCGACACCAAGCTCGACAGCACATACGAATAAGAATGATTATGAATCACTTCCTGTTGTGCCAAAATTATCATAAGCGCATTCAAACTGGAATCCGTTAAATAATCAGCAACTTTCCCTGCGAAATCAGTTTGAATACTATCGAGCAATGCCAATAACCCGATGATTTTCAAGAATGCTTCCCGCTCCGCATCATTCAACGCGCCGAACTGCTTCACGTCCGAACCCATATTAATTTCAAAAGGGGTCCAGAAGTTTCCGAGCATCCTTTTATATTTCGGATACGCCCAACTGAACCGGACATCATCCCAGTTCAGTACATTCGATGAAGCCCCATTGACGATGCCGGTAGAACGGTTTGGTGCCTCTTTATCCATGAGCTTTCGTTTTTCAATCGTTGTCATTCAACTTTCCTCCTTAGCTTGAGCAAGACTCACATTCCAACATTTCCACCGATGTGGAGCGCACATAATAGGTCGTTTTCAAACCACTTGCCCACGCATCCAGATGCAAGTCCAGCAATTCTTTCGCCTTAATTGTGTTTTGTACATATAAATTCAACGATACCCCTTGATCGATATGGCGTTGTCGTGCAGCGTTCTGTTTTAATGTCCAATGCTGATTGATGAAGTACGCGGACTTATAAAACCACGTTGTTTCTTGATTCAAGTCAGGTACTGTTACCGGAATTTTGTAGTCTTTCTTCTCTTCCGAATAGCTTTTTTGGAATATAGGATCGATGCTTGCTGTACTTCCTGCCAATATCGACGTGGAAGAATTCGGTGCGACGGCCATGAGATACCCGTTTCTCACACCATTCATAGCAACATCCAGACGAAGTTCACGCCATTTCAATGAATCGTAACCACGCGATTCAAAGTACTCTCCCGTATGGAATGCTGATCCAACAAATAATGGATAAGGTCCTTTTTCACGAGAGATATTCATGGATGCTTGCACTGTCAAATAAGCAATCTCCTCATACAATTCATCCGCAAATTCTACCGCTTCGTCAGATTCCCATCGAATTCCTTTCAGCGCTAATAGGTGATGCCAGCCAAATGTTCCAAGACCGATTCCACGGTATCTTGCGTTTGTTCGTTCTGCCTGTGGCACTGGAATCATGTTCAAATCGATGACATTGTCGAGCATGCGTACTTGTACTTCGATCAATCTTTCCAACACACCAGCCGGAACTGCTTTTCCTAAATTGATGGAGGACAAGTTACACACTACAAAATCACCAGGCTTACGGCGTGTGACTATGACATCATCTTCCAACGTGATCGATTCAAATTCTGTCGCACTCATATTTTGAAAAATTTCCGTGCACAAGTTACTGCTGTAAATCATGCCTTCATGTTTATTTGAATTTCTTCGATTTACTTCGTCTCGATAAAACATAAATGGCACACCTGTTTCCAGTTGGCTGCGCATGATGCGTTTCATTATATCAATGGCCGGCACTACTTCTCTCGATAACTGTTCGTTCGCTACACACTCTTCATATTTATCTCGGAAAGCACCTTCCCCCCGGGTTTCATCGTAGAAATCTTCTAGAGAATAACCCATGACAGTACGTACTTCATGCGGGTCAAACAGTGCCCATTCTTCGCGTGCTTCGACTTTCTCCATGAAAATATCCGGTAGGCATACACCTGTGAAAATATCATGTGCGCGCAATCGTTCATCCCCGTTGTTTAGCTTCAAATCAAGGAAAGGCAAGATGTCCTTATGCCACACATCCAAATATACGGCAATCGCTCCTTGTCGTTGACCGAGTTGATCCACGCTGACCGCTGTATTATTCAATTGCTTGATCCACGGTAGCACACCGCTCGATGCTCCCTTGAATCCTCGGATTGAGGAACCTCTGCTTCTCACTTTCCCCATGTAAATGCCTATACCACCGCCATATTTCGATAGCGTGGCAACATCTGTATTCGAGTCATAAATCCCTTGCAGACTGTCGTCAACTGTATCGATGAAGCAACTCGATAATTGCCCATGTGGCTTCCCTGCATTGGAAAGGGTAGGTGTTGCAACGGTCATATACAAGTTACTCATTGCCCAGTATGCTTCCTTCACTTTCTTCAAGCGATTCACGGTTTCGTTTTGCATTAACGTCATAGCAATGATGAGCCATCGTTCTTGCGGTAGCTCTGCGGGTGAAAGGTCGTAATCTCTTGCCACGTAACGGTCCATCAATGTCTTTAATCCAATATATGTGAATAATCCATCGCGTTCCGGTTCAAGCACTTCACCTAATGCTTTGATTTCTTCTTTACTATAGGTCTTCAGGAGACGGGCATTATATAAACCCTTGTCCGATAAGTGCTGGAGGTGTTTCTCAAAATCCTTATACACGTTTTGACTTGAACATTCTCGTCTTACAGCGATTTCGCTGTAAACTTGTGCCAAGTAAACACGTGCAGCGACGAAAGTCCAGTAAGGTTGCTCTTCATCCAGATGACTAAGTGACTCCATTACCATGGCTTTTGACCACTGTTCATCGGTTGCTTGTGGATTTTTCTTCAGCCATTTTTCATGGGCACGCAACAAGGGAGCCAACTCATTCTCTTTAAACTGCTCCAGCAGTTGATCTATCAGTATTTCTTTGTCTGTTAATACCTTTTGTACCATATGTATACTCCACTCCAATTCAACAATTTCAGAAACACAAAAAAGCGATGGAACAGCCTCTTCGGCTGAGCCATCGCTCAAGATTGAAAGAATGGAAAGGAGTTGAATTGGTTTGCGAGAAAATGGAATTTCGCTCGCTACAAATAGCTCGCTTCCACTCCTCAACCCCCGAAGAAAGTGTTGCTTCATCGAAAAAAAAGGCAGGTCTCCTGGCTCGTGCATTATCCTTCCGTACCCTTCCCATGCTGATGCACAGTGGACTTTGTACAGTCGTTTACACTTACAGTTGCGGGGACAGCTTCGGCATGTACCGAATTCCCTTTTAAACCATTACTGGTACCTCTTTTTCGTTTGTACACTATATATTGTGTTTTACATAATATCCAATCTAACATATAGTGTTTTTTCTTACAACAGACGAATTATCGCTGAATTCGTTCAACCCTTATCTACACTAGCCAATTCGCTTAAAAAATATTTTTTGTCTGGTTCTTTCGCGATATTTTCGGCCGCTACTTGCCCGCGTGCCAACCAAATATTCATTGACTCATAATTGTCCCTACACTTTTCTGCACGGGCTATGGATTCATAAGCAAAGGCTAAATCAAAATCGCCATATCCTTCCGCTTCACATAGTTCTGCACCCGCCACGCCGTAAAAATATGCTGTATCGCCTTGTCCGAGAATGGCATGGACACGGGACACTTGCCAATAGCCTCTAGCTAAATTAAGCTTCGTGCCGATTTGGCGCCAATGATAGAGCGAAGCATATGCCTTCTCCAGCATTTGTGAATCCTCATCACCTGTTCGGTCTTTCTTCTCCATCAAATCCCATGTTTCATTAAACAATCGAACCGCGATTGTACGGTGATCGATACTTATCGTCTCAGTCATGTTGTCTATCCCCTTTTCTCAATTGTTTGTATTCACTTATTACCCATGTGGCAAAGTAGACGTTATTTCGTATCCTATGTAAATGAGTTTGCTAGTCTAACCAATTATATTCGACAGAAACAGTCTGGCTTCCTTTCATGCCTTAACTCTATTCGCCGTTTCCACCATTCTAAACGCGTAACACAGAAAAACTAGCGGATTCTCCTCTTTTCCACAAACAAAAAAACGGCCTCATATTGAGACCGTTTTCGAATCCATTATAGAACAATAATCACGAACAACACTGCCGCCAATACCAATCGATAAATTGCGAATGGCGTCAATTTCACGTGTTCGATCAACTTCAGGAAGAACTTGATCGAAATCAGCGCAAATACGAAAGCACTGATAAATCCTACGACATAAAACGAAGTATCGTTTGGATTTATATCCTCCCAGTTTTTCAAAAGGGACAAGAAGCTAGCACCGAACATGATCGGAACAGCCATGATAAATGTAAAATCAGCTGCCGTCCGGTGACTCATCCCGAACAATACACCACCTGAAATGGTCGCACCCGAACGGGAAAAACCTGGCCATAACGATAAACATTGCACAAGCCCAACAGTGAATGCCTGCTTGTATGTAATTTGATCCAACGTCTGTGTTTTCGGTACTTTCGGTCCGAATTTATCAGCCACAATCATTAAAATCGCACCAATAACCAAGCCAATTAATACCGTCTCAGTGCGGAATAAATTGTCGTCGATAAAGTCCTCAAACAATACGCCTAGCACACCCGCTGGAATCAAGCCTACAATTACATGCGTCAATTTTAACTTTGAGCCTGTAGTTGTATCTTTCATTTTATAAAGACCAACCAAACTGAATAAACGTTTCCAGAACACCACAATTACCGCCAAAATCGATCCAAGCTGAATAAAGATTTTAAACGAGTTAGCCGAAGGTTTCCCAAGAAACTCAGATGTTTTTAACCACATATCGTCCACAATAATTAAATGTCCGGTAGAAGAAACGGGAGCAAACTCCGTCATCCCCTCCACAAATCCTAATATTAACGCTTTAAGCAAATCAAATAGTTCCATAATATCTCCTTATGCTCTTCTTTTTCGGAATCGTAAATACCACCAGATTACGGCAAGTCCTGCAAGTACAAGCAAGACGTACACAATATTTGAATACACGTCCATTACGGCAACGATTGATTCCCAGTTATCGCCCACTGCTGCTCCGACCGATACTAAAATCGTATTCCAAATAAGTGTTCCTAATGTCGTAAATAACAAAAACAATCCAAATTTCATATTCGACATCCCGGCAGGAATCGAAATTAAACTACGAATCAATGGAATCAAGCGGCAAAACAATACAGTCCAAATGCCATATTTATCAAACCAACTATCTGCTTTGTAAATATCTTTTCTCGTTAAACGTAAAACACGTCCATAACGATCCACGATTTTCTCCAAGCGTTTTACATCCAACATTCGACCGATTCCATAAAGAATCACAGCCCCTGCGATAGAACCTGCAGTCGAAACCAAAATGACACCCATTTCCGTCATACTCGATTGCGTTGTCATATAACCACCAAACGTCAAAATCACTTCTGACGGAATAGGTGGGAAAATATTTTCAAGCATGATTAGTAAAAATATACCTATGTAGCCGTACTGGCTCATAATATCAGTAATCCAGTTTTCCATGTCCAGCCTCCAAGCAACAATTTCTTTCCAACTTCTATCGTAACAAGATTAATGGGCTTTTCCCAATATTTATTTCGACGATACTGTAATTTTGATTGACCAAAGCTCCGAACGCGAACCCAATCGAATCGGCGGACCCCAAAATCCAAAGCCCGATGACACAAAAGCGTGCAACAGTCCTTTAAGTTTATACCCATAATCAAGCTCAAATAAACGACGTGTGAATAAATGATTCGGCCACATCTGCCCCCGGTGCGTATGCCCTGATACATGTACATCCACTCCGAGCTCAGCAGGCGTGTTTAAATCAAAAGGCGTATGATCCATCACAAGCCATGGAAGCTCATTCAACTCTGGCTTCAAATTCTCCAAAGGCTGTCGCTTTCCATTCGTCGCATCTTCCCTGCCCGTTACATAGAACGCATTTTCCACACAAATGGTTTCGTCCAGTAACATGCGGACGCCCGCTCCCCTCATTTCTTCCACAAGAAGCGGAATTTTACGTCCGTAATACTCATGATTTCCGACAACTCCGTAAACACCATATGTCGTCTTCAACTGCCTCATGACCTCGGACATCCCGTCTTTCACAAACCAAATTGGATCATCATCGACCAAATCACCCGCAAGCAACACCACATCCGGCTGCTCTGCGTTAGACAAATTCACAAAACGCTGCAAGTGCTTTTTGTTGGAAAGAAGTCCTAAGTGAAAGTCAGATGCTAGTACCAACTTTAACTCGCGAAGCGAACCAGAATCCTTGTTGATATGTATTGTCTTATACCGAACAACCGGTGAAAATGCCATATATGTCCCTGCGACGAAAATAATCAGAAAAACAAACGCCACGATGTTTCCTGTAATAAAAATCGTTTGCTTGGACGGCCATATCAAATAAATAAGCGTTGCCATAGGAAATAAAATCAAGCCGTACTGCATCACAATGAACCAGTACGACCCGATGATACTGAAATATTTAAGTCCATGGTTAAACTTGCCGATGATGTATCCAAAAGCACAGACAAACCAGAAGAGGCCGAACAACACGGGATGAACCGGCAGGCCCCACGTTTGGAGCCACTGATACGTGTTATAGCCAAAGTAAAAAACAAGTAGGGTATAAATTGCTAGAATAAGAGTGCCCATACTGATACGTTTCATGATGCTAATTCACCTTTACATCTTTTCTCCGGTCATACCGAATCGTAAATGCCACTTTCACTTCAGATTTTGCAGGAACCGGTACAAAGATTTGTATATCGTTATCTTTCCGTTTCCAAGTGTGTGTTGATTCAACTACATCAAATATGCCATAGCTTGTGCCATGATTGATGATAAGTTCAATCGGGTTGTCTTTTTGATTGCGAATCAAGTATACGACTTCCTCATACTCATAGCCGTCTTTCTTGTATTTAGCCACAACATCACTTTCCACCGTGACATCAAAAGCTTCCCCTGATTTGATGCGGACTAGTTCGCCCACAGCCGTATGCGGGATGTAATCTTCTCCGATAAATTCAGAAGAACCGTCCTTTGGGTTTTCTTTGTACAATTTGAATCTCCCTCTTGGAAGTGGGAATCCAAGGCCGTTTTCCGCATCATTTCGGAACGTTAAGTACACTGTTGGATGGGCACTGTACGCATCCACTTCATATACCGTGTGCGATTTGATTTTGTAGGCAGAAAAAAGTTGAACTTGCTTTTGCTGTCGATTCTCCAGCGTCAATCTTTCAGGGAGCGTATATAGATAGTACTCTCCAAATGCCTGACGTTCCGGTTCCATTTCGGCCATGGCACTCTGCTCAAAACTCATCGTTTTTTGCATGGGAATTGGAGCTCGGTTCACTGTACCCGCCATTAGTTTTATTGTCGCATCGTCAAACGTCATGCCCGAGTTGTTCGTCATCGTTACCCAGCCGGTCAAATCAAAATCATTCTCCCTAGTTTGAGCCACATAGTCCGCTTCCCAACTTAGCCCCCGCGTTAAATACGTAACCCGTACATCTTCTGCGGTTTGTTCTTCAAAACGCCAAACGAGTGTGGGCTTTAACATCACTTCTTCCGGACCGTCCGGCAAGCGAATCTCCCCTTCTGCATCAAGAACAATTTCTCTTGTCAGCATGTCTGCAAGGACCAACCCATTTTGGACGCTTAACAGAAGGTACGTCTTTTCTTCGCCTGTTTTCTTATTGACGATTCTGATTTGATGCCCAACATATTTCTCCAGCAATTTGAGTCGATCCATCAAGTCATATTCGTAAGTAAGCTCTGTGACTTTTAGACCTTTCACCTGAACGGAATTCGATTCAATCCGTTGTGGTACGTCCGAATAGTAGATGATATGATCGTCTGAAAGTGGAGGAATGGAGCGGATTTCTTGAATTAACGCAAATCCAGCATTGTAAACCGTCAGCGCCAAGTCTTTCGTCAGGCTCGCTGGGATATTGGTCGGCATAAGAGACACCTCCTCGTTGTTTTTGGAAAGTATATCATGATATGCGTTAAATCCCTTTGCGATACGTTGTATGAAAAGCAAGGAAATTCCATTCTTTGAAACTCTCTAGATTATGCCTGAGGTTTCGGAGTAAAAATATTACTCTATTCGCTGTTGCTCCCTTTCTATTCGCGCTTCCACACTTATCGTTTAACGCACTGTCAGAATGCTATGGATAATTCATTCGATAACAATAGTAGTAATTGAAAAGCGACAGAAAAAGCCCTGCTGCTTACTCTACTTTCACTAGGGGCCATGTTGCTGACCAGTTTTTTTGCTTAACTCTATCAAAATATATTTGCGACCCTTCAAAATAAGGGGTGGGAGAGATTTTCATTGTTAATAAGTCTCTGACTCCATGTGGAGCGCATAAATGAAGTTCCCCTTTGTCATCAAAAGTTATGCCAATAGCTGTGGCTGTCTCTGGAAATTTTGACATCCCGTCTATGGAGGATTTATAAGGTTCTACCTTGTTCAAAGTATGCATTCTTGCTTGATTTTTAACGGACCAAGGAATGGTTGAGTCTAATTTAATTAGTTCTTTTTCATGGAGTTTTTCAATGTGTTCGTCCAAATTTTCCGAATCGAAATAAATGACATCCACATCTGGAAGTATGGTCTTTTCAGAAAACCCATGTAATTCATCCCATACTTTTGCTCTTATAAATCCAGCACATATCCACCAGTCGGGTAACTCCAGTGTAGCTGCTTGTCTGATAACATTCATCATCCACTCGTCATTAGAAATGGCTTCTACAATTTCTTGTTCATTTGATAATTTCATTTTGAACCTCTTTTAATCATTTTCATGGATCCTGTTTGCCCTCATCTACAGCCCCATTTTCTTCGCGACAATCACTTTCATGATTTCATTGCTGCCTGCATAAATCGACGCAACTGGAATATCTCGATAACGCCTTGCAATTTTATATTCTTCCATATAGCCGTAGCCTCCGTGTAATTGCAAGCATTCACCGGAAATCTTCTTGGCAGTTTCCGTCAGCCAATACTTCGCCATGGACACTTTTGAGACAATGTCTTTCCCTGTCATATGATTTTCAATCAACGATTCAAGGAATGAATGACCAAGTTCAACTTCGGTGCTCATTTCAACTAACTTGAATTGCGTGTTCTGGAACGCTCCGATTGGCTTGCCGAATGCTTTACGGGACTTCACATAGTCCAGTGTCATCTCGACCATATCTTCAGAAGCGGTTTGAGCTGAAATCGCCACCATCAATCTTTCCTGTTGGAGCTTCTCCATTAAATAAGTGAAACCCTTTCCTTCTTCGCCAAGCAGGTTCTTAGCAGGCACTCGACAATCTTCAAAGTACAGCTCTGCTGTATCTTGCGCGTGCATGCCGACTTTGTTCAGCTTGCGTCCACGTGTAAACCCAGCCATGCCTTCCTCGATTACCAGCAAGCTGATTCCGCGATGCTTCGGTTCAATTTGTGTATCGGTTTTCACCACAACTACAACTAGATCCGCATTGATGCCATTCGTAATGAAGGTTTTGGAACCATTTACGATATACGTATCACCATCAAGAACAGCAGTTGTTTGAATCGCCGCCAAATCAGATCCTGCCCCTGGTTCAGTCATGGCAATAGCGGTGATATGCTCTCCTGTTACACATCCCGGCAGCCAGCGCGCTTTCTGTTCGTCGTTTCCGTACGCTTCAATATAAGGAACCACGATATCATTATGCAATCCAACACCTGTCAGGCTCGCTCCAACACGTTCCATCTCTTCACCGATGATGACAGCGTATCGGAAATCAACTTCCAGTCCGCCATATTTCTCTTCAACTTGTGGACTTAAATAACCCATGTCGCCGAGCTTCCGCCAAAAAGATTTAGGAATCATACGGTCTTCTTCCCACTGTTCGTAATGTGGAGCAGCTTCTTTTTCCAAATATTTGCGAAGCGACTTGCGGAACATAACGTGCTCATCAGTTTCAAAACGGTATTTCCCCATCAAGACTCCTCCTTATTTTGGCTGCATGCGAATGGCACCATCTAAACGGATCACTTCGCCGTTAAGCATTGGATTTATTAAAATGCTTTCTACTAATTGCGCATATTCACTCGGCTTTCCTAAACGATTCGGGAATGGCACGGAACTTGCCAAGGAAACTCGTGCTGGTTCAGGCAAACCTTCGAACAACGGCGTTTCGATTAGACCTGGGGCAATCGCCATAACACGAATGCCGTCTCTAGCAAATTCACGGGCAATCGGTAACGTCATGCCAACGACACCGCCTTTAGAAGCACTGTATGCCACTTGGCCAATTTGACCTTCAAAAGCTGCGACGGAAGCAGTATTAATGATGACACCACGTTCCCCTTCTTCGTTCGGATTGTTTTGTTGCATCGCATGAGCAGCAACACGCAATACGTTGAATGTGCCGATTAGATTCACTTGAATGACTTGTTCGAAGAGTTCAAGTGCAAGCGGACCTTTCTGTGATACTACTTTTCCGGGCGTCGCGATGCCTGCACAACTTATCAACGCATTGACCTTCCCATAATGTGCCACTACTTCTTCTACATGTTGTTCAACTTGCTGAGCATCCGTGACATTTGTTTGAAAGTAAACTACTTGTTCTTCACCTAATTCTTTAACCAGTGCTCGCCCACGTTTCTCATTCAAATCAAAAATGGCGACTTTCCCACCCTGAGCGACCAATCGGCGCGTAGTGGCTTCTCCAAGTCCTGATGCTCCACCCGTTACGATGGCAATGACTTCTGCTGTTATCATGACTGTCCCTCCGATTCTGGCAATCTCTCGATAATAGTTGCGTTCGCCATACCCATCCCCTCACAAATCGCAAGAAGTCCATATCGTCCATTTGTGCGTTCCAGCTCATGCAACAAAGTGACAAGCAGTTTCGTTCCTGATGCGCCCAATGGATGACCGAGTGCTATTGCACCCCCATTGCGATTTAACTTAGACGGATCAGCACCTGTATCCTTTAACCAGGCAAGCGGCACTGGAGCAAAGGCTTCATTTACTTCATATACGTCCATATCTTCGATGCTGAGCTTTGCTTTCTCCAATACTTTTTGCGTTGCTGCAATTGGACCCGTCAGCATAAGCGTTGGATCTGATCCAACAACAACACGGGTATGAATGCGCGCACGAGGTGTTAGTCCCAATTCCTTTGCTTTTTCAAGCGACATTAATAATACTGCTGAAGCGCCGTCACTCATTTGACTAGCATTGCCTGCGGTAATTCGTCCCTTTTCATCAAATACCGTTTTCAAACCACCCAATGTTTCAAGAGTAGTTCCTGCTCTTGGACCTTCATCAACAGAAAACACCTCAGTTGATCCATCTTCGTTTGTCACTTCTATTGGTACTATTTCACTTTCGAATCGACCCTCCGCAATCGCCTGAAAGGCACGTTCATGACTTTGTACAGAAAATGCATCTAATTGTTCCCTGGATAAATCCCATTTTTCTGCAATTCGTTCGGCAGACAATCCTTGATTAATGATTTCGTATTGCTCCGTTAGTTTCTTGCTTGGTTTGGCGTCTCCAATATTTGAAAACATCGGTACCCGTGTCATGCTTTCAACACCACCCGCAATCACAATATCCATGTCGCCGGATGCGATTGCCTGTGCGGCAAAATGCACCGCTTGCTGGCTGGAACCACATTGACGGTCGATCGTCGTCCCAGGAACTTTGGTTGGAAAGCCAGCTATCAATCCCGCTGTTCTTGCAATGTTGCCTCCTTGTTCACATGCTTGAGAGACACACCCTAAAATGATGTCTTCTACGTCGCCTTTTTCAATTCCGGCCCGTTCGATTAATTTTCCCAATACAATTGCGGCCAATTCGTCTGGTCGCATTTGTGCAAATTTCCCTTTTCTCCGACCGACTGCAGTACGTATTCCTTCTATAATCACGACTTCTTTCATCGTTACACCTCTTTTATCGGAATTGAATGAATATTCACTCACTATTATTTTACAGAACTATCGTGAAATTTTCTACTCTCTTCTTAGAATCTTCTAAGTCTCAGGTCTTAGTAAAAAATGCATTCCTAGCCCGTTTGGTGATTCATGGCGAGTTGGTACGATTAACTTACAATTTGAAAGGAGAGACAAACACATGAAAAAATTTGGATTAATCGTAGTTGGGGTAATCGCAGGTATTGTGGCGCTTGTCAATTTAGGACCACTTTTAGGTCTTGCATTATCTGCGTTGCTTGTATTCGCAGGGATGCATTTTTATTTAAAAGGAGGATCTAAGTTGTCTAAAATTTCATGGATAGCGGTCGGAATTATTGGGCTACTGACAGCCGTTGCGAATGTGCCCGGTTTCTTCGGAATTCTGGCGATTGCTGGATTATGGTATGTCATTCGTGCATGGAAACAACAACCGATTACCTTCTCAGCTCCAATGACTGCAACATCTTCAGACCCTTTTATCAACTTTGAAAAACAATGGAACGAACTAAACAAATAGGAGGAAAAACACATGACAACATTATGGAAACGATTCAAGTATGCATTCGAAGCAGATCTGCACAACGTATTTGACAAAAAGGAACAGAAAAATCCCATCGCCATGTTAAATCAATATATTCGTGAAGCAGAAAAACAAACAGAACAAACGGGTAGGTGGATTGAACGCCAAGCGCAATTAAAAGCAGAACTTGAAAAAGAACTACAAGAGACTACAGAAATGCTGGCAAAACGCTCTTCCCAATTGGAGCTTGCTCAACAAACAAATGAAGGTGAATTAATTGATTTTGCAAAAGCAGAAGTTACAGCCTATGCGAACCGAAAAGACGTATTACAAGCAAGTATTACTCGGACAATTGAGGAATTATTTGGGCTTGAGCAAAAGTTCGAAGAAATGAAACACAAACTGAAAGATATGAAAGTTCGCCAGTTACAGTTAATGGGTAAAGAAAATGTCACTCGTGCCCATCACCAAATGGACCGCGTCCTTCAACCTGAAGCTACAAAGAACGGTGAAAAAAGATTATTGGCCTTTGATGAAATGGAACAATACATCGAACGACTGGGTCAACGCATTGAAATACAGCATGACGTATCATCCATGGAACGCAGATTGGAAATGCTAGAAAAAAAAGAACAACCTCAATCTGAAATTGTGTAAAATAAAGTAAAGAATTGGAGAAGGCGCCTGTCCTTCTCCTTTTAATTCATATAATACCTCCTTCGATTTACTTGTGGGAGAGGCTAAGCTGTTACGAAAAAGGAGGAATAGCTTTGCAACGTTTTTCAACTGAACGCATTACATTTTGGCTATTGGCTGCCTTGCTTCTTATATTTATCGAGGCGATGTTCTTCCACAATGGAAGTGTGTTATTCGTTCTTTTTGGTATCGGGTTAATTTATATTAGTTTACGCAGAAGAAGCCGCTTATTTTTCTGGAGTGGTATCGCTTCTTTGGGAATCGCCTTGCTTTCCATGTGGAGTTTACGCTTATTAATTGCCGCAACCATGGTGTATATTTTAGTGCGACTTTGGAAGGGTGATGAAACTCAACAAGTCATTGAACCATTCCTCAGTGATCTAGAAACACCGAACGCAATCATTCAGAACAAACTCTTTTCAGTTCAATCTACACCTTTCCAGGCATATGAATGGCAGGATGTTCACATTCAAGGTATTTACGGGAACATCACAATTGATACGACCCAAACTGTGTTGCCAAAAGGTACTTCACTAGTTTCCGTTCGACAAGGTATTGGAAAAATTAGTGTGGCCGTTCCTTATGAAATCCCTGTGCGAATCCATTACACAACACTACTCGGAGATGCTCGACTTTTTGGTTCCAGTAAAAGACGTTTATGGAATCAATCGATTGTCCTTCAAGATGGCTATGCAGAAGCTCAAGGCAACGCAACGTCTGAATTGGTCATCGCTGTATCGACTTGGCTTGGGGATGTAGAGGTGACTCGCAAATGAGTGGATTCATCGGACGCACTTTACTCTTATTTTTAATTCTCATCGCATTCGTTGTGGGGTTATTAACGTATATTTTAGGATGGCCTTCTTACGGAACATGGCTTCCTTTGTGGTCAATAGAAGAAGGGGATTTACCTATTTCCATATGGATGGCAATTTTATTGCTCAGCATCAGTATAGGCACCACTTTTTCCAGCACGCAGGTGGCAAGAAAAAGAGAACGAGCGATTGACAACTATTTACAGGTCGTCACGAATACTGATCAACAAAATGATAGATTGACTGCTCCAAAAGTTTCCCCCAAGTTAACTAAGACTTTGGGTGATGTAACAACGCTGATTACTACGCAAAAAAGAAGTTTGCAACGAATGTCAGACGAACGGGCAGAAGGCGAAGACAAGCGAATTCAGGAACGCATCATTCAGGAACGCCAGCGGTTAGCACGGGAACTTCACGATTCTGTTTCCCAACAATTATTCGCTGCATCCATGCTATTATCATCAATTACGGAACAGCAGGAAAATGACGTTCCCAAACCACTGGCACAAGCTGAAAAAATGGTCCAGCAAGCACAGCTTGAAATGCGTGCCCTTTTGCTCCATTTACGTCCTGCAGCGCTTCATAATAAATCATTGGCTCATGGCCTGGAAGAATTACTGTTTGAATTGCAACAAAAGGTGCACTTCACCATCCGCTTCCGACTTGAGGATATCTCCCTTTCCAAAGGTGCGGAAGACCACTTATTCCGCATTGCACAAGAAACGCTATCCAATACATTGCGCCATGCAAATGCCACTGAAGTCGACATTCTCTTTGTGGAGAGAGACGGCCTTGCTATATTCCGTGTACAGGATAACGGAATTGGATTTATGAATGATGAAGGCAAAACAGGTTCATACGGGTTGCATCATATTCAAGAACGGGCCGTTGAAATGGGTGGAACAAGCAAGGTTGTTTCAATCCCATCACAAGGAACGATAGTGGAAGTAAAAGTCCCGGTTGAGAAAGGATTGGAAACAGATGATACGAATCGTACTCGTGGATGATCATGAAATGGTCCGAATAGGCGTGTCCGCATACTTACAGGCACAATCAGATATGGACGTAATCGGCGAAGCTGTCAATGGTAAGGAAGCAGTTGATCTAGTACTGTCCCTGCGTCCGGATATCGTGCTGATGGATATGGTCATGCCCATCATGAATGGCGCAGAAGCCACGAAAGAAATAATTGCCCAATGGCCACAAGCGAAAATCATGATTGTCACGAGTTTCCTTGATGATGATAAAGTGTACCCTGCTCTTGAAGCAGGTGCTGTCAGTTATGTAATGAAGACATCCAAAGCGAAACAAATCGCCGATGCCATTCGCGATACATTGTCTGGTCAGGCGGTTTTAGAGCCTGAAGTCACAAACAAAATGATGAAACGAATGCGTCAAGGGCAAAGTCGTCCGCTTCATGATGAGTTGACGGATCGCGAACACGAAATCCTATTATTAATGGCTAAAGGCCGCAGCAATCAAGACATTGCAGATGAATTGTTTATAGCATTAAAAACCGTTAAAACACATGTCAGCAATATTCTTTCCAAGCTCGAGGTGCAAGATCGCACTCAAGCAGTCGTCTATGCATTTCAGCAAGATCTAGTTCCTAAAAATTAAAACAATCTTCCAGTTGGAAGGTTGTTTTTTATTTGCGAGAGATGTTTTCACCATTTAGCGGGCTGTTATACATTTTTTGGTGATATCTCCATTTCGCGAGTCGTTATCGAGATTTCACGATGGTTTATCTACATTTCGGCAAGCGATATCTACATTTCACTAAACTTTATCTAGAATTCGTACTCTCATTTCAAAAATTCATCTTTTCCACACAATTTGGACGCGTTCGTGATGGTGGCAGTTGGTTTCCAAACTGGCCACATTTTTTTGGTGATATCTCCATTTCGCGAGTCGTTATCGAGATTTCACGATGGTTTATCTACATTTCGGCAAGCGATATCTACATTTCACTAAACGTTATCTAGAATTCGTACTCTCATATCAAAAATTCATCTTTTCCACACAATTTGAACGCGCTTATGATGGTGGCAGTTGGTATCCCAACTGGCCACATTTTTTGGTGATATCTCCATTTCGCGAGTCGTTATCGAGATTTCATGATGATTTATCTACATTTCGGCAAGCGATATCTACATTTCACTAAACTTTATCTAGAATTCGTACTCTCATTTCAAAAATTCATCTTTTCCACACAATTTGGACGCGTTCGTGATGGTGGCAATTGGTATCCCTACTGGCCACATTTTTTTTGGTGATATCCCCATTTCGCGAGTCGTTATCGAGATTTCACGATGGTTTATCTACATTTTGGCAAGCGATATCTACATTTCACTAAACTTTATCTAGAATTCGTACTCTTATATCAAAAATTCATCTTTTCCACACAATTTGAACGCGCTAGTGATGGTGGCAGTTGGTATCCCAACTGGCCACATTTTTTGGTGATATCCCCATTTCGCGAGTCGTTATCGAGATTTCACTATGGTTTATCTACATTTCGGCAAGCGATATCTACATTTCACTAAACTTTATCTAGAATTCGTACTCTCATATCAAAAATTCATCTTTTCCACACAATTTGAACGCGCAAAAAAAATGACTTTGACATTGTTTCTGTCAAAGTCACCACTTCTATGCTTTAATTACTCCGATACGGCCGTCACTTTATTCAATGCAAAAATAATGCCTGCGTGAACCCCTTCATGCCAGATAGCAAATTGAATAACTGCCTCAACCGTTGCCATGTCATGGAATTTCCCTAAGGACATTACATCTGGCATTTGTTGATCTAGTTTTCCAGTCAGGAATTCTTTGACTCTAGCAGGTTGTTCTGCCAAAGCACTCAGCAATTGCTCGTTCGTTGGTGGGGCCTCTGTCCAATCGGATGGCTTTGTTCCAGTTCCAAATAACTTAGCCCATTCAGGATGAACAACCTCATATTCAGGCAATCCACGATGAACTAAATTTTCCATCGATACAAAAATATGACCGACGTGCCAACGGATTGTATTGTGAAACCCTTCAGGTTGGATATCCCATTGTTCATCCTTTACTGATTGCAAATGCCCTTGCGTATAAATTCGTGCAAAGTTTAATTGACCTAATGTCTCCATGTCATTACCCCTTTTAGATTCAGTATCAATTAAGCGTAGCTGAATCTCTTACAAAAGGAAACAGAAAAATTCAATACCATGTTTTATTCAAACGCCACATTATGTTGGGCGGAATCCTGATTTGTCCACGTAATGACTGTTCTAGGAGAGATGGTATGCTTTCTTCACTAAAAGCATAATCGGCAATTTCGAGTTTGTCTTCCCCGGAATTTGAAGCGCCTTCTCCCACATTCACTTTCATCTTCATCACCGGATGCGGTTCACAGTAAACCTACAACTCTCTAGTTGAGGTCTTGGGTCCAACATCATTTCTCTATTTATGGAAAAAAACAGCAACTCCTATTATGGAGTTGCTGTTTTACTAGTTAAGGTCGAAATGGATCATCTTTTGGTTTCGTGCTGTTCCAGCTATCATGAGCGTCCTTGTTGAATGAAGATCCTTCATTTGGTGGAGTTTCATCGTATGGATAAACTTCATCCGGTGAAGGCGTGTTATACCCTTCATCAACTGGTTTCACTGGGATAGCAGGATTCACTTCATCTACATGGGGTGTAAACCCACGTAAACTTTGTTCTTTATTTTTCTCGGGTTGGAAAGATTCTTTCAATGATTCTTTAATTGTTTCTTTTTCAGCTTTATAGTTTTCTTTTGACACTTCAGCGTCTTGTAAACTCTTTTCCATCTTGCTTAAATATCGAGCAGCATGTTCGCGTCCGCCTAGACCAAATGCAAGACCGAATGCCAATGCCACGCCGCCTAAGATTAGGATAAACGCAGAGTTAATAATCGAAGCTGCAATGCCCAACTGATCTAAAGCCATAAAGAATGCGAATGCAAGAATTGCATATTTGGCAACGTAACGTAATACGTGTGGTGTTCCTGAAGAATGACTCATCACACTGCCAACTAATTGTTCTGCCATATTTGCTAACCAGAATCCAACTGCCAAAATGATGATAGCTGCAATTACTGATGGCAAGTATGCAAAAATACCAGTTGCTAATGTTACCATAAATTCAAGTTCAAGTAGTTGTAGGGCTTCTACAACAAACAATAAGATAATGATAACTTGTACGACTGTACCGAGTAATGTAGCGAAAGATGGAGCTGAACCAGCACCTGATTTGAAGCCCATTTTTCCGAAAATTGAATTGACACCCAATTTTTCTAGCAATGAAACTACAATGTCTTTCACCCATTTAGCTGCAACAATTCCCACCAATACAAGAATGATAGCAATTGCGATTTTCGGCAACATAGCCAAAATATCGTTTAACATACCAACTGCAGGACCAGAAATTCCATCTAAATCCAAAATCTCTAGTGCAGTGATGGATACTGGAATCATGATAAGAATAAACGCGATTATTCCTACAACTTTGGAAATACTTGTCCCTTCAAAGAAAGAAGAAATGTTCAAGCGATCTGCCAAGCGGTCTGCACCAGCTGATTGTAAAAACTTTTCTAGTAAATTACGAACTAGTTTCGCAACAAACCAACCAATAAAGAATACAACTGCCGCAGATACTAGCTTCGGAATAAAGTTGAAGAAGCTAGCAAGCATTCCTTCAAACGGTCCACTTAATCCATCAATTCCAAGAGCATTTAGTACCGCTGGAATGAAGAGTAAGAAAATAAGATAATAAGCAACGTTAGCTGCTGTATCAGTCCATTTAGCTTGATCGGCAGGATTTGGTTCCATACCTGTTTTCGCAACATATTTGTTCAGGTTCAGCTTGTTGCCGGCCATTTGAATGACTTTCTTAACAACTGTTGCTAAGACCCAAGCAAATAATAAGATTAAACCGGCTTTCAAAATGTTAAGGAAAGCACCTGTTAAGCCTGAATACATGGAAACAAACGGCATTGCCATTGCATTCAAGTTTAGAATATTGAAGAATAATACAAATGCTAGAATTAGCACGACGAAGAATACGACTTTACTGATAATCTTTTCGACTGTCCATTTTTCGTTTTTATTTCCTAATCGCTCATTAACACGAGCTTTGCGTAACATTTTGTAAGTAAGATTTTCTAAGAACTTTGCCACGAAAAATCCGATTAATAATACCAATAAAGCTAGCAAAAGTTCTGGTAAAAATGAGAGAGTATCTCTCCAATAGTAACGATCCATCATAGCGTGTCCTCCTTTGAAATTTCAAAATTATTTGTCTTGCATGACAATCTTCATTTACCCTTTGCATTTCTTTTTAAACGCTTCACTCGCATCTTTCTCCCCGTAAATAATCAGTACATCCTGTTTTTCCAATACTTCATCAGCCGATGGGTTGCTTATGAGTTCTTCACCTCGGCGGATGGCCAAAACCGTCACGCCCATCTCGTTTCGAATCGCAGAATCTTTTAGGGATTTTCCAATGTAAGTACATGCTTCCTCAAGCGCCACTTCTTCCAATGATTGTTTCTTTTCTTTTGTATGAATGAGTAAATTGACTAAATCTGTACTTTCTGGGCGCAATACAGAACTCACCAATTCCCTGCCACCAATAGTGGAAGGGTTTATTACTCGACTGGCACCAGCACGCAATAATACTTCTTCGGAGCCTGCATTTTCTGCGCGAGCAACTACTTCAATCTTTTCATTTAAAGCTTTAGCCTTGATGGTGATAAACACATTGTCTGAATCACTCGGTAACGTCGCAATCAAGCCTCGTGCTTTTGCCACATTAGCTTCTTTCAAGATATTTTCCTGCAACGGACTTCCAACAATGCGAAGTGTCCCATCCGCCAAATAGTCCACCATTTCTTCTTCTGAGTCATGAATATAGACGACTGGGACATCCTCTTCTTTTAACTGCTCGTAAACCTGTCTTCCCACTCGACCCAACCCGCATACGACGATATGATCTTCCAAATTTTTAATAGCATGTTCCATTCGTTTATTCCACACCTTTACTGAAAGTTGATGTTCAATGAAATAAGAAGCGACAGCCCCCATTGCGTAAGTGACAAAAGCCACACCAAGGGGAATCAGTAATAAAGCAAACTTTTGCCCAGCTTCTGTCTCGGGAACAATGTCTCCATAACCCACCGTCATCAGAGAAATGATGGTCAAATAAAAAGCATCGAATAATTTGAGGTTTTCCAATACCATGAAGCCGGCTGTTGCCACAGCGATTAATACGATCAAGCCGATTATGGCAAAAAGTATATGTCGAAAACGAATTCGTAAGTCCATCCATTTGGATGTATTCATTAATTCACCTGCTCATTTTTATTGTTATTGCCTATACTTTTACCCTCTCGCAAACCTTTTAACACGAATTTCGTCCATTTAGTGAGGTGGAAATTACATGAAAAAGTGGACTGTTATCTTTTCCTTGATATCTATCTTCTTTCTACTGTGGATTGAACAAGGACTTGAAGTATCCTATGTATGGAAAACACTTGCAAAAGTAATGGTTTTCGTAGTATTCCCTGTACTTTTATTAAGAGGATATAAATTGGAATTTCTTCAAATAAGAAAAACACAAAAAAAGAGTATTTATCTGGCATTGGGTTTAGGGATAGTGGTTGCAGGTACAGTCTTAAGTGCATTCATGTTGTTAAATGATTCAATTGACTTGGTCGCGTTGCAAATAGACTTGGAAACTCGGGTTGGAGTCACTGCTTCAGTATTTCCTTTTGTCGCAGTTTACATATTGTTAGGCAATTCTTTTTTGGAGGAATTTTTCTTTCGCGGCCTACTTGCGGATTTATTAAGAGATTCCAAGTTAAAGTGGTTCTTGCCGAGCCTCTTTTTCGCTATTTACCACATTGCGATTTTCCTGCCGTGGTTCGATTGGCCAATGTTAATCTTAGCAGTAGCCGGTCTCTTTATTGGTGGTCTGATATTCCAATGGATTAATGAAAAAAGTGGGACCATTTATCCTTCTTGGATCATTCATATATTTGCGGATATAGGTATATTGCTTATCGGTATTTATATGTTTTATTTCAATTAGACTCTGCTATCTTATAAAAAAAGGGAATCGACTCCCTTCCCGCGAACTTTTCAATAAAAAAAACGTGAGGGAATCAATTCCCTCACGTTTCGTTAATCAGTGTTTATAGATACAGTGACCTTGAATAAATCTCCATCGACTTCAATTCGCATTGAGCCTCCATGTAAGTCGACAATTGACTGCGCAATTGCCAATCCAAGTCCGGATCCTTCCGTGTGACGGGAAGTATCGGCTCGTTTGAAGCGTTCAAACAATTCATCCACATTTTCACCAAGTTCATATTTAGTCACGTTTTTCACAACAAATTGTGCATAGCCATCTACTTGTTTTAATGTCACATATACGCGTGTGCCGGGCAACGTATATTTGAGGGCATTCACAATCAAATTATCCAGCACTCTCCACCATTTCTGTCCGTCAACAAAAGCGTGTAAAGGATTTTCTGGCGCAGTTACGCGGAAATCAAGGCCTGCCGCTTGAATGTCTTCTTCGTGTTCTGCAAGAGCTTGTTGCATCAGCTGGGCCAAATCTACTCGTTGCTTATGAAGCTCCATATTGCCACTAGCCATTTTGGAAACTTCGAACAAGTCCTCTATCAATGTTTTCAATCTCTGAGATTTACGATCTAAAATCGCGATGTACGATAGACGTTCTTCATCTGTTAAATCCACTTTTTTCAGTAAATCCGTATAGGTAATAATCGATGTCAAAGGTGTTCGCAAATCATGGCTGACGTTTGTGATCAGTTCGGTTTTCAACCTTTCACTTTTCGCTTGCTCTGATTGCGACATCCTCACTCCTTCACGAAGCATGTTCAAATGTTTGGCATGTTTGGCCAAAACTGATTTTCCACCAATGTGTACATCTGCAATTTGATGTCCTTTTGCCATTTGTTCTGTCGCTAATGCGAGTTTATTGTAGGCTCCGACTCGCTTCAACAATAAATACAACGAAGGCATCAAAACAAACACAAATAGTGGTACATATATAATCAGCAACTCTGGAACAACAAAGATACCCGCAAGACCTAATCCCGCCAAGAAGACCACCAACAGAATCAGTAGAATCTGAGTACCCAGTCGACGGTGAAGGAACACGTCCTGGATTGTCAAAACCCATTTTTTAAGGATGCTTTTTTCCCACATCGTTCTTATTCCAGTTTTCCTGCTATCTGTAATCAACCACACCGTCTGGATGAGTGCCAACGTCAGAAAGAAAACGAATAACAAAAACATCATGCCTGCATATACAGCAAATCTAAAATTGGAGTAATAATATTCGTAAAAGCTCAATTGATCCGAAACTATCGTTAAGAATGCAAGGGCTATAACCAATGGAATGAAGATTAACAATAAGCGAATCTCCAATTTGCGTCCCTGAACTACAGGATGTGTTGGGGAAGAAAGTACTTCGCCCTTCCTTTTGCTAAATAACCATATGGCTCCTCCAAGTGCGATCAGCCCCAACATCCAAAGAGAGTAAAAGTAGGCTTTGTTTTGATTGAAGTTGGTCAGACCCTGCATATGTTCAGAAGCTAGATTAGTCGTTTTTGGTATAGCGACTGTTCCGGAAAACTGGCTGTCCTGGTCTTCGATCATATTCATAATGTAATAGATCGATAAAGATTTCAATTCCCCATCTTCCACACTCATATAATTTTGATTCACATTTGAAAGACGAAGAAAACCGGTTTTTGAACTGTACTCTTTCTTAATTGTATCCGCGTCTTTGACATCACCAAAAGAGTAGTGTTCACCTGTTTCCAAATTGGTCAGTTCATAGGCCATTTGCTGTTGCAGTGCCTTCAAATGGGGAAGCGAGTTAGAGACTTTTCGATCATATTCTTCCAATGCCTGCTTTTTCGCTTCCATGATTTTATTTCGCACCACTTCATCATCGGCAAAGTTTTTGCGGATTTCTGCGATTTTCTCATCTCGCTCACTCACTAATTCCGACATCATTCCCTCTTCCGACAATGATGTCGCTTCCTCAATCAAACTTTCGTATTGATACCGAACGCTACGGATTTGATCCGTTTGGGAACCGTAATACGTACGGTATTCTTCAATTTCGTTTTCAGTCACTTTAAGGTTCTTGATTTCTTCTTTCACGTCAAACCTGTTTATTAACGTTGGATAGACTTCATTCATTTGGGATTCCACAATTATTTGAAAATGATCGGAGTCTTTAAAATCTTTCCACAAGTATTGTTGACTGTGTAAAGTAAATGTAATAATCGCCAATATTGTTAGGCTGACAAGTCCATAAAAAAGCCATGTTGTTCTTTTCATCACTTAGACGCCTCCTTTTAATATGCGGGACAATTGCACAAACATCCTACTCGAGGAAAAGTTGTCATCTATTAATTGGGCAACAAAGGAATAGCAATACATAAGACTGAGCATGGCTAATGCAAGTGCGACAATGGATAACCAGTGGGATACCTTACTTTTCGATCTTGTAGCCAATGCCCCACACCACCTTTACATATCGCGGATTTTTCGGATCCGTTTCAATTTTTTCCCGAATTTTTCTAATGTGTACAGCGACGATATTTTCAGCATTGTACGCGGGTTCGTTCCATACACGCTCATAAATTTCTCCGATAGAAAACACTCGTCCGGCATTGGTCATCAACAATTCGGTAATTTTGTATTCGATTGGAGTCAATTTGACGGTTTCCCCGTCGAGAGTCACTAATTTAGCTTCCATATCCAGTGCAAGTCCACCGATTGCCACAGTGGCATTCTGTTCCTTGAACGTACCGAGATGGACGTAACGACGCAACTGTGACTTCACACGAGCCATTAGTTCCATCGGATGGAATGGCTTCGTTACATAGTCGTCTGCCCCCACAGATAATCCGTGAATTTTATCTGAGTCTTCCGCTTTGGCACTCAGCATAATGATCGGAATGTTGCGCTCTGAGCGAATTTTGAATGTTGCTTGTATGCCGTCCATATTTGGCATCATAATATCAAGAATGATTAAATGAATCTCATTCGTTTCAAGCAGCGTCAATGCTTCAAGCCCATCTGCTGCTTTCAATACGCGGTACCCTTCATTTTTCAGGTAAATCTCAATTCCATCCCGAATATCCTGGTCATCATCCGTTACAAGAACCGTAAATTGTGTCATCCGTTGCACCTCATTTCTACTTCTTATGATACCAATTATATCTGCCAATTCTTAACAAACTATGAGGATAAAAATGAAGAATTTCTTAAGAAAACATCGTGGATTTTCTTTCGTTTGATTTTATTTGGCTTCATATGCTATTTAATCGGCATCAACTGAGATTTAATCCGCTTCAAATGCATATTAATCGGCATCAACAACCTTTCATTCCGCCCAGCCCATATATTTCCAATAGAAACACTAAAAAAGTGCCTCTGGTTAAAGAGACACTTTCATTTACCTAATATACTTTGCTCGTTTTCTTCCACTGAACGTAAGAACAATAATCCCTCCGAGCAATAGTAAAACGCCTACCCATGAAACGGGGCTTAATACTTCCCCTACGATAAAGACACTCAAAACTGCTGCCGTTAACGGTTCCCCTAAAGATAGCGTTACTGCTGATGACGAAGGAACTTTTTGGAGACCCAATAAATACAGTATGTACGCAACACTGGTTGTCATAAATCCTAAGTACAAAATCGTCCAAATATTCGATGGTTCCGACACCCATGAACTGTCGAAAATGAACAAGAAAGGCATCAACATCAAAGCGCTCAATGAAAATGTCATGGCAACTGCCGGTATGGCTTCCACTTTAGAAAGTAATGCTTTACTGACGATTGTATAAATGGCAAAAACAAATCCAGCAATCAAAGACAAAGTTACACCCAGTGGATTAACAGTAAGTGCGTCTTTGTTCAGAAACAAAAGACTGCATCCAATGACTGAAAGGGTTGTGGCCAATACCCAAGCGCGAGATGGCTTCATTTTAAGAAACAACCATTCTATCAAACCAGAAAAAATAGGTGCACTTCCAATTGCGACAACAGTCCCGATAGCAATACCTGTCACTCGTACGGAGGTAAAAAATAAAGGTTGGAACAATGCCATGCACAATGCACATATTAAAGTGATCAACCATGGCCAGGTTTTGAAATTAATTTTTTTCATCACAATCATTATTAGTAATAACGAAAATCCACCAATTGCTAAGCGTGACGCACCAATTGTCAAAGGCTGGGCACTTTGTGGCAAATAGGTTTGAGCAGTTCCAGTTGTGCCCCATAACACAGCAGCTAATAGCACAAGGAAGTAAGGGATCACTGTTTTCATATCGTCACCTCAAGTAGTTGTTGACTGTACTTTACCATATTTTATACATATTGAGATACAGCCTATCGTCAACTATACTGTAGAAAAAGGAGTGTTGCTCTATGTATTTAACAATAGAAGAAACAGCTGAATTTTTGAGCATGCCTGAACAGCAAGTACGCCGGTACGTATTGGAAGGAAGAATTAAATCTGTTCATGATGGCGAGCAGTATTTAATAAATAAAACACAATTTGATCGACACCTAGAACAAGTGGAAGACGTTAAACGGCAAATCGACGAATGGCGAAACACTCCCATTCCTGAAGATATTGATGTTAAAGATGAAGACTAACCTCGGCGAAAAATATGAAAATCTGTAAATCATAAAGAAAATCCAAGCATTCTGTTTTATAGAGTGCTTGGATTTTTATTTCATACCGAAGGATTCATGTAGGGTCTACCTCAGTCTAGAAAGCCTCAACTTTCAGGTGCCGAATCAGAGAGATGTTGATAAACAAAAATCAGTCCTAAAGGATTGTTCCAGGACTGATTCATTCGAAAGGTATATATTCCAAATATTTAAGTGACGGGCCGACTCCTTTTTGTTTAATATCCGAAGTAAATGACCGGAGATAGGTTCCGTCCGTTATCGTCTTATATGTAGCATCTGCTGTTACTTCCACACGCCATTTTGTATCGGACAGCAGCACTTCGAAGTCATCTGCATTCGCTTCGTTGGCCGTGATGGTTGATTGAACTGCACTAAGCAATTTCCCGCGAAGCCCAGAATCTCTAAACGTCTCTTTCATTTCTATTTCAAATTGAGGATGTTTTCTTAATTTTTCAGGAAGTACTTCATTGTATGCTTTGATGTACGCTTGCTGTAAATCTACATCTTGAGAGACCAATTCATCCACTTTTTTATCAATTTGAACTTGAATGGATTCCCCATCTTCCAATTTTTGAGCGGTGGATTTGGTCAGGTCACTGTCAAAATTCTCGATCCCTTTTTGGGTAACTTCCAAAAAAACGATGGTTCCCGCGAATGCTGCTTGTTGTGTGGCAGTTGAAGCTTGTTGTTTGACTACATATACTTTCGCAATATTGATGACAATGACAAAAATGACAGCGGAAATACCTAAGAGCCAGATAATATAAAAGGCAGAGTTTCCTCTTTCATTGCTTAAATACTTCATGGGACAAACACCTTGCCAGCTGCTTTCGAGTTCAATGAGACCGCGGTCTCTTTCTTCCATTCAGCCGGAATAAAGACAAGAGGGTGCTGGGCGCTGATTGTTAAAGTGAAAGCACCATTTCCTTGTGGATTAATGGATACATTGGGACTGGCCAAAAGTGCACTACCGCCAATGGATTGCATAACAGCACTTTGAGCTTCTACCGCATCTCCGGTCAAAGCGTAAACCGACGCTCCATCATTTGCGGCAGACTTCAAACTCATGACTGCATAACCGGAAGCTACCACTTGCCAAAGCAATAAGAAAAAAATGAAATAGAAAGGGAGAATTCCTAGAAATTCGATACTCAATGCACCTTTTTCATTTTTTAATGTTCGTAAGCCCATCATGGGATCACCTCTATCTTCAAATATTGCACAATTCATTTTTTATGAGGTCAACATTACTATGTCTTCATCAATTCAATGATTATGTTGTGGTGCTTTCAATTCTTCGGCACGCTCTGGTGTTACAAGCATTGACGGAGCTACCATCAATAGGAAGAGTCCCAAGAAAAACATGATAATGGCCACTTCATTGACCGGTGCGGCATCTGACGCTAGCATATAACCCCATATGCTACTTCCCGCTACAAAAACGATGGCAAAAAAGGAGAAAACCAATAATTTGAACCCTTTTTTCCGAGGATTTAAAAGCCCTCCAGCAATTGCGTCATACTTTGATACTAAGAAAACAGTGTACAAAATCAATCCACCTAAAAGAATCCAAAAATACATGGAAGGATAGATCAATCTTAATATTGGAGATGTCGCGTAAAATGCCAAACCGAGCATCATCACAAAAGAGTGAAGTGAGAAATACCTTTTGCTATCATTCTTCTGTTTCGTCCAAATCATGTAATTCACAAATGTTAATAGTATTGCTACGAGTGAATTGATAACTACCCACTGAAGGTATGTTTCCTCAGGTATAAAACTGGCCGGTAAACCCAACATAAGAAAGAGAGTAAACGTAAGGAAAATACGATTTTCAACAAACGGAACTGCAAGTTTTTCAAGCTTTTTTTGTTTACTCATGACGTACTTCCCCTTTGTATAAGACATTGACCGAAATATGGCTATTCAAATTTACTATGTCTTCATCAATTCAATGATTATTTATTACGTACTAACTTTCCCTTTTGTACTATTCGTTCAATTCGACCTTTCGGCGACTTCCCTTGCATTCTAATGCTCATAACGGCTGCAAGTGTTCCAAGCCAACAACCGATGATATATAGGACATATGAAAAATAATTCATGATTGGTTCCTGTCCATAACTTTCTGTCATAATTCGCGTTACCATGAAGTTTCCTCCACCTGAAATTAGAGCAAGTACAAGGAAAACTAGATAGTAGACAATCGTCCATTTTGATTTTTGTTCACCAGCCGTCGGTAAAACAATCTTGTAGAACGTCTCGACTTTGACAAAAAAGATTATATGGAGCACGAGCCAAATCACGATCAAGAGCAATTGAATGCCAATTTCGCCATCAAATATTTTAATCAAAGGCATAATATAGAAAAATGCGAAAGCAGTAAACATTGCATATCCTGCAAATTTAGGAAAATCCATTTTCCCCTTAGATGAGGACATTGCTTTAACGATGAAGAGTAACAATGCATACCCCAAGTAAATGATGGCTGTTAATATCATATACTCGGAACTATAAATGGGAATCCCCAGTGAGATCAGTGCAGATATCAATGGAAGCAGTAAAAAAACAAAAATGGATGGCTTCGGCATATTACTCATTCCTCTCGTCTAACTAATTGCGTTTTGTTAAGCACAAATTGGATATACCAGATATGTAAGAGTAGGACAAAAAATCGATTAAAAACCCGTTCACCCATATTTTCTTCAACAGCCTCAACGATTCTAAAAGTTGAATAATAGAGAATACCAAACCCCCAAAAGGTAACAATCCAACTGATACTGTCCATTAAATTTTGACCCAATTCATTTAGAAAGACGCCACCAATCACATAGTACGCCAAGAAAAAGATATACAGTCCTAGCATTATGTATAGAGTTGAAAAATTTAGTTTGCTGGTCAAATATTGTAAAGGATTCTTTCTGGAAATGAACCAGTATGGCACATAAGCACCCAACGTAATATTGGATAGCAGGAACAGTATTCCTGGATTAGACTGCTTGAATTTGTATTCGCTCATGCTCTATATCCCTCCACTTCTATAGACACAGGATATTTACCAGCTAAATAAAAGATAATATAAGGAAATAGGAAAAGATACATAACCATTCTCAACAAACCGAAAACCAAAGGTGTCATATCAATCCATACCGTTAACTTCAATAAAGCCCACCATAAGATATAAATAACACAAACCCACAATAAAATATCGAATAACATTTCTACAAACCTATTTTTATAGAGCTCGAAGGATTTTTTTATCCATTCACTTAAATTAAAATGAGCACGGTATTGAAGAGGCAGGAAAAATATAAGAGGTAACATGATGATTCCGGGAACTACATACAGAGCAAGTCCCAAATAAATTAAGCCAAAAGTGACAAGAGAAACAATAAATACAGGACCAACAGTAACTAAGAATTCCTTTATGACTTCCTTTATTGCCAAAGGTTCGCCTTCTTCTGAGCGTTCATAAATTAAAATGAAAGGTTTCACTATTACTGCAAACATCAATATATTTGTAAAAATAATCAATAGGTTTTCAATACCACCCAACTCCAATTGCATTAGATAAAAAGTATATCCAAACAATACAATGAAGACAGGCAATCCAATGAGAATATTGAACAATAATATAATCAGTAGTTGCTGATTATAATGATACGCCGCCTCTTTCATAACCCACTACCTCCTTTTTGGATAGTAATCGATCCCCAATAAAAACAGTAATCAGAACAATTAATAATGCTGGTAAATAGCTACTGAAAATCGTGATAGGATCAAAAAGTACGGGTACATTCAGAATGAAATGATAAAACAGCTGATTAAGTGTAACTAAACAAAAACTAGCCATATAACCAATATAATAAGGAAAATCACTCTTAAGACTTAAGATTCCTACTAGGGAATAGACGATGATACTTAAGACGATAGAGTGAATAATAAAATTAGGAATGACTGGCACAAGTAAAAATCCAAGTCCCACCATCACAATAAGGGCAATCCCTATAATCCGCAATATATTCATGTCTCTCTCCTATCTATGAATAGTAAAGGCTGGGCACTAAGTGCCCCAGCCAAACTTCGCGAAAACTTTTCTCCCAAAATTCCCAGCTGCTTCCATCGTATTTTTAATTCCTTTTTCAATACCTTTGGAAATACTCTTCCCGGCTGGTGTTGACATGAATATAGCTACTCCAATTCCTACAGCAGCCCCGACCAACGTACCAACACCAGGGACTACACTTCCAACAGCTGCAGCAGTACCTGCCGCTGCCAACCATCCAACGCCTGCGCTAAGTGCAGTAGTTCCTGCACCAATGACAACATCTGTACTAATACCTGCTGCAAGATCCAATCCGGTTCTGGATGGGTCAGCTGCATTTTCAGCAAGGCGGTACCCTACACTCAACACGACATTGGCAATCCCATTTGCCTTGGCTAAATTGGGACCTTTAGGACTAAGGTTGAAAAATGAAGGATTAAACTTCCCTTTATCAATCGGAATCCAATTTTTCTTAAAATATGAACCCGTTTTTTTAGCTATTGTCTTTGCTGAAATATTTTCATCAATAAATCCTTGTAACCTAGTTTGTTTAAAGTCGGAATTCGTACGAGGGTAATAAGTTGGATCATACGTTACTTTTTTGGTCCCGTCTGGATTCAAGGTAACTACTTTACTGGATTTACTCTTTACAACAGCCTTCGAGTTTTCGAAGGAATTCAAATAATTCGAGTAGCGTTTATTGAGCCAATTTGACATTTTACCACTGCCATCTACCGCTCGGCTATTTCCTTCGATTAACCAACGGTTGGATTTGGCATGGCCATTCTTCAAATCCGTAATTTTAAAACCTGCATAAATGGACAGTGATCCATCCAGAAATTTACCTATTTCACCAGGTATAGTAATAAGAGCTTTTTTTGCATTTTTAGCAAATTCAAAACCACTTTTTACGTTGTCCCCAATTCCAGACTCACTTCCGGAAGTTCCACCTGATTCACCTTGACCACCGCTAGGCGATGTTCCGCCCTGCCCGGTTCCACCAGTGCCACCTTGGCCTCCGCCGGGCGATGTTCCGCCCTGCCCGGTTCCACCAGTGCCACCCTGGCCTCCGCCAGGCAATGTTCCGCCCGGTCCGGTCCCACCAGTGCCACCTTGGCCTCCGCCGGGCAATGTTCCGCCCGGTCCGGTTCCACCAGCGCCACCTTGGCCTCCGCCAGGCAATGTTCCACCCGGTCCAGTTCCACCAGTGCTACCTTGGCCTCCGCCAGGCAATGTTCCACCCGGTCCGGTTCCACCAGTGCCACCTTGGCCACCGCCTGTAGATGAACCATCTGGGCCAGTCCCTCCACCTTTCGCATCGCCACCTGAAGGACCTTGTCCTCCATTAGGTCCTTGTCCCCCAGTAATCGGAGTTCCCGTTTGCAGCCAGCCATTATATGGATTCGGTATGAAATTTGGCGTAATGAAGGAACCATTCGAACTTGGTTGACCCGAGATAATTGGTTGTCCAGATACGGACGAGTTACCACCTTGAACCGCTTGTCCAGGCGCAATTGCCTCACCGGGTCCATTAACTTCACCAGGCGCAATGAACTGTCCACCTGTAATTGGGCTTCCGCCTGTTATAGGAGAACCTGGAGTTATTGGTGTTCCTGGCGAAATGAACGAAGCCAACATAATCGACGGCCCGGCAGTCCAAAACAAAATGAATGCAATCATGCTTATAGCAAAAAACTTTTTACAGATACTTTTATTCATTCATGCGCCTCCTGTTTATGGAGTATTTGATAGATATGTTTCCTCTAATGCCTTGATAGCCTCAGAATAATTCATCTCGTTCATCGCTTTTAACTCATCCCGTAATTTGTCATATTCCTCTTCAATCCAAATATGGTAATTGTTATTTTTCTCTTTCAAATAATCGTGGCTTTCCTGCGACATCTTATCTTCATCCTGGAACAAGTAAGTAAGTGTAAAGCCTACCAGTTGACGTTCATCGACATATTTACCGAATTCCTTTGAATGGTAAACGAATATATCCAATGAGTTATTTGTTCTTTCATAACCCAGATTGCCTTCAGTTGACGTCTTCCATTGTTTCCACTTTTCAGCGACCTTTGAAGCTTGATCAAGTTCCTCTTGAAGCCCTTCGGCATTTTGGACATCCTGATATGTTCCTTGAGTTGCGTCGGCAATTGACTTTAATTGCTTTTGCCCTTCATGATCAACATTAAATCCTATTACATTGACGATTGGGGTGATATTCGAATCATATAATTTTTTCGCAGCTTCTATTGGGTCATCGTCACATGTAGAAACTCCATCACTCACTAAGTAAACAATATTGGTATTCTTATCACCTGTATAAGAAGCCAAATCCTTTTGGGCTTCATTCAAAGCAAGCTGAATGGGTGTCCATCCTGCAGGTTTAGCTTTTGCCAATGCCTGATCGAACCCAGCCTGATTATATTTCCCAATTGGATAAATAAGTTCACTACTATTACATGAAAGCTCTTTGTCTGCTTTGTTTCCTGTACCTTCTTGACCGTAGATGCGCAATCCAACATTCGCATTTTCAGGGAGTCCACTCACAAAATTGGTGATAGCAGATTTTGCAGCATCCATTTGCGTCTGTCCCCCTGCCTCTTTACCCATACTTCCTGAAGCATCAAGAATGACCATTACATTCAAATTTTCTTTGAACTGCATACGAGAATCTTCCACGTCAGGACTTCCCAGTGATTGAAACTTCAATTCCTCAATGATATCTTCAGGACCTTTGAAATCCTCCTGAAATACAGCAAGAATTTCACTATAATAATTGTCCAGTTCTTCCTGACTTGGTTCATTTGAAATATCAGGCAAATCCTTTGTTAATTCATCAAGCTTTTTCCGATCCTCTTCATTTAAAGATGAGAGAAAGGGGCCAGTATATCCTACTGGCAAATTTGCTAATTCATCTAAAGTTGTAGGAAGAGGCTTTACTTCCACCTCTTCTTTTTTCTTTTGACTATCGGTTGTTTCTGATGGCTTTTCTGCACCTACTGATTTATCGCTTGTTATTTTTTCACCTGGTACTATTCCTTTACCAGCTTCTTTTTCATCTGTACATGCTGAAAGGAATAGACCAAGACAACATAAAATTAATAAATTTTTATAACGCATGAGTTTCCTCCAAATCAATTAGTTTCCGACCATAGTGCTGATTTTATTAATAATTTTTCCAATTAGACCAGATATGGCGCCTTGTTGTTCTCCTACAGCAGTTGAAATAATCCCTAATACTAAAATTAATAATGCTGCCAGCCCCAACCATTCAAGTGATTGTGCACCTTTTTCGTTTTTCACCGGTTCTACGATATTCATCCATGCGTTCATTAATAAGTTTTTCATTTTGTTTTCTCTCCTTTGAGTGTGTTTTTTTATTGGAATAAATCAAAAATACCTTTGTTTTGGTTGAACATATTTATCATCATCAAGCCGCCGATCAATACGAGTGCAGATGGCAATATGAGAAACGTCGTAACGAGTGTTACTTTTGGTGAAGCCTTCGCCGCCTTCTCTTTAATCATCTCTTTCTTCAACTTTCGCATTTCTTCGGCTTGTTGTTTGAAAGTATCTGCAATTGGTACACCCAATCGCTCGCCTTGAATCAAGGACTTGATCAATATTTGAAACTCTTTTGAATCATTTCGAGCAAGCAATGTTCTGTAAGCTTCTGCCCGTGGTACACCAACGCTGATTTCCTGAATAAATCGTCCGAATTCCTCTTTCACGGGTCCTTCAAAATACGGAACAATGTCACGAATTGCTTGATCCATCGCGACCCCAGCCTGCAAAGTAACGCTCATTGTATCCAGAAAATCCGGTAACTGATACGAAATTTCCTCCTGTCGATTTTTTGCTTTGGAGCGAATCCACATAATCGCACTCATATAGCCAAAAATCGGTAATAGGATAATCATAAATTGCGAAAAGGGCAGTAGTAGAATGAGAGATATTCCCCCAGCAAAGAATCCAACAATCATTAAAAAGATTTTCAATCCTTGAAAGCGTTCAACTGTCAGTTCATAAGGATATCCAGCCTGTATCAACCACTTTTTAACTTCCTCATTTTCACTGAAGAAATTAATGCGTTGGCCCAAATCTGCGAAATCATCAGCAAATTTGAACATCTTGGCAACCAGTTTCTCTTTACGTGTGATTTTCCGATGGAAGGTATCGTAAATAAAAAGTGATTCTTCTACTTCTTCTTTCAATGCTTTTCGTTCGCGCCAGTACACATATAATGAGCGAAGGGAAATTCCAATAAAAATTATTGACAATAGTACAGATAAAGCAATAATTCCATCCATTTCATCACACCCTTATATTGGTGATTTTACGAACAATCACGAATGTTAGAATTGTACCGGTCAAGAAGAAAGCAAATAGGATGAGTCCCAGTCCGGTAAATAAGGGATCCAAAAAACCATCGATAATGTTGTTCATCATCAGTACTAGGAATATCGGAATGACCGGAACTATGTAGGAAATATAACGTTGTTCTGCAGTCATCGTTTTGATTTCCTGTTTCAATAACTTACGTTCATCCAGTGTCTGACTCATTTCATCCAGCACAGCGTACAAATTCCCGCCGGCTTTCTTCTGGATAAGCATAGTAGCTGTGAACAATTGAAATTCTTTATCATCAACTCGTTTTTCCATGCTGCGTATCGCTGCACCGAAATCTATTCCAAGAGATAATTCATGCGCCAATCTTTTAAACTCTGATTTTGCCGGTTCTGCTATTTCTTGCGCTACAAGTTGAATTCCTTGATTTAGCGTCATACCCGATCGTGTAGCATTAGCTAGGATACGGCAAATTTCTGGAAGCTGTTCGACCAACAATTGCTTCTTCTTATTTTTACGCACCATGAACAATACGCGGCGCCCTCCCTCTACGAGTAACAGGGCAACGAACAAACTAGCAAGCATGTTCAGATTGAAAAAGTTTTGCAGACCAATAATCAATGCCATATATGAAACTATTAACGCTCCCAAAAATTCTGATGGCGTGAAGCCAATATTTGCATCTATCAGCTTTTGTTCTAGCGCTTTTGCCGACTCAGTTTGATCGTACTTAGCTCCAATGACAACCAACACACTTTTACGACGTTCTCCATCTCGATAAAACTGTTGGACTTCTTTACGCCACTCTCGTTTTTCTTTTCGATAGCCAAGATAGAAATAAAAACCTATGATGAGCACGAGAATGGTCAGCATCGCCAGTAAGGCTTCGGTCATACGACTACACCTCGTTTCACTGGCTCGAATAACGATTCATCCATGTCAATTCCAAAGACACGGATTCGATTTATACACTGGGGGATTTCACCAGTCGGAGTAAAATGTCCTTCGACCTCTCCATCCTTCGTTAAACTGGTCCTTTGAAACTTAAAGATTTCAACAATCCGATGTTTGCCATCATTTTTTTGCACTTCAGAAATCGAAACGATTTTCCGAGTTCCATCTGTCAGTCGTGTTGCCTGAATAATGATGTCTAAAGCTCCGACAATGTATTCTCGAATAATAGTAGAAGGTAAATCCATTCCTGCCATGATGACCATCGCTTCCACTCGGCGCAATGCATCGTCCGCAGTATTGGCATGGACAGTTGTGATTGACCCTTCGTGCCCGGTGTTCATCGCTTGGAGCATATCAAATGCTTCGCCACTTCGAACTTCCCCAACAATGATGCGGTCTGGCCTCATACGTAGCGCATTTCGTACCAAGTTTCGGATGCTGACTTCGCCTTTTCCTTCAACGTTCGCTGGTCTGGCTTCCATTCCAACAACGTTAGGTCGGTCGAGTCGAAGCTCTGCCGAATCTTCTATCGTAATGACCCGTTCTCCGTGAGGAATAGATGTTGCGATTACATTCAACAAGGTTGTTTTACCAGATCCTGTACCGCCACTGATAAGTGTGTTCATTTTGGCTCTGACAATCCCGTCTAGAAACGTTGCCATATCTTTGCTCATGGAATTAAACTGCAGTAAATCCTCCACTTTAAATGGTTCTGCTCGGAATTTCCGGATGGAAACCAGTGTGCCTGATAAACTGATTGGTGAAATAACTGCATTTACACGGCTGCCGTCTGGCAATCTGGCATCTACCATTGGTGAGCTTTCGTCGATTCGTCTGCCGAGTGGTGCAACAATTCGGTCCACAATGTGCCGAACGTGCTCATCATTCCTGAAGGCAATTTGTACTTCCTGAAGCTTTCCTTTTCTTTCTACATAAACTTCCTGATATCCATTGATCAGAATCTCCGTAATATCGGAATCATTTATGAGAGGTTCGAGCGGTCCAAAACCTACTGATTCGTCTAGAATTCTAGTAATTAACAGTTCTTTATCATGCCTTGAAATAATCACTTTCTCTTCGGACATGAAAGTAGAAACATATTGTTCGATGCGTAAACGCATTTCTCCTGAGGACAACTGCGTTAAAGCTTCTAAGTTTGTGTCGCGCAATAAACGTGCCTTATAATGTCCGACTAATTCATCGACGAGGTGGTTTTCATATTCGTAAGAGGTTGGCTTTTTCTGCACAAGCTTCTCTTTTCTCTTTTCAAACAGTGAGCTCATCCCTCTTCACCTCCTATTGCTTTAATACATCTCGTGCAAACTTTCGAATATCTTTGGCAAATGGGATTAATTTACGCTCTTTCTGCACTTTTCTGACGGGCATGCCTTTATTGATATAGGGTTGTAACCCTTTAATGTCCCTGCGAATGGAAGCAGCAACCGGAAAACGTAGTACATTTTTCAAATCACTTTGCTGGACTTCGTTTTCTTTAGCCAGTTCATTCAGCACAATTTCCATGCGATTTGCCAATGAAATGCCGAGCCTTGTGCTCAGTGTCTCGAACTGCTTCAACGTTTTGAGTGCTGAAGTTTCAGGAGCTAGTATGTAAAATACTTTGTCCGACTCTTCTAATGCTGTAACAACCTGTGTATTCATATGACTTGGCAAATCAATTAACACGTAATCAAATGAACGTCGGCATGTACGAATCAATTTGGCAATAAACTCTTCATCAATTGATTCTGCAATTTCCGCGTCACAAGGGCTAATGAGAATTTCCAGCTTGGAATCTTCCTGCGTTTCCGATACATTCCGGATATGACTTTCATTTAATTCCTCAACTACTGGCATTAAGTCGGCTAGCGAACGGTTAGATTCAATAGAAAAGACGTTTTCGATTCCACCGTACTGAGTGTTCAAATCGATCAAAATCACTTCCGCCGTTGACTCAAGCTTTAAAGTTTGAGCAACTGAAGAAGCAATCAATGTACGGCCACTTCCACCTTTTCCACTATAGAAAGAAAAGATCTTCCCCCGATTCCTCCCATAGGTTACAGCGGCTTCTTCCATCGAATTCTTCTTAATTTCATAGTTTTTTACGATTGTCGGGAATCGGCTGGCAAATAAACTGGCTTCATCAGGGAATACGAAGAACTCATCCGCTCCTGAACGAATGATTGAACGGAGCAATGAAAAGTCAGATTCATTGGCCACAAACAATAGCAGACATGCCGGGTTAACCATTCGAATCGATTGAACCAATTCCACAGAAGCCTCTGTTTCAAATTGAGAAACAATCACAATATCTCGCGTTTCCCGATTCATTTCACGAATGGCTTCTGGATAATTAACCGTAGTTACGCTTTTTGAAAAACTTTCAGCGATTATTTTTAGTTGCGCCGTGCTTTGCTCCCCTTCACTAACAATCAAAATATTTATATTTGATTCCATCTTGTCAGCCTCTCTTCTTTACCTTACTGTCCGCTGCCTGAAGTCGTTCCTGCTGCTTTCGGTGTTTCTTTTTTTGTATTATCCTTTGGTTGTGTAGGTGCAGGCTTCGTTGCTGGTGGAGTTGCTGGTTTAGCTTCCGACTTTGGCTGTGCGGCTGCATCCTCCTGCGCTGCTTGTTCTTCAGTTTCTTCTAGAGGCAGGCTATTTTGACCAACATTAGCTTTTAATATTCGAATATGATCAGCATAATTTTGCATATGTATTAGTTTAGGTGCTTGTTCAGCTGTCACTTCGACTGAAATCCCTCTCATGCCATCTTTATTACCTAACGCCCATCTTACTACCACATCTTTCATGAACATGGTCGTTTTGCGGTCGCCATTATTATCAGTCGATACAACAATATCCACTCGATCTAGAGTTTCGATTACTTGGTCAAATTGAATTTTTTCTGAGCTATTTAAGCTGACCAACCGATTATTTTCATTTTGAAGTGTTGTAGCTGGTTTGATCATGCTTTTGGTGATGATATCCCCTTCCTTGAGAGGCAGGACGGAAACTTGGTACTGCAGTTCTTCGAACGATGTGATATGAGAATCTTTAACTACAAACTTATTTGGAATTTCCATAACGGTTACTTGGTCTTCCTGAATTACTTCTCGAGAAAGAATCTCTCCATTTGCCACATAAATTTTTGTCATTGCTCCTAATTCGGAATTTAAGTCTTTAACTTTCTGAAGGACCATATACCCAGTGGCGGCCGCTAAAATAAAGGCCAAAATAAAGAATACAGCCGCACGCCTTTTTGCCTCTAACATTCATTAATCCCTCTTTTCAAAATGGTTTCTTTTTTACTTATTTAGGTATAATCCTTCATTGAATACCTCAAAGGTCATATATTATTTACCACTTCCTGACCTCTAATGTCAAAGTTGGATAATATTCCCATCTTATTTTCATAGTTCCCTTGCACCATGTAAATTAACCCATTTCACGATATTTATTTTTACCTAATCACCAAAACGTTGATATAATGCGATTCGTTAAATTTGATATAATTTTAAATCACAACTTTTTTACCTTCAATAAACCTTTTTTTTACAATTAAAGGGTATAATGAATCTTTATTTTTTCCATGTAATCCCAATAACCTCGGATTCAAGATACTTAAAATCAAGTGTTTTTAATGTATTCCTTCTATATAATAAGTGCGTTATTTTCCCCAATAGAAAAACCGCTTCATTTCTCCATTTGGAGAGAATGTAGCGGTTCGATTTTCTTATATGGTGACTAAAATTTGAGTCTGTTTGCCGATAATTTCTGCATAATCTTTCACCATGGCACTTGCAGTCGGGAATTTACCTGCTCCCGGGCCCACTAAAGTTAAAGTTCCCATGTAATCCGTTTCAAGCGCAATTGCGTTATTTACTCCCTCAATTGCATACAAAGGATGCTCTGGACCTACCAATCTTGGACCAACACTTGCATGTAAGGATCCATCTACCTTTTCGACAATTTCTGCCACATGTCTGAATCGCAAACCTTCCCTTGCAGCCGCCAGTACTTGTTCAAGAGTGATATCTGCTATTCCTTCAATCGATACATCATCCCACTTTGGTTGTTTACCGAATGCTAAATTACTCAATATCATAAGCTTTCGAAATGCGTCTTGACCTGAAATGTCATTGAAAGGATCTGCCTCTGCATACCCCAGTAGCTTTGCTTCCTCCAAAGCATCCTGAAACCAGCTTTCTTGTACCCTCATTTGAGTTAAGATGTAATTCGAGGTTCCATTTAATATCCCTTGAATTCTTTGAACCTGATTTACTAGAAGAATATTTTTCAAAGTTGAAATTATGGGAACACCGCCAGCTGTAGTTGCTTCATATCCCACATGGACACCTTGCCTATTTGCCAGTTCTTGTAATTCCAAGCCACGCTTTGAGAACATGACTTTATTAGCCGTAATGACATGACAACCTTTTTGGATGGCCTTACATAAATAATCGTAAGCAGGATCTTCCCCCACAATGGCTTCAAAAACAATTTGAAGCTCTGGGATAGCTTCAATTTCATCAAAGTTGTCAGTGAACAATACGCCTGGAGCTGCCAAGCGGCTTTTTGTCTTATCTCTTATCAGAATTGCTTTGATGTCTATATCTAATCCAAGTGATTCTTTTAATTGATCCTTTTTCTCATTAAGTATTTGGTAAATACCTTGACCAACTGTGCCAAAACCTAAGATTGCTGCTTGAATCGTCGCCATGACTTTACCCCCAAGTGAACAGATAATATATCTCCCCATGTCTCAAATTCAGTCAGAAAGCCATCATGACCGAATCGTGTGTTGACCATGCAGAAATGATGATCAGGAACGAGATGCGCAAAAGAGCAAATGTCCTCAGGTGGATATAGTAAATCATATGTGAATGCTATGGTAATCACTTTTGCTTCAAATTGCTTTGCCGCAATTTCTATACCGCCTCTACCCCTTCCGATATCATGGGTATTCATTGCTCTTAACAAGGTAAGGTAGCTATTCGCATCAAAACGGTTAGCCAGTTTTACCCCTTGATATTTCATATAGGATTCGATTTCGAACAATCCATTGCTTCTGGTCTTTCTGGCAAAACGGTTCTTATGTAATTGTTCACTACGATAAGTGACCAGCCCCGCCATTCGAGCCGTTTCAAACCCCTTGATATCCGAGGAACAGGTATAGTTTCCATTGAGATAATTCGCATCCGTCTCAATTGCATGGATTCCAATGTAGTTAAAAGCAATACCTGTGTCACTTAGATAAGGGGTAACTGCTAAAGGAATAAGAATATCCATATCTTTTGGATAAAGTAATCCCCACTCCAGAACACGCATGCCACCAAGTGACCCACCAACTACCGCATGAAGCCGATTAATATCCAAAGCTAGTAATGCCTTTTTTTCCGCATGCACCATATCGCGAATTGTAATTGTCGGAAAGGATGATCGATATGGATTGCCTGTAGAGGGATTGATGGTCAACGGCCCCGTCGTACCCGAGCATCCTCCAAGGACATTCAGTGTAATAACTCGAAAAGAGTCGGTATCAATATTCTTTCCCGGTCCAATTAACCCGCTCCACCAGCCTGGTGTTTCCTTTGATCCAATGGCATATTGATTGCCAGTTAACGCATGACAAACCAAAACAACTGGTGCTTCTGGAGGACCAAGAGTTTCATATGAAAGTTCAACATGCTCAAGACATTCCCCAGACTCTAGTTGAAAATTCCCGATTGTCACACTTCCTGTTGCCATTAAATTCACCTCCACATTAAACCGTTACGACGGTGGCATGTTCTATTGCTTTCCCCAAATCGGCTACCAGGTCTTTCACAGATTCCAATCCTACTGATAGACGAATCAACTCTTCTGTTACACCCGATTGCTTCAACTCTTCACTGCTTAACTGTTGATGGGTTGTTGAAGCAGGATGGATAATGAGCGATTTTGCATCCCCTACATTAGCCACATGCGACCAGATTTGGACATGGTCGATAAGTTTTCGTCCTGCTTCTCGACCTCCTTTAATGCCAAAATTCACAATCGAGCCGTATCCATTCTTTAAGTACTTGTTTGCCAATTGATGAGATGGATGAGATTCGAAACCATTGAAACTTACCCATTCTACTGCCGGATGATTTGCTAAGTATTGTGCGACTTCAATTGCATTTTCATTATGTTTCGGTACGCGGAGATGCAATGTTTCAAGACCTTGCAAAAAAGCGAATGCATTATCCGGGCTTAGGCATGGACCGAAGTCACGCAGTAGCTGGACCCGCAGTTTAATCGCGAAAGCCACTTGTGGGACATCAATCCCGTAACGAAGGCCATGGTAGCTCGTATCCGGTTCCGTAAAGCCAGGAAACTTCTCGCTGTTCCAATCAAACTTACCTGCATCCACAACGACACCGCCAATTGACGTACCGTGTCCCCCAATCCATTTCGTAGCTGAATGAACGACTACATCCGCACCGAATTCAATAGGGTTGCTTCCGTATGGCGTTGCAAACGTATTATCGATAATCAACGGGATTCCGTTCTCGTGTGCAATGTCAGCTACAGCTTCTACGTCCAATACATGAAGGCTTGGGTTTCCTATGATTTCCCCGAAAATGGCTTTCGTTTTATCGGTAATGGCCCCGCGGAAATTCTCAGGATCGGTGGAATCAACAAACTTCACCGTGATTCCATACCGTGGAAGTGTATTAGCAAATAGATTGTAGGTCCCACCATACAAATTGCCAGCAGCGACGATTTCATCACCGGCTCCTGCTACATTCAGAATGGAGAAGGCTATCGCAGCCATGCCGCTCGATAGGGCTACCGCTGCTGTGCCACCTTCCAATAACGCGATTCGCTGTTCAAATACGTCCACAGTCGGGTTGCCGATGCGTGAATAAATGTGACCAGTTTCCTGCAAGGCGAATAAGTTTTGGGCATGTTCCGTATCTCTGAAAACAAAAGAAGTTGTTTTGTGGATTGGCACTGCACGGGAACCCGTGATTGGGTCCGGCTGCTGACCTCCGTGTAAAAGTAGAGTTTCCGGTTGAAGATTTGTCATTGTTTTCCCTCCTGGATTGTGTTTTAGATGGAAGCGTGGAGGCGAAAGAGGAGTTTTATGAACAGAAAAAAGCCCCGTCTTCGCTTAAGAAGAGGGGCTCACAAGTGCGTGTTCCTCCTCTTATCTTTCAGATCTCCACTAAAGAAATCTGTAGGAATTAGCACCTTTGCAAGTTAATCACTTGCCGGTTGCCGGGCATCGCAGGGCCTAGTCCCTCCGCCACTCTGGATAAGAGTATTTGATTCAGTTTTCCATCTTGAGAATCAGTATATGTTTAATATCCATAAATAGTCAAGAATTATTTATATAATTTTTTGAAACTTCTGCCAACACTTAAACGTTTAAAGAGTTAGTGAAAAAAAGGGGTTGGGAATATGAATCTTGCATTATGGGTGCTAATCACCTTACTATCAGGTTATTTAATTGGCTGTCTCCACGGTTCAAATGTGGCGCAACGGCTTTCTGGGGTGAATGTAAAGGAACAGGGAGTAAAGAATGCGGGGGCATCCAATGCCACTATTGTATTAGGCTGGAAATACGGGGCACTCGTCGCATTTATTGATATTGGTAAAGGAATACTTGCTATCGTCCTTTTGCGTCTTATATTCGAATCAACTGATCTTTCCTTGGAGTATCAATGGGTCCTATTATTTCTTGTGGGGGCATCTGTCGTAATAGGTCACAATTATCCATTTCAGATGCATTTTGATGGTGGTAAAGGAACGGCATCTGTTATTGGAGTGATGTTAGTACTGGATTGGAGAATCGGATTGGTTGGACTTATCTTGCTGATTGTCGTTTCATTGGTGACAGATTACTTATTAATCGGTGTACTGTTCTTATATATTACATATATCATTTTAGCCTTTTTGATTACAGAAAGTACTATGCCAATTGTCATAACCACCGCACTCTTCTTACTCGCATTATGGAAGCATCGCGAGAATATACACCGTTTGAGATCCGGGATGGAACCACGAGTTTCTTCGGTTATCAAAAAGAAAAAAGTGACTCACTCCAATTAATTGGGGAATCTATTTTTTATTCCGAATTTACTAAAAAGTCGTTAAAATTTCATTCGGCCAGAACAATCATTATTCCGTGAACCGAATGAAAGTGCTAAACTGAGGTAAGGGGTAAAGACTACTGGCCCGCATCATGTCGGTCAATATCTGCCCAACTCCGAACCAACTTTTCTAAGGGAGATGAAACCATGCAAGAAACATTAATCGAACGCCTTGTACGTTATGCCAAAATTGATACACAATCAGATGCTGAAAGCACCACTTGTCCATCCACACCAGGTCAATGGGACTTATTGCACGAACTAGAAAAAGAATTGTCTTCAATCGGAATGGAAGACATTTCACTTGATGACAATGGTTATTTATTTGCCACTTTGCCTGCAAATTCAGAACGTGAATTGCCAACAATCGGCTTTTTAGCTCACGTCGACACAGCAACTGATTATACAGGTAAAAATGTAAACCCTCAGCGTATCGATTGCTATGAAGGTGGCGACATCCGATTAAACGAAGAAACCGTTATGTCTCCTGACGATTTCCCGGAGCTTAATAATTATATCGGGCACACTTTAATAACAACTGATGGCACGACTTTACTAGGTGCCGACAACAAAGCAGGAATTGCTGAAATTATGACAGCTATGGAGTTTCTAATTAATAATCCAGACATTAAACACGGCAAACTTCGTGTTGCCTTTACTCCAGATGAAGAAATTGGGCGTGGGCCACATAAATTTGATGTTGAAAAATTTGATGCCAAGTATGCTTATACAATGGATGGCGGACCTCTTGGAGAACTTCAATTTGAAAGTTTCAATGCAGCTGGTGCTAAAGTTATCACACGTGGGACAAGCGTTCATCCAGGTTCAGCTAAAAACAAAATGGTCAACGCTCTGACCATCGCCATGAAGTTCCAATCTTATATGCCTGCAGATGAAGTGCCTGAGAAGACTGAAGGATATGAAGGATTCATCCACTTGATGAATTTCAACGGGCATGTAGAAGAAGCCAAATTGTCTTATATCATACGTGACTTCGACCGTGAAAAATTCGAAGCGAAGAAAGTATTATTTGAAGAAGCTGCTTCAAAAATCAAAGCAGAATACGGATCAAATGCAATTTCGTATGAACTGCATGATCAATATTTCAACATGGGTGAAAAAATTGAGCCTGTAAAAGAAATTGTCGACATTGCACATGAAGCGATGACGAATCTATCAATTAATCCATTAGTCATCCCAATTCGTGGAGGTACTGACGGTTCACAATTATCATATATGGGGATGCCAACACCTAATATCTTTACAGGTGGCGAAAACTATCATGGAAAGTATGAATACATTTCAGTCGATAACATGGAAAAAGCAACCAAAGTCATGATTGAAATGATTCAACTGTTTGAAAGACAAGCTTAATATTGCCATAAAAAAACAAGCATTGACTGTCCTCCTGACAGACTGTGCTTGTTTTTTTATGGAATTTCCCATGACATTGAATTTCCCAATAAACGTCACCTAATTTTGCACCTTCCGGCATATATTTTATGGGAATCGCAGAAAACATCATAAGTAGGTCATGATTACTTATCCTGCACCGACAACTTCACAATTTTGTAAAGACTTTTCCAGTAAATGATGAAAATCATTCTCATTAATTCTTTGTTTTATGGTATGATGTTTTAAGTGAGAACACCTATCAGTTAGATGGAGGTTACAATGATGCATACTGCTGTTAAAGCTGAATCCCTTTCAATTGGATATACTGATCATTTACTATTTGAAAATTTGAATTTACATATACCCCGTGGGGAAATATCCGTTTTTGTTGGCAGCAACGGCTGCGGAAAGTCAACATTGCTTCGTTCCATTGCACGTTTATTGAAACCGACAACCGGTTCTGTCCTATTGGAAGGAAAAGATGTTCACCGCATGTCTTCCAAAGAAGTGGCAAAAAAAATGGGCATACTGCCTCAATCACCCGTTTCACCAGAAGGTCTGACGGTTCATGATTTGGTGAAGCAAGGTCGTTATCCCCACCAGTCATGGTTGAAGCGCTGGACTGAAGAAGATACAGAAAAAGTGGAAGCCGCAATGGAAGCAACGCGAATTAGCGATCTTCGTGACCGCGCCGTTGATACATTATCCGGTGGCCAACGCCAACGTGCTTGGATTGCAATGACACTCGCTCAAGATACCGACCTCATCTTGCTTGATGAACCTACGACTTATTTGGACATGACGCACCAAATTGAAATTTTGGATTTGCTGTTTGAATTAAATGAGAAAAAAGATCGTACCATTGTGATGGTATTACATGATTTGAACTTAGCATCCCGATACGCCCACAATATCATTGCCATTAAAAATGGCGATGTCCATGCTCAAGGTAAACCGGAAGATATCATTACTTGTGATTTAGTTAGATCAGTATTTGGTATGGAATGCCAAGTTTCAAAAGATCCAATGTTCGGCACACCTCATTGCATCCCTTATGGTCGGGGACGCTGTGTAGTACCAGAATTACGAGTTTCTACAGGTGCGTAAGTATGAAGGATAGTCTTAAACAACTTTCTGTGTTTGTCGATGATGACCGTCAGCCCGTTATGACACTCGGTGAGGCTCATACTGCAGATGGCATAAACAGAATGCTTCAAACTGTTCGAGACATAACTGATGCACCAACGGATGCCGTTGCTGCATCTGTTTTTTTTCGCCGAATCGGTTTCTTGTTAGCAGCTCAATTCAATACGATTACGGTACACAAGCAAGTTTTTGCCGGACCTTTAAACCACATTGGTATTATTCAGGACGACTATACAATTAAGTTCACAGTACCAAGTGAAGGCTATATCAAAGTGCAAGATGAAGAACAAGCTTTACGATTCGTTCTGGACACCTATGGTCATCCTCTAGTTGAATTCTTTAGTCAACAGGCGAAGATCCCTAAGTTGATTTTATGGGAAAATATATGGGGGTACGTCATATGGGTTTACAGTCAACTTATTCAGGATGGTGTTACGGACGCCTCAACTAATCTGGAATTTTTGTTGCTAGAAAGCACCTGGAAACCGCAAATGAGGCGTTCACCTTTTAAGCAATTTTTGCAAAATCAATCAGTCCTTGATGCAATGAAAGACTATAAACGAGTTACATGTTGTTTATTAAAAGAAATGCCTAATACCAATAGATGCTCCTATTGCCCACACGCTGACTAAGCGTGTTTTTTTAATTACTTCATCTTTCCGAATAAATTTATTGTTCTACCCCCTTAAGATATTAATATATTTCGAAAAATGTATTAGCGTCTATGAGATGCAAATTTATTAAGAGGTGAAGAAAATGAAAAATTGGAAAAAAGCAAGCGCTGCTATATTAGCTGCAGGACTTATTACAACTTCTGCTGGACAAGTTTGGGCCAACGAAACTGAAAAAGTAGATTCTAGTTTAGAAGTTTCTCAAGACACTACTGTTACAGCTGAAGATTTAGAAATCGCTTCATTAGTTCCAACAGGTTATACTGCCAACAATATTTTTGCACTATCTAAAAACATTGAGAAAATTAGTAATCCAACTGCAAAAGCTGCATTGCAAAAAAACATTGATAAAGCATTAGCTAAATGGGCTGAGAAAAATGCTGAAACACCTGAAGTTCCTGAAGTAGAACTTCCTGAAACTCCAGAAGCTCCAGAAGCGGAACTTCCTGAAACTCCAAAAGTTGAAGTTCCTGCAACTGACGCTCCTGTAGTTGAAGCTCCTGAAACTGAAGTTCCTGTAGTTGATGAAGAGAAGGAATTAAATGAAAAAGCTACTGCTGCTCTAGCTAAAGCTGAAGAGAAAAAGGCTGCCGCTCTAGCTAAAGCTGAAGAGAAAAAAGCTGCTGCTCTAGCTAAAGCTGAAGAGAAAAAAGCTGCTGCTCTAGCTAAAGCTGAAGAGAAAAAAGCTGCTGCTCTAGCTAAAGCCGAAGAGAAAAAAGCTGCTGCTCTAGCTAAAGCCGAAGAGAAAAAAGCTGCTGCTCTAGCTAAAGCCGAAGAGAAAAAAGCTGCTGCATCAGAAAAAGCTGCAAAAGCAAAAAATGGTAAAGAATAATACTTATTAGAATAAATATTGATTAAAGTGAAAAGCCGATTATCCCGTTCATTAATCTGGTACAAATAACTAAATTAAGCATACAAAAATAGCCCAATTCGCATCCGAATTGGGCTATTTTAAAATGTCTATATATCAGCTTTGAATATGATTTGCACTCGCTTAAGCCAATCTTCCCTTGAGAAATTATCGTTTCTCTACATTAATTGGATTTGCAAATTAGTATTAGCTAGTTATGCTTTCAATAACGATTGGGTAATAGTAGGTAAAATTATTTCTATCGTTGTTCCCACATTTAATTTACTTTCAATTGTTAACTTACCGTTATGACTTTCGATTATCTTATAACAGGTCATTAGTCCAAGACCTGTACCCTTTTCCTTTGTTGTATAAAATGGCTCTCCCAGTGTTGGCAATCGTTCTGTTGGAATTCCGATACCTTCATCAATAATTTGAATAGAAATCATGTCTTCTTCTTTTTCCTTTACCTTAACCTCAATACTTCCTCCCTGAGGCATGGCTTCGATTGAATTTTTAAGAAGGTTTAGAAAAACCTGCTTTAACTGATTTTTATCGCAACTCACCATTGGCAAATCACTTTCAAACTCAACAAAAATTTGAACATTGTTCAATATTGACTGAGTATTAATTAAGGTTACTATTTCTTTTATCAATACCGTAATGTCTTGTTCTAGAAAAGTTGCTACGCTTGGTTTGGCGAGAACCATGAATTCACTTACGATTGAATTTATCCGTTCAAGCTCTGATTCTACAATATCAAAATATTCATCTTTGAGCTCATTGGACTTCAATAGATATATAAATCCTTTGATGGAAGTTAGGGGATTACGGACTTCATGGGCTATACCTGCTGCCATTTGACCCAACATAGCCAGTTTTTCTGACTTTTGGAGTTGCTGTTCGTTCTGTACTTTTCTTATAGTGATATCCTTTCCAATTGAAAGGATTGCCTCTTTTTCACCAAAAACGATATACAATGAAGAAACTTCAAAAATGAACATCGATCCATCAAAACGTTTCATTCTGTGTTCTATACTGTTTAACGGATGTTTCTGTTTCATTGCCTGTTTTACTCGTTCATGAATACGCTCTGTGTACTCGGAATCAAAAAAGTCATGTATGGATTTTCCGATTATGTCTCCCATATTGGAAGCCCCAAACATGCAAACAGTGGCTTTATTTACATAAACAATCCTATTATCCTGATGGATAATAACTGATTCAGGCAATGAATCAATCAACCTTTTGTAGCTTTCCCCACTGGAGCGTGCCTGTTTTTCATAGTAACGAGCTTTATCATATTGCCTTCCAACAAGCCAAGCAATAAAAGTAAATATAAAAAAGTCTATCGTAAAAAAATCCTCATAATTCACAATATTATGAAAGGTAGTAAATGTTATCGAAATTAACACCAAAATAACTTGACCCGAATAATTCATTTTATCCCTCTTAAATAAGTATATTTGCAAACAATTATTGTAAATTATTTATTCAACGATTTGACGATACATTTCTATATCCATATATTTTTCCACAATATTCCACAACTTACTAAAAGCTACTACTACTTAATTCGACATTTTAACATTAAAAATCCTCTTTTTCTTTGAAAATTGCATATTCAATAAGTGAAATGCGCGTATTTATTTCATTATTTATTCTGTGCTATGTAGATAATGAACTCCAAAAAATATCCTTTTTCAACTAACACGTATTTTCATATTTAATATTACTTCCCCATTAATATTAGAGACTACTACGGCTACTGGTCATTAGTTGAAGAACAAAATCCTCTACTCAATAAAACTATCGCTTGGATTCTACGTTAAAAAAAAATCCATGCACAAGTGCATGGATTCATAGTCTTGACTAACACAACTTAACGATGAGGGGGGTTAAGAATGTGTTTTTATGATCAGCATCGATTTGGAGAAAAGTCGCTGACATGGCTTCTTCCCTAATTTTCAGAAAGATTGACTTTGGTATACGATAATGATAATCATTATCAGTAAATATGTCAACACTTTACCGGTTATTTTTTTGTATACTACAGTTATGACTAATTTAACGAACGATCAAATCCGACAATTAAATATGTATAGCACTTACATCATTCCTCCTGCTCACCCACTGTTTACACGTAAACAAATGGAAAACATTGATTTCCTGACAGTAGTACAAACCATCACGGGTATTAGCAACAAAACGGTTGCTGCTTCTTACCTTATGCGACGCTATGGGATGTTTATATCGGCACAATTTGTCATGCTGGCTACTTACGATGAATTATGGTTAGGACAACCTGAAGAATTGATGTTTGCTGCTAATGTTGAATATGGAAATAAGGGTATCAGTATGTATATCGATAAAAAAGACTTTATGGATGTAGAGAGCCTTCCTCGTGAAGCTCTCATACAGAAAATATTGAAGGAACAAACTTATTCATTGATCCTAGAAATTCGAAAGCATTCTTCTGTCTCTCCTTTGACATTGTGGGAAAACGTTTTTGGATTTTTACTATGGCACTACTCTGTTCTTCTTGGAAATCCTGCGACTGAAAAGCAAGCTCGCATTGATTTGGAGATCTTAAAATTATCAAACGTTTGGGAAGGAATCGCCAAGCATTCATTATTTAAAGCCTACTTAAAAGACCTTGAGCCAGCACAGCTTTTGAATTCTCCTGTACGAACTACATGTTGTTTCTCCAAAGATGTTCCGGGATTGCAAAAATGCGGTTTCTGTCCTCTTCAATAGTTAAAAATACCCATTTGAACATTGGGATGTTTTAGCAATGACTAAATAGGATAAACCTAACATTAAGAAGATGAAAAGGAGCGTGTCAATGACATGGAAAACATTCAAGGTAAAGTTCAAGAGGAATTAAATAATGTAAGTTCAGAAAAAAAAGAAGAAATCTTAGCGAATTTTTCAACTTTTAAATCTTATTTAGGCGATAAAGTAGCAATGGGTGAAAAATTAGGTCTTGGCGAAGAGCAATTAGCAAAGACTGCTGAAAAAGTAGCAGGCTATTTAGCAAATAATGAAGAGCCTCGTAACAGCGAAGAAAACTTGTTACAAGAATTATGGAAGTCTGGCGATAAAGATCAGCAACATGCTTTGGCTCACATGTTAGTAAATATGGTGAGAAAATAAGCATTTGAAAGGTGTGGATTCGTATGACGAACAACCCTTTTGACGATAAAGAACGTGAAAATCAAAAAGGTCGTAAATTAGACAATCCAGATGTAGTAGAAACTGACAAGGAAAGCCTCTTCGATATGCATGAAGACATGCAAACCGTGGATGCTGTTCCTGTTGAAGAATTAAATGAAAAAGTAAAAGATGAAGAAAATAAACGACATTCAAAAGATACTTCTTCAAGTGAAGAACGTTATCCAGAATAAGCGAAAGCCGGACTCTCCTTTTGGAGAATCCGGCTTTTTCACATTTCTATCATCATTCTTCTTCAACTGTTGATGTTGCAGCTTCTTTGATTTCCGCGCGTCTTGCATAAGCATTTTTCAAAATCGTCTTAATCACTGCGTAAGTTGGAATCGCAAGAATAATCCCCCATAACCCGGCAATATTTCCTGCAGCCAAAATGACTGTAATAACGGTCAAAGGGTGAATATCTAGAGCTCTTCCCATGACATTCGGTGAAATTAAATTACTTTCAATCTGTTGTGCAATCAGCATAATAATCGCTACATAAATAGCCATTTGTGGTTCTTGAATGAAACCTATAATAAGAGCAGGAATTACAGAAATATAAGGACCTAGGAAAGGAATGACATTCATAAACATCCCGAAAATAGCGAGAATGAGTGCATAATCTAGTCCAATGATCAAGTATCCAATCAACAACATCATACCAACTGCAAAACTTACAAATAGTTGTCCCTGAATATAGGATTTCAGTGTGATATCAATATCGACCAATGTTTTACGAATCCATGTTTTCCGTTCCCCACTAAAGAAATTGGCAACAAATGGTGCGAACTTCTCGTGATCTTTCAATAAATAAACAAGGAAAAACGGTATCAATACCAATAAAAATAACCCTTGGAACATGCTTTGAATAAATGTGATTAGCCCAACACCGAATCTTTGTGCAAAGTCATTCAATTTTGAAGACTGATTATCAATTGATTCTTTTATCGATTCAGGTAAACGATTTTTTTGATCAAGTGCATAATCAACCATGGCTTGAACATCTTTAGTAATTTTTGGTGCATCTTCTACTAATGAATTCACTTGCTTTGTAACTGCTGGACCAATCATGAATGAGAACAACCAAAGGAAAAATCCAATCGCGATAAAGATGGCGAGAATACTTGTCCATCTCGGCCAGCCTTTTGACTCTAAAAAATTAAGCAGAGGTCTCGTTAAATAGAATAAAACCCCTCCAAGCAATAATGGTAAAAATATGGTTTGCCCTATAATGACAAGCGGCGAAAATATCCCTTTAACTTCAATAAACATTCTTATAATAAGTAAAGCCAGCAAAATCCCGACCCCAACTTGAAACCAAAGCTTTTTCGTCAATACATTCACGTCCTATTATGTTTGTTTTTCTTATTATAAGTTATTTTTGGTAATAACGGGTATACATACTTGAAAATGGTTAAGTGAGGACGTTTCTAATGGCATATTATTACGAGGAACTTCGACATCATATGGGTCACCGTCACCGTTCCCTTCTCCTACCGGGATCCGTTGTTATTATTTTAAATGATAAAAATGAAATATTATCGCGGTGGTTTAATAGACATAGGGGTAAGCCTCGTAATGGACTTGAAATTATGTCATGTTTTTTTCTGGACCAGACATTCATTAAACATGTTTAGAGTTGTGAGGTTTGGGTAAACATAATACCGAGGATTTTCTCGCCTACTTTGTTCCTCTTATTTTCGCGCAACAAAACAAAAACTCCAGGCAAAAGATAATTTTGGGAGGAGAAAGTTTAGATGAATTGGTATGAAAAGTTAAATCAATATTTTCCAGTCGAAGAAATGAAATCAAAAGAACATATGGAGACATTGCTGACTGAAAAAGGTAATGTTTATATAAAAGATGAAGGTCCAAAACACGTGCTCATGTACGTTGAGTTTGAAAACTTTGTATTTGTGGATTATCTTTTTGTGTCAAAAGAAGCCCGCGGTGAAGGATTAGGTCGCAAACTTCTGAACAAATTAAAAGAAAAGAACAAAGCAATTCTCCTTGAAGTGGAACCTGTAAATTATGAAGATACGGATACTGAAAAACGCCTTAAATTTTACGCTCGTGAAGACTTCAAACATGCATCCCGCATTGGTTATACTCGTCGATCTTTAGCCACCGGCGAAAATACCGTTCTTGAAATACTCTATTGGTCACCTACCGATCAGGATGAAGAAGAAATTTATAACGCAATGAAGTGGACTTATGAAAATATCCATACCTTTAAAGATGAGCAGTTTTATGGTGATTCATACGACCCTTCCAGCGAGGTACTTGTCTTTAAGACAGACAAAAAACCAAATATGCTTGAATCTTATTAATACAGTACAGACGAAAGAGCCGTTCATTCCGGCCCTTTCGTCTTTTTTGCGGAAACGGCTGACTTAGTCGTTTTCATTTTTGTATAGATAGTAATCTTGGGCATGCACTACTTTAAAACCTACGGATTCATATAAATTCAAGGCATGAGCATTTTTTGTTTCTACTTCCAGATACACGGAATGGCCTTGCATACTTTGTTCTTTGACGACTTTTTGGAGCACTTTTCGACCTGTACCTTTCCCCTGGAATTCAGGAAGAATGGAAAAACCATATATCCATGCTTGCCCGTCTTCACGCTTAATGCGAATCTTCCCGATTGTTTGAGTGTTCACTTCGATCATTAACATATCGGTATCTTCATCGCTATCTATTCTGCTTTCCATCACTTTAGCATCTTCCTCTAGTACACCAAACGCCTCGACGTCCAAACGAATTCTCATGTCCAGATCTTCATGCTTTGCCTCTCGTAAAGTCACATCCTCTACTTCGTTAAGAGGTCTTTCCTGCCACTCCATTTGGTGTTCAGAAAATGCAGGTACGGCTTCATGTTTATTCAAAAAGGACTTTGCTTCCTGAGATCCAGCTGGTGCGTTGAGCAAAATTTTCTTAAATTTCTGTTGTTTCGCTTTTTCCATCGCCATCAGAAACAAACGATTAAAATGACCTTTCCGGCGTTCGCTCGGCTTTACCATGCCGCATACTTCCGCAGTTGAACCAAATGCGTAAATCCCTAAAAATGCAACTAGTTCATTTTCTTCATAATAAAGAAAGTCACGTTCCTCCAAATCACGGGTCCTTAGCATTTCCCAGTTCAATTTCAGTTTTATCCCATCATGTGCTTCACATTCTTTTTGAAGAGTCTCAATGTCTTGCAATTGTTTTGTCGTTAACATATATTTCTCCTTCTATTCTGATTATTTCTACATAAAAATAGCTTCCCACATTTTAGAGTGGGAAGCTACTGATTATTTAGGTTTTGTATAACTTGCAATCGCTGTGGCAATTTGGTCTTCAATTGGCGTCACAGCTGCCAAATCATTATTAATCAGAATGGAGAATGTCAGCAACTCACCATCTTTTGTGGTGGCATATCCAGATAAGGCAGATACGGCGGTCAATGTACCTGTTTTTGCTTTCACATTTCCGACAGTAGGTTCAGTTTTCATTCGATTGCGTAAAGTTCCTCCGGTAAAACGGTCACTTATCCCTGCAACTGGCAATGAAGATAAGAATGTGTTGTACCATGGCTCATTTTGTACAGCCACAAGAAGATTTGTTACTTCATTTGAAGGAATCAAATTGACGTGAGACATGCCCGAAGCATCGCGGATCATGATTGTTTCCATATTCAAACCCATTTCCTCTGAATTCTCTTCTATCACCTGAAGTCCCTTCTCCCAGCTTCCTTCCCCGTAAACCACTTTGCCCATTTCCTTTGCCAATACTTCAGCGTGTCCGTTATTGCTAAGTTTCATGAAAGGAATGAATAGTTCTTTCAGTGCCATTGAGTTTTTAAAAGTCAGCAGTTGAGCATCACTAGGCGTTTTGCCTAACGTGATTTTGTACTTACCGACAAATTTAATACCTTGTTCCTCCAAAGATTTCTTGAACAAGTCCAACGCATAATAGGAAGGCTCCCAAATCGCAATCCATTCACGGGTGACAGTGCCGCCCGCTGGGACTGTTCCCTCAATAATGATATTGTTCGATCCATGTTGCCGTTCAATTGTTATGTCTTTCACTTCTCCGGCAGGAACCGTTTTAGAACGATTGATGATGTTTACCAGATCGGTTTCAGGCAATACTTTAATCTTTGCCGGTTCACCGACAATTGAATTTGGATGTGCTTCCACAATAACTGTACCTGCATCATAATCTGCATTCGGTGATGCCGTTAGTGCTGATACTTGTGCAGCGTAATAATAGGATTCATCCGTCCAAGTTATATCCTGCGACAAACGGACATCGTCATACCAGGTATCGTCACCGATTAAGTTTCCATTTATCTTCTTAATACCACGAGCCGCAAGATCCTTGGCAAATACGTCGAAGTCCTTCTTTAACAACGTAGGATCCCCTTTACCTTTCAAGTACAAATCTCCCAACAACATTCCCTCTTTTACAGTGCCATCACTCAACACTTCCGTAGAGAACCTATAATTTTCTCCGAGTGTTTCAAGAGCAGCTGCTCCTGTGAGAAGTTTCATATTCGATGCCGGATGCAACCTCGTTTCACCAAAATGGTCATAAATAAGTTCTCCTGAGTTGGCTTTCCTAATACTCACACCTGTCGTGGCACCGTCAAGTCGTTCGTCCTGAAGAATTTTATTAATGCTGATTCCTAATTGGGCATATTCATCTGTTGCAATAGCCGTTTGTTGTTTGGATCCATCCGTAAATGGATAAAAAGCGAGCATCACTATAAAAAGAGTTAGAATATACTTTTTCACTTTCAACACTTCGTTCCCCCTAAAAATAGTATTGGAGAGAGCATACCATAAAATAATTTGAATATTATGTAATTTTTAGAATGATTGTAAAAAACGTTCTTTTCTCACATTCGCTCTGTCGAATGTCTATTTCTATATATGTGCAGTGATTGAAGGTTATGTAAACAAACTGGAGTTTTCACTTCTTTCGTCACACTAAAAAAACTCACTTCAGAAAAGTGAGTTTTGGACGTGTGGTTAAGTACACTACACACAGTATGACAACCAATCCAACTATCATATGAACAGAAATCGCTAATAATTGAAATGAATACGAATGATAAACCCCAAATCAGACTTAAGGCAATTATATGTATACGCGCATAAGAAGTACTTCCTTTACTAAACTTTCGTTCGATAATGTGTTGGTGACTGATTGGTGTATTTATGGAAAGCTGTTGAGAAATGGGCGGCATTCAGATAACCGACAGATTGAGCAATATCGCCTACTTGCAAATCAGTCGTTAGGAGTTGCTGTTTTGCTAGATCCATTCTTGCTTTCATTAAATAACGTGTTGGTGATACGTTCATTTCTTTCGAAAATACTTTCTGTAAATAGGTTGGAGAAACAAATAGTTGCTCAGCCAATTTTTTCAATGTAAGAGGTTCTGCTAATTGTGTTTCAATTATTTCGATGGTTTGATTGACAATTTGTGAACGCGGCTGAACAAATGCCACATCATCTGGACAACATCGTTTACATGGACGATACCCAGCCTCCACGGCTGCACTCTGTGATAAAAAAATGGAGACGTGCTGACGAAGTGGCAACTTGGAAGGGCATGATGGCCGACAAAAAATAAGTGTTGTCGAAACCCCATAAAAAAACTGACCATCAAAGCGATTATCATTGTTTCTGATGGCTATCCATTCAAATTCTTTCATGGGCAATGCCCCCTTTTATGTGGCTTTCATACTTGTCGGCTCATGCTGAACATGCACCAAACTGTACGATAAAAAACAGAATCGTTTATCAAAACTTTTTTCTTTATAGTAACACAATACTTCTGTCTGAAAATTGAATGCCAACAATTGAAAAGCATACAGAACTGAAGTTATTTATAATAGGACTAGGGGGTGTTCATATGTATAGAGGCTATTTGAATTCACCAATTGGACTCATTGAAGTATTAGCAACACAGGAAAATCTTATATCTGTATTGTTCGTAGAAGAACAAAAGCATTCCCATGAAAATGAAATCGTCAAACATTTCCTTCATGAGATTGACTCTTATTTCAAAGGTCAACTTACACACTTTACGATTCCATCGTTGAACGGCACCATTTTTCAAAGTGAAGTATGGAATGAGCTAATCCACATCCCATTTGGTAAACGGAGCAGCTACTCCGAGATTGCTCACCAAATTAATAGACAAAAAGCAGTTCGGGCAGTTGGGTCGGCTATCGGGAAAAATAAATTAGCCCTCATCGTGCCTTGTCATCGAGTGGTCGGAAAAAATGGATCTCTGTCTGGATTTGCGTGGGAAACATGGCGAAAAGAATGGTTACTTGAACATGAAAAGAACCATTCACAAAAGTGAACGGTTCTTTTCTCTTATTTACCGTGATAGCCAAAATTCATATGCTGATAGCGTCCACGAATGATTTGATAAATACCGTATAAAATCAGGCCAACAGCAACCAAAGCAAGAATCAACTGGCCAAATGGTTGACTGGCAAGTTCTGCTAATGCCCCACCCAGACCTTTGGATTCTTCTGGGTTATTCGTATAGGCAGTACGGATAAAGAAGAAACCTACCATACTCAGTATCACTCCACGTGCGATCAATCCGATTTTTCCTGAAAGTCGTGCTATTTTACGTTCTTTTTCATTCATTTCATATGTTTTGAATTTATCCATAAACTTTTCTTTGACTCCACTATAGAGCTCATAAAGTCCATAACCAATGATGATAACTCCCACTAAACCGACTATCCATTCCCCAAAGGGCTGCCCCATCAATTTGGCTGAAATCGTCTTTTCGCCTCCACCTTCAGCGTTTCCAGTGTGACTTGCCAGTTTAATTGCCCCAAAAGCTAAATTCGCATAAATAATCCCACTAATAAAATAGCCGGTCCGCTTAATCAGACCTTTTGCATCATTTCCTTCGTTTTCAGGATCTTTAAAAGCTTTTATGAAATCCCACAGGATATAACCAATTAAGCCGATGCCAATGACCCATAAAACAAAATCTCCAAATTGCATTTCTGCAATGGATTGCAATGCACCCGAAGTTCCGGTTGTATCTCCTCCGGGTCCGAAAGCAGCAAGTGCCGCCAGGATTCCAATCATCCCGTAAACAACACCTTTTGTCATATAGCCGAATCGCCCGAATCTCCGTACCCAAGGTTTTGCTTCTCTCATTTTATCTTTCGCATGTGCTGTTGATGTGTTCATCACGGTCACTTCCTCTACATTTACTCTTACAACTGAAGTTCCCTTTTGAGTGAGATTGGAAACCTTACAACAAAGGCGGTTTTAATTAAATCAGAAGTAATTACTCGGCATAAAGAGAGATTATAAGAATTTTAGAAATATATACTAATATATGGTGCAATCTATTATACTTTTCTGGAATCGATTAGAAGGAGACGTAATATTTGAAGGGCATCAACTTCAGTTTAATCGGCATGAACAAAGTTTTATTCGGTTTCGCCCGTTAATTCCCACATGATAGAATTGAATTAAATGATTGAATAGCAAAAGACAGGGCCTCTGCCCTGTCTTTTATTTTGTTGCATGCGCAATCCAGCCACCAAATAGAGTGGTCGAAAAGAATTGTGTTACCCGCTCGAATCCAGCTTGTTGTAAGAGTTCTTCAATCCGAGTTGCAGGTATGAATGACAGTTCACGAACCGACTCTTCCATCGCCTCTACATCTTCTTGTGTTAAATCAGTTAAATCCAGCCAAATCGATTTCCATAAATTCATCCGCTCATCGAATTCTAGATTCGATTGATCACCAAACATCGATACGAGTACAAATGGAGCTCCCGGTTGCAATCTTTCTCTTACTGTTTTCAATAAACTCAGTTTTTCTTCAACTGTTTCAACGAAATGGAGGACAAGCAAACATGTGGCAGCATCAAATGTTTCATTAAATTCGATTTGTTCAATTATCCCTGTGTGTATGGACACTCGATCTTCGATTCCTGCATTTTTCGCTTTTTGCATAGCGACTTCAAGCATGGCTTCTGAAGGGTCAACCCCAGCGAAAGTCCAAGTAGGGTTTGCTGTTCCAAAGGTCACAATTTCATTTCCTCCGCCCGCTCCAATGACCAACACGTTTGCAGAGTCGCTTACATTCGCACGAAGGAATGACTGAACCATCCGGAACAATGCATCGTAAGTTGGTAAAGCACGGCGAATGCCTTTATCGTATTCTCTTGCCATTTCCAGATCAAATTCCAAATCATCTTTCACTGTGTTTCCCCCTTTAATTAATCATTTATATCTTCTATTATGGGACAGTTCATTGAAACTTTCAAACCGCTACATATTCGCTATCTTAAGAGACTAAATGGTACACTTTTACAATAAAAGCGAAAAGCTTCTTTCTAGCCAGACACTGGCGCTTGGAGCTGGAACTAATAAATCATATGCCCTTTTGGAGGCTGATATATATGGAAGATACTATGATAAAGCGGACTCTCGGCCAAACAGATTTACACCTGTCCCCCCTTGGACTAGGGACTTGGCAATTCAGTAAAGGATCAGGTGTCGTTGGCAGATTTTGGGGAGCACTGGAAGATGAACTTACGGAAAACATCATTAAAACGTCATTGGATGGCGGCATCAATTGGTTTGACACAGCTGAAGTATATGGTGGCGGTGAGTCCGAAAGAATTTTAGCGAAAGCGCTTGAAAATATAGGTGCAAGCCCTGAAGAAGCTCGAATTGCGACTAAATGGTGGCCTATGCTTCGAACAGCAAGTTCCATTCCGAAAACGATTAATAATCGTAAAGAGGCTCTTCAAAATCGCAGGATTGACTTGTACCAAATTCATCAACCCTATTCACTCTCATCCGTTGAAAAGCAAATGCAGGCAATGATCGAGCTAGTAAAAGCTGGTCATATTAACCATATCGGCGTTAGTAATTTCAACGCTTCTGCAATGGTCAATTCCCATCGGATTCTTAGTGAAAACGGACTGACACTGGCTTCGAATCAAGTGAAATACAGTTTGCTGGACCGACGTATGGAGGAAAACGGAGTTCTGGATCGCGCGAAGGAATTAGGCATTTCCATCATTGCTTACTCGCCACTTGAGCAAGGAATACTAACTGGGAAGTTTCATGATAATCCTGCATTGATTCACGATGCCAAAGGACCTCGTAGATTTCAACGCAAATTCAAGGAAATAGGATTGGCAGAATCTAAACCACTCATAACTTTACTGGATGCCATTGGTGAAAAATACAATGTCAGTGCCAGCCAAGTAGCTTTGAACTGGACTATCCATTATCATGGAGAAACGGTTTTTGCGATTCCCGGTGCCACTAAAGTTCATCACGCACAAGATAATGTCGGTGCATTAACGTTTAAACTCGATGCGGGAGAACTCGAAGAAATTTCACGCGCTTCCTGGAAAGTTCTTCAAAAATAACAGGAGTATATTTCAGGAGTGAGTTCATGTTAGAAAAATGGATTGAAGAAGCGACCGGACATCGTGTTAGGAGAAGTGCCACTTTAAGTAATCCGAATGATCCCACCGTTAATCGTCACAAAAGAACAAATTGATGTAGGACTTCAATTACTCGATGAAGCATTAATGGAATACGAAGAAGCATTAATGAGTTTAGAGGGTATATAGAGAAAGAGGCTGACTCAATAGTGAGTCAGCCTCTTTCTCTATTATTTTGAATAACGCCTTCATAGATTGGTATATCAAACATATAATGGATAAAAGAAAGGAGAGCTTCGTAATGACCGATCCCATTCAAACAATGATTCAATTATTACAAACGCTGATTCCCCTTATACTAGGTACCATTCTCTTTTCCAGCACTCTGATGTCTCCAAAAAGATGGCTTGTCGCCATCACTTTATTTATAGGCATTAGCGGGCCTTTCATTTATTCCCTGTTTGATGAACAATCTCGTCCCGCTATCGGTGCAACTATCGGTTTGGGTCTCTCCATGCTTTTTGTATGGGTTTGCTCAGGACTGCTTGTACTCATTGCCCTCATTCGTATCTACTTCAACATAAAACAACAAAAAAACTAGAACAAGCGACATTTTGTCGAATGATTCTAGTTTTCTTTTGTTCTGCATACATTTCGCTCAAATGTAACCAATAACAAGAAAATATACCGAAGGTCGCATAGCCGAGGTTTAATTTTTCAACTTGTCTCTTCATTAGCCAAATCTACAATGTTTTCACCAATAGGTTCCCACAATTCGATTTTGTTTCCTTCCAAATCTAAAATGTGTGCAAATTTCCCGTAACTTTCTTCCAAAATAGGTGCTAGGATTTCGACACCTTTCGTTTGAAGTTCTTCAGCCAATTCAACCAAATCATCTACGCGGAAGTTAATCATGAACTGCTTCTGTGATGGTTCAAAGTAAGTCGTCTCTTCTTTAAACGGCGCCCATATCGTCCTCCCTATACCAGGTGGCTTTACAGAATTCCACAGAAACATTTTGCCGTACTCATCCGAATCAATTCCTAATTTTTCTTTATACCAGTTACGCAAGGCTATTGGGTCCTCGCTTTTAAAGAACACTCCACCAATTCCTGTTACACCTGCCATTAATATCACTCCGATTTTTTATAGGTATTGTTAAACGCACATTTGCGCTAGTCACCTGAGCCAACAAGCATAAAAACCACATACTTGTTGGACTCAAACTTCACGTTCGTGCGGCAAGCAAGGTCAAATGCACTTCCTCGGTTTTTATTCTATTTCAACAGCTTTCTATAGCATAGCCCCCGTTTAATAAATTATTTTCTATAGATTAAAACTTTTTTGCCAAAATAAAGTCAAATGTAGTATTAAAAACATGAAAGGAAGAATGAGCAAAGTGAAAAAGAGGAATAAGGCAATTCCACTGTTCATCACTTTTACTGCCGCATTGCTGATTGCACTCAGTTTGCAAACGGATATAGGATCGGCTTTTATGAAAGAAATGAAAGACATGTTTCTCCCTGAGAAAGAAGTGATTCAAAGCATCGAGGGAGAGGATGAAGAAACTGAAGTCCAGTTAAATAAAGGGAAAGATTCGGAATATGTGATTTATGTAGATGAATCACGCTACAAGCTGACCCACGGTGAGGAATCAGATATCATTACCCCTGTTTACCCAGTGCCTGAAAATTATCCGGAAGTGACGATGGAAATCAGGCAAGTTCCCGATGAAAAACCAGAAGAACTTGTTGTTAAATTTGGAGCCGAGCTAAAAAATGACTTTCCCGGGCTCCGGGATGTTGTAGAAGTAACGGAACCCGTAAAAGGATTTGAGTTACACGGTGCAGCAGGCAATGAAGCAAACAGCAAAATCGTTCATGCTTACGTCATCAGTAACGGGAAAGATGGAAGTTTTGTCATCACGCAGTACTATTTCCTCGAAGCTGCTGAAGGACATGGAGCAAGATTTCATCATATGCTAAAAACCTTTGAAATCGTTGAATAACCTTTAAGAGGAGCCGGCCAATCCCGTTCCTCTTAAAGGTTTTTGTTTTCCACAAATAAATACTGGTTTTACATGATGGTTAACCGAGTTTCATCACGTGTGTCGTATCAGGCGTATCATGAGTTTCTTCAAATCCATTCGCCCGGTAAAAAGCATCTGCTTTTGCAGATTCAGTACGACATGTGATTTTTGAAAAATTGCCTTTGGCATGGTTCACAAGTTCGGTGAGTAATTGAGAGCCTACCCCTTGTCGTCTGGCAACTCCGAGTGTATAAAATCTCCTTAAGCGAGCTTCATCTTTGTTTTCCGTATACGGATTTTGATTGATGCCGCCGATTGCCACCAATTTATCGGGACCTTCCCACACTCCGAAAAGTGCTTCCCCGTCTTTGTTGAACGTATTTGATCCATCTTCATAATCATGTACTAAACGAGTCAAGAAACGGTAACCTTCTTCTTCACTTTCTGTTACCAGCTGCGATACGTCTACTTTCTTCAAATCTTCTATTCGTTGAACTTTGAACGTCATCTGAGTTTCTCCCCTTTAGTTAATAGTTTAATTATTCTAACTATATACTATTTCGCTAAACACGGACTCATTACCTTTATTTTTGGCACTTTTAACTTCTTTTGATTTTTAATAAAGAGGATTGTTTATCGTACATTTCGGCTGAATGCATGTTCTGCTTGAGCAATATACTTGTGGGGTCTCATTCTTCGAAAGTGCTGCTCCTGCGGTTACTCGTCGCCTAAAAGATTGCTCCTGCGGTTGCTCGTCGTAAAAGTACTCTTATTAAAAATCAGCTTTAGCTTAAATAAAAGATGGACTCTGCTCTCTTTCCACGGACGACCTAGCAATTCTATAATCACTTGAGATGTACACAAAAAAAGAGTGGGATATTCCCACTCTTTTTCATTACGTTAAACTTCCACTGTATTTCAGCTCGTCTATTGAAAGTTGATCCGCTTTGCCATCTAAAATGGCTTCAACGTCTTGCAATGTTTGTGACAATGCCACAGTCTTTCCTTTTTGGCCCGTAACAGATTCTGCTACAAAAAATGGTTGCGTGAAATATGCTTCCAACCGTTCTCCCCGTTGATATGTTTCCACCTCGGCTGCAGGAATTTTCTCCTTGCCATGCACAGCTACTACTGATCGCAATTCACGGTAGCGACGCAACAATTTTTGTGCACGCTGTCTCAAATTAAAATGACGTTGGTCCAAATCAATCCCTTCCAAAATCGAGGAAGTTGAATAAATCGGGTGGACAGCTGGGTATTGGTGACGGCTTGCCAAATCCGCATCCAGTTGCCACAACGTTTCAAGTGGACCATATGGCATGTCTTCATCCACCACTTCCCCAGATAAATCTACAAGAATGGTTGTTACATTTTGCACGCGTTCTGCAACTAGTTTTTCCTGTAAGTCCAACAGTTCACCAGACACGATATAACTCTTGTCTGTAATGAATATCACTTCTCCATTTTGTGAAGTTAAAGTCGAGTATGTTTCATTGATCGTAGTTGTGACGACATCAGCCAATTCAGTTGTCCCTTGAAGTTCAGGATGACTCCCTTTCGGCAGTAAAAAGACTGTAGTGAGGTCGCTATCTTTAAAGCGATGCATCAATTCAGCCAGGATCACTACTTGCCCCATGCCTGGACGAGCCACTATACCTGTCGTACCGCCTTTTACAAGCGGTGCAAAGAAATCCAAAGTCTTAATTTGCGTTTCAATCATATTCAATTTCTCCCCTCGAATGATTAATTCGTCTATTGAACAATTAGCAAGTGATGCAAGACCAACCAAAGTGCGAACCTCCGCTTTTCCTAAATCAATTTTTCCTGTGCATAAATTAGACACGGTTGCTGGCCGAATGCCAATTGATTTCGCTGCGGTTGTTAAATTTGGAACTTTTCTTCTGAGTAAAGCGACATTTAAACGAATATTATCCATTATTCAATCCCCCCTTGTTACTTTTAATAGTAATTTAAATTACTTTACAATGCAATAGTTTTTTCTTTTTACAGTAAAAATAATTACTTTAAAAGTAACTATCGAATGCTCTTGTGGTAAACTTTGAAAATAGAAAATCATGTATGAGGAGAAAATTATCAATCAAATTGGATCAATTAATTAGTTAAAATGAGGCATTTAACAATAAACGTCTCACAACCGCATGCGAAATCAAATATTAAACAATAAAAAAAGCCGTCCTTTACAGGACAGCTTTCAATAATTAATGTGTAAACTTTTTATCGACATTGTATTTCGCAACAAATTTATTGATGGCATACGTCTCATAAATTTCACGTTCCATTGCATCATCAACATAGAAAATCTTAATTTTCGCTACTTCATCACGGTGCTCTTTAAGTGGTGAAACATTATCTTCAAAATGTTTTTTTACACGTTGTCTTACTTTACGTGCTTTCCCAACAAACAAAAGCTCATCTGTTTTGTTGTAAAACATGATGATACCGCCTTTGTCTCGTGCAATTTGATGGAAGTCGATGAAACCATAAATTGATGGAATTTCTGGCTCGTCGTTTGATCGGTCTTGTTCACGTTGAACAATCGTTAAGTCTGGTTTTGGCATTTCAATCTTAATCATATTCAGTCACGTCCTCACTTCTTTAGAGTGTAATGCTATCACAAATAACGTTAAAAATCTATCAGTTAAACACAGTTCACCTATAGAGAAAGTTTTAGCCAATCCAATAACGTTTAATCACATTTCCATCATCTTCAACAAAGTCGTTGTCTTCGACGCCACCATTCTTTAGGATGGTTTTTTCAGAGCCGATATTAATTGCATCACATACGACTAATACACGATTGATACCAAGCTCTCTTGTTTTTTCAAGAGCCAATCTCAGAATTTCTGTTGCATATCCTTTTTGGCGTTCAGATGGACGAATACCATAGCCAATATGTCCTCCAGCGTTCATCAAGTGATTAGTTAACGAATGTCGAATATTGACCACTCCTAGAATGCGGTATTCCTCCTCAATTAACCAGTAGGTCGAATCAGGCACCCATCCTTCGGGTAAGCCAATCCCTTTTTCAGATTCCAGTAAAGACGAAACCATCCCTTCAAAATCTGTGGGGTCTTTACCGATTACCCAAGGAATCATTTCTTCTTCGCTTTCTTTCCATTCCTCATAGAGAGACATATAAGCCTTCTTCAAGTCCACACTTGGTTTTACCAATTTCACCATGCATTTCACCTCCCAACCTTTATCTTAAGCTTTCAATTGCCTGCTTCACACTGCCATATGTATTGAATGAAGTAAAGTCAATTCCTGCTTGAACTACTGCCATTGATAAATTCGGCCGAATTCCAGTAAACATGATGTGAATACCCAATAATTGCAACACATTATGAATCGTGAAAATATGTTGGGCTACTTCTGAATCAATCGTTAAGATACCAGAAAAATCGATAATTAAATGATCTATGTCTAGCGTTGGTATAGTCGGTAGAACATTGTTCAATAAATGCTGGACTCGGGAATAGTCAATAACACCGATTAAAGGTAAAACAGCAATACCATGCTGGATTGGTACGATTGGTGCAGACAATTCGTTGATTTCTTTTTGGCGATCTTTCAATTGGTCATCACGGTAAGCCTCATATGCAAAAATCGTTTCAATCATGCTGACATCCAGTAGATAGCTTATACGATTGTTGATTTTCAAAACATCTTCCGTCGATAAACCATGCTCCATCGAAATTCTATTAATGTTTTCCAAGTACATCAAACGATTTTTTGCATAAGGTTTGATCATTGTCGATAATTGAGAAAGCATGGCAGCTTGTTGTTCTCCATTCTTTTTACTCCATTTGACCAATTCCGCAGCAGCTACTTCATTGCTATCTTCAAATGACTCAACCAATAACGTCAAAAATTCGACATTGATTTTGATTGATTGCTGAATCATTTCATCTGTTACTTCAAATTCCACATTTTCAAGTGCAGAATCCATCATTTCTGTAACAATTTCTTCTGCATGATCCACCAAATATTTACCTACTTTTAAAATATCATCCACAAGTGTGCACATCCTCAGTTTATTATTGTTAACTATTGCTCTGTAAGAGAATATTACTATAAACACAAGTGGAAAGCATGAATATTCAGTAATTTACTAATTGAATAGTAAAAACCCACTCGAGTGAGTGGGCTTCGTTTTTTATCTTATCCTTGGGTACTTTGAATAGCCTGACCAATTTTTGATTCGGTAATGTTCCAGTGAGAGGCATGCCAGACTGGCTCTTTATTCGACACGATGAAAATTTGTGGTGATTTATGCTGAACACCTAAATTACTTTCGATTTCATTCGATACTGGACGACTTTCGATGACTTTCACTAAGTAAGCGTCAACACCCGTTTCAAATGAAGTGAATTCGCGGTAAGCAGCAGCACTCACAGGACACGTAGTACTATGCTTGAACAGTAAGACAGGCTTTTCTTTTGATTGTTGAAGAATATTTTCCCACTCTGGAATTGTTGTAATTTCTGTATAGGTTGCCATCAATCATCATCCTTTCAATAGTTAGTTTTCCTATTATCTCGAATTTCAAACCGATTTGCACATAACTTGCCTACGTACAAACAGTTTAAAATTTTCGTCCTTGAGGGATACTCATAATGTACTAAACTAAACCAACTCAACAATTTGAAAGGAGAACAAATCATGAAAACTAAAAAACATGCTTTTTATGGACCCTTCCTATTAACGACTGCTTTGCTGTTAAGCGCATGCGGAGAAAAGGAGGAAGTGAAAGATGGACCTACCGGGGAACAAGCTGAAAGTGAATTTGGATTCCGTTCTTTCGATTTAGATATAGATACGGCAGATCAGAAAGACGCAATTGATGTTTCGTTTGACGTGGATGTATCCGAGACTGAAGCGGAGTACATGAATAAACTGGAATCGTTAAATTTGTCAGGAGATAAAGCTTATAAAAAGCTTGAACCACTCTTTAAAGAGCTTGCACTTACGAAAGACATGAGTAAAGAAGAAGTCATTAAAAAAGTGGCAAAGGCCTTTGGCGTGGAAGAGTACAAAGAATTCGATTTAGAAGTTGAATTTTCCGACGGGGACGACCAAGAATTTAAAGATAACAAATAACCAAAAGCCAAGTAGCATTCATGATTCATGCTACTTGGCTTTTATTATGTAAGTTCTTCGGAGGAATCGGCACAAACACACTACTTTTGCCTGAAATATGCGGCATAATCATATTTTTTTCTTTTCAAGCAAACTCACCCCAGATATTTTCAATAAGAAGAAATCGCCATGTATGGCGGCCAGGAGAGTTTCGATATTGGCTCTAAAATGAAAAATCACGATGGGGTTAATACAAATTCCTTAATTTAAATTCTAACTAAGAGCCCCATTTTTCCAACAAAGCCTCGCTCACCTAAATCACGGTTCCCAGTGGCTGAAAAAAATACAAAAAAGCCTTAACGCACATTTTGTCGTCAAGGCTTCTTGTTATTGATCGATTAAACTGACGGATACTTTCACATCAAGCTCGTGGCTGCCACCTCGGTAAATCCCTTGCACCGGACTGACATCCCCGTAATCTCGACCGACGCCAACCCGAATATGGTTTTCAAGTGCTTCCACATTATTTGTTGGATCTAGTCCTACCCAGCCAATACCGGGTACCATGACTTCAGCCCATGCATGGCTTGCTGCGTCCCCAACTAATGCCGAATTTTCTCCGACATACAAATATCCGCTGACGTACCTTGCCGGAATGTGCTTAGCACGAAGTATTCCAAGCATGACGTGAGAAATATCCTGGCAAACACCTTTCTTCAAATCAAAGGATTCCAACGCTTTTGTTGAAACATTTGTCGAGGAACCGTCATACGTAAAACGATTGAACAAATAACCCATAACATCAATTGCATATTGAACAGGATTGGCCATCTGTCCGATATCCTTATCGACTTGTTCCATTTGTTCTGGAGTTAAATAGGTGTATGCCGTATTACTTAAATAAGCTAAATAGTGACTGCTGAATAAATCGGAATGGAAAATCGCATACATTTCCGGTGAATAGTCAATGCGGTGAATCCAAGGACTCTTTTGAATGCTAACAACGGAAGTTGCCTTAACTTCCAAATGCTTATGATGATCCGCTATAAAAAATGATTCTACACTGTTCCCCCAAATATCCACATGTTCTTTCGTAAGAGCAACCGGAGTAATATCCGTTCGATATGACAGCAATCGTTGACACTCATCCGTACGGGGCTTTAATCGGATTGAGTTCATACTTTGATCCACCCATGAATCGTAATCGAAAATGTTGGTATGTTCAATTTTGTACTTCATGGAGGAAGCTTTTTCTGTAATCGGTGGTTGAGGAAAATCTAAAAATTGAACTTGTCGTTGCGTACCAATTGGTTCAATTAAATAATAAGTCTTCGAGAAAATTTGTCCTATTTCATTGCATTTATTTTGGAACTTGTTTAGAAATGCCAGCATATCATCAGAATTTAACTCTTGAATGGACATTTCATCAAATTCATTTTTCACATTCTCAAGGGCGTAATATAATTCGGAAGAATAATGTGCAACTTTTGCATTCTCCAAAATATCAATGGCTGCCCTTACATGATTGATATTGTAATGAATCGACTGCGGGAACGACTCATCAGTAATCAAAAAAGTTAAGATGGTCTTCGGATCCATCTTGGGACGGTTTACTTTCAAATAGGCTTCATAGCCATTCAACATGCGAAGTGCCGATAACCATGCATAGTAATCGTCGCCTTTGTAAAACAACTGGGTTTCCCGTGTCTGTTCACATACCACGTTTAAAATACGTGCCGTTTTTTCTGCACGTTCCAACCACTTCCCAATTTTCATCATGCGATATGCGACACTGCGGGACATACCAGATTCAATAATCCCTTGGGCAGTCAGGCACGTCAATTTCACTTTACGCAAAAACGTGCGTAAGTGATGAATCGTAAAACTTTCCTGTTCTGCTTGAATGGTAAACAGATACAGATCATTCAGAACTTCAAATAGTTCATTCGGCAAGTGATCCCTACTGATTCGTGCATTTTCCCGGGCTACCCGAACACAACTGTATATTGAATTAAAATTATCTGTATGGAAGGCTATAAAACGAATATAATCTTCATCTTGAACATCTTCACTACTTTTTAGCTTATCTAGTTCGTCTTTAGTTGAACACGCTTCAAACATTATTTTCCAGTGTTTACCGTCTAACAATTCTTCACTCGAAGTCTCAACCATCTGTGTTAAATGAACGTCCAAAATTCGCGCGTTTGACTCTGTACGTTCAATATTCCGTGCCATCCAATAGAGTGAATCTGCTACACGACTTAACATTAGCTCATCCCTCCAAACTTCATAACCCATGTATCTTTACCACCACCACCTTGCGATGAATTCACAACGAGGGATCCTTTTTTCAGTGCTACTCGGGAAAGCCCCCCTGGGAATACATGTGTTTCTTTTCCTCTCATGACAAACACTCGTAAATCCACGTGACAAGGATAGAATTCTTCCCCTTGATAGGAAGGAGCTCTCGATAACTTTATCGTCGGTTGTGCAATATATTGATGAGGGTTTTCAAGAATTTTTTCACGGAATTCCTCGATTTCCATTGAGGTTGCATGCGGTCCTACAAGCATGTCATACCCCCCCGAAGCTCCTACATTTTTAACGACCAATTCGTGTAATCGTTCCAGCACCCAGTCCCGCTGTTCGGCATGATCAAGACGGTAGGTCATGACATTATCAATAATTGGGTCTTCTTTCAAGTAGTAACGAATCATATCTGGCACGTAGACATACATCGCTTTATCATCCGCCACTCCATTGCCAATTCCATTCAAAATAGCCACATTTCCTTGACGATAAGCCTCAAGCAAACCTTCAACGCCTAATATTGAATCTTCCCTGAACGCCAGTGGGTCCAGGAAGTCGTCATCAATTCGACGATAAATGATATCCACTTTTTCAAGACCACGGATCGTTTTCATATAAACAATGTTGCCGGAGACGAATAAGTCACGGCCTTCAACCAGGTGTAGACCCATTTGTTGTGCCAGAAACACATGATCATAGTAAGCCGAATTATAAATACCCGGAGTAAGTAGAACTGCTCGAGGATTATCTATACCTTCAGGAGCATGGTCCATAATGGCTTCGTGTAAATAAGTCACTTGATGCTCCAAAGTCTGAACGGAATGTTTTGCAAAAAATTCAGGGTATACCTGACGCATTACATAGCGGTTTTGGTAAACATACGAAATGCCTGAAGGGTTTCGTAAATTGTCTTCCAGTACTAAGTATTTGCCATTTTCATCCCGGATTAAATCGATTCCGGCAAGAAATATATGATTATTCAATGGAATTTTTATTCCCTGTACTTGTTTAACGTAATAATGAGGGTTGTCCACAACCAGTTCCTTAGGGATTATCCCGTCTTTAATGATTTGCTGTTCATTGTATACATCGTGTAAAAAACAATTGAGTGCATTTGTACGTTGTACCATTCCTTTTTCAATTGTTTCCCAATCTTCTGGAGGGATGATGATCGGCACAAAATCAAAAGGCATTGTGCGTTCAGCGCCAACATTATTATGATAGACAGTAAAAGTAATGCCTTGTCTCAAAAACGATAATTGGGCTGTTTCATGTTTTTCTTTCAATTCATCAGCAGAAAAATTATGGAGCATTTCATAAAATTTTTGATAATGGTCCTTAGGTTTTCCGCTTGCCTTCAACATTTCATCAAAAAACGGCTTAACTTTATACGTAGTAAACATGTAAACACCCTCTCTATATATGAAGTTGGAAAATTAAGAAAATAGTACGTTAAGTTTATCATAAAGTTCCTCTTTTCATTACCCATACTCCTAAGTTTTGAAGCCTTCAAATAGAAATAAAATACACACTGGTATCACTAAGAATATGTGAATATAGGAGTCAAAAATGCACACATCTAAATGTGTTTTTAAAAAAGGATATATTTCAAAATAACTGCTCTCCATAAAAAAAAAATGAGCTGCTACCCGTGATTTTCCAATCACGAAGGAGCAGCTCATTTTTATTTAGTAAGAACTTCTTTTTGCTGTCTTTTTTTGACTACAGTACCTAACCCAACAATTAATAACACAAAAGCAATCGGGATGATATATTCAAGAATTGGCCAAGTACTTTCTACAAATAAATGGCCATATTTATCATCAACCATCATTTTCCCAGCAGTATAGGCAATGATGCCCGAACCCGCCCACACAAGGAGCGGGTATTTATCCATTAGATTCATAATGAGCTGACTACCAAAAATAATCAGTGGCACACTAATAGCCAGTCCAATGACAATCAAGACGATATTTCCTTCTGCAGCTCCTGCAATAGCCAGTACATTATCCAGACTCATGACTAAGTCAGCAAAAATAATCGTACGAATAGCGCCGAACAGCGACGCTGAGGAGTGTAAATCTGGATCTTCATTAGCAGATTTAATTAAATCAAATGCAATATATAACAACAATAATCCACCAATAATTTCTACAAACGGGATTTCCAAAAGATAGACAGCTGCAAATGTTAGCACTACACGCAATCCAAGTGCACCAACTGTTCCAATGAAAATGGCTTTCTTGCGTTTGTCTTCGGATAATTTTCTGCTTGCTAGCGCAATGACGACGGCATTATCGCCACTTAATACGATATTAATCAAAATAATTTCAAGTAGTATGCCAAAGAAATGTGCATCCATTTTTTCATCTTCTTTCATTTTGTTCTGTAACTCCTATTACATCATACTCCTCAAACAAAATCTTTCAACCCATCTTTCAAGTTTCTTTCCAATAAAAAGCCCATGAAAGCTGCCGTATGGCAACTCGTCATGGACTGAAATTTATCATTCATATTTTCCAATGATTTTAACTGCTTTTTCCGTAATGTCTGTATCAATGGCTTCATCAAAATCAAACTCGCCTCTAATTGCACCATTCTTCTTATACAGTTCGTACTGATCACGAATATCATCTGTGAACATTTTGCCATTTGGATCAAGTCCAGTGACAAATACATCTTTCCAAACAGCTGCATCTTTTAAAGCAGTGTATTCTGTCATGATGTCGATGATTTCATCTGTGCCTTCGCCTTTTTTGAAGGCATCATTGTAGTCTCTTACACCCTTCAAGTAAGCTGCCATGAAACGTAAGGACACGTCCTGCTCGTCATTCATGAACTGCGGTGAACCTAATACCATGGCAATTTGAGCTTCCGGTGCAAAGTCGGTTGCATCACCTAATCGAACATGAATACCTTCGGCAACGCCTTGCGTGATTAGAGGTTCAATATTCAAAGCTGCATCAATGGAGCCGTTTTCGATGGCTGCCATCATGTTTCCGAAATCCGGCATAAGAACAAACTCGACGTCATCTTTCGACAGACCTGCGTGGTCAAGCATCAGATGGTATATATAATCGTCAACTCCATGCTCCCCTGAAACTGCAATGCGTTTTCCTTTTAAATCACTATATGTTTTGATTTCATCCTGTTTATCAGCACCTATTACAAATGTGAAGTAGGACTTCCCTTTTTCATTATGGCCTTTATCGGCAACAATTTTCACATCGATTCCTTGGGCAATCGCATTAAAGAAGGCAGCTGAGGAAATACCTCCAGCAATATCCACATCCCCTGATGCCAATGCTGGCAACATGTCGTCACTATTCGCGAATGTTGCAAATTCCACTTCGATATTATATTCAGCAAAATAACCTTTTTCATTAGCAATATAAAAGCCTGCCCCAGAAGCAGAACCGTCTTCTGCAATGACTACTTTCGTTTTCTTACTTAAAGGTGCTAAATCACCAGAAGGATTATCTTTACTTACATCGTCATTCACTTTCACTGCTTCCTTATTGGAGCAACCCCCAACAAGTAAAATCAAAACGCCCAACATGCCTAACCATTTTTTCATCTATTCACTCCTCGATTACAATCTTGATCCTTGTACTTCTACTTGCAAGTGACGCCAGATTTCCAGAAATTTCGAAGCCATTTCCGGATTCGAGCGAAAGTCTTCTAATTTCCTTGGACGAGGCAGATCTATTTTCATTTCTGCCACGATTTTGCCTGGCTGCGCACTCATGAGTAATACACGATCACTTAAATACAATGCTTCGTCGATGCTATGTGTGATGAATAACACCGTTTTCTTTGTTTCCGACCAAATCGACAATAATTCTTCTTGTAAAATGTATTTATTCTGTTCGTCTAAAGCTCCAAATGGCTCATCCATCAATAAGATTTCTGGGTCATTAGCAAACGCCCGAGCGATGCTGACACGTTGTTTCATGCCGCCTGAAAGCTCTTTCGGATACATTTTGGCGAATTTCCCAAGACCCACTTTGTTCAAAAAATACGTTGTTCGTTCTTTTACAATCGATTTTGGCAAGTGCCGCATCGTCAGTCCGAACGCTACATTTTTCTCAACCGTCAGCCAAGGGAGTATGCCACGTTCCTGAAACACCATCGATTGACTCGGTCGATCTTCATCTCCGGGTTCAATGGTAAAATCTCCTGAACTTTGATTTTCAAGACCCGCCAGAATGCGAAGTAACGTTGTTTTTCCACAGCCGCTCGGACCAACGAGACACACAAATTCCCCGTCTTCAATATCGAGCGAGATATTTTCAAGTGCAGTGACACTATTTTCTTTCTTGTAAAATACTTTCGTCAACTCATGGATTGATATTTTGGGTTTTGATCTCACGTCGTCACCTCCACGGAACTAACTTTCGTTGTAAGCCACGTAATAATAATGAAAAGATATATCCAAAGAACGAAATCAGGATTAATCCGACAAACATCTCTTTTAATAAAAACGCACTGTAGGACGTCCAAATCAAATAACCAATCCCTGAATTTGCGCCCATCATTTCTGCTGCGACAATGGTAAGCAACGCAATTGCCTGCCCCATTTGAATGCCTTCCAGCATGACAGGAAGCGAACCAGGTAAAGCGATTTTCAAAAAGAAATCCTTACTGCTTGCTCCATAATTCTTCGCCACATCCAAATAAATGGAGTCTATCGAAATAACACCAGCTACGGTATTGATCACAACTGGAAAGAAGACACTACCCGCAATGGTAACAACTTTCGACACTTCACCAATACCAAAAATGATTAAAATAATCGGTAATAATGCAAGTGTGGGAATAGGCATCAACGCCATAATAATTGGAGAAATAAAATGGCGGATTGGCGCGTATAACCCCATACACAAACCGATGATTATTCCAGGAATAACACCTAGTAAGAATCCAAACCCTATTCGGAATAGTGATATGTTAATGTGATGAAACAATTCACCAGTCGTGAGCAATTCGAAAAACGTGGTAACAATTGCAGTTGGCGGAGGGAAAAACCTCGCATCAATCAGTCCGGTTTGAGATAGAAATTGCCAGATGAGCAAGAGACATACTGGAGAAAAAATGGTTAGCCACGTCTTCAGTCGATTCTGTCTTTGCTGCTTTCGCCATTCTTGTTGTTCCGTTTCTATTGGATTTTTTATATCCCTCATTTTCCACCACCTCTTCATCCAAATAATATGAAGATCAGAGGAAATGTGTTCTCACTAAATAGCGTCCTATATCGTTTCCAGACGTCGATTATGCTTTTTGGACGTGGTGTCATTTTTTCACACGTCACTCTTTATTTTTCAGATGTCATTCTCAAAGAGTCCGACGGAGCAAACTGGCATTCTAAAAACTCTTCTCAAAACAAAAAAGACCCGGAAAATTTCCGGGTCCCAATTTCTTCTTATTCAACTTATCCGTTTCGGTAAATTTTGGCGCTGGTTTTTAATCTCTGAGTCGATTGTGATTCTTCTGTGTTACCGTTGACTTGTGATTTGGTCCTCTTTGGCCTTGTCCAGTTATGATGTAATTCCGCTGATTTTGAATCCAGTGGTTGTTTTTTACTCATTGCCTTCACCTCTTTTTTTAAGAATGAAAAGAAGAAATMTTGTTCAGTATGCGTATTACTCGCAAATCTATGTGATGCGCAAAATTAATTTCTATTTAATTGCTGAAGAATTAATTCATTAAACCTACGTTCAAAACTCTCATTATCTTCTTTCCTTCTCTTTTTTGGCCCTTTCATTCGACCACCTGCCTGGCGAATTTTCTTGGCAATATGACGACTATCCAATAGCTGATCTATATTTTCATTCGTATACTCGCGACCATTTTGATCCATCACTAATCCTCGTTTGGCTAATACCATTGCAGCCAAACCGTAATCCTGTGTAATAACAATATCTCCAGGTTTAACGCGATTGACGAGCACAAAATCCACAGCATCCATGCCTTTTGATACCATCACTGTTTTGGCACCTTCTCGTTGCATATTGTGTGCTGTATCGCAGAATAAAGTGACAGGCATTTCATATCGTTTAGCGATTTGAATCGTGCTATCTACTACTGGACATCCATCTGCATCAACTAATATGTTGATCATTTTTCACATTTCCCTCCACTTCAAAACAAATTTCCGTCAATGTCCTTTGCTTAGCTTTCCATTAATCAACCAAATCATGTTCGTTATCTAGCACATGCAAATAAAAACGTGTAAACTTAAGCTTACAGATTCTGGCGATTGGAGATAGTTACATGCATTTTTTTTTGAAAGTTGGATTAAGTCTAGTCCGCATGAAAAACTTAACCTTATTATTTGCAGCACTACTCTTTATTGTATTTTGTACGGTGACGATTTACTTGTTGGAACCTGACACGTTTGAAGGCTTGTTAACATCATTTTACTTTGTAATGACCACCTTTGCTACTGTAGGCTACGGTGATTATTCACCAGTTACGGGAGCAGGAAAATTATTTACAGTCATTATGTACTTATTGGGAATTGGATTACTCGGTGTTGTTATCGGGAAAATAGTAGATGCGTTTTCCATATTCAGAAGACGCAAGGAGGAAGGTAAGTTGTCTTATACACATGAACATCACATCATCATTGTCGGGTGGGGAAAGAAAACTGAAATGGCCCTTAAGGAAATTCTTTCATCTGATCCTTCGGTGGAAATTGTCATAATTGATACTCTTCCTACATCTCCTACAGATGTCACCATGGATCGTGTCCATTATGTTCAAGGTGATCCATCTGAAGAAGGACCATTTGTTCAGGCGAATATCACGAAAGCCAAGTCTGTCATCATTTTTGCTGATGAAAACATCCAAGTCGCGTCTTTGCGAGATGCCAAGACATTGACGATTGCTATTACTTGTGAACGTCTAGCTTCAAATGTGCATACGACAGTTGAAGTGATGACGGAAAAACAACTCGCCAACTTCTCACATGTCAAAGTGGATGAGTTTATTTTGTCCCAGGAAACCATTTCTCTACTAGCCGTTCGCTCTGCTTTACATCAAAATGTTGGCAATATCGTGACACAACTGATTAGTCGCACTGTGGGCGAGGATTTGTTTGAAGTCCCGACACGCTCTGAATGGAAGACATATGGGGACGCATTTCATGCATTATTAGTACACGGCGCAACATTGATTGCCGACCGTCAGAAAATGGACATTAATCGTCGTTTACAGGAACACATTCCATCCGATGCAGTTCTTACGGTCATTTGTGATGAATCAACCTATCAATCTATTATTTCGAAAAGTGGGCAGTGAGAATTAAATAAACAAGTAAAGCCATTCTATCGCAGAATGGCTTTTTCTACTTTCTTATTCAGCTAGTTGTTCCGCTAATTTCAACAACTCATCCTTCAATTCATTCTCATTCAGCTCTGACATATTTAAAGTATATGAATACGTAACATCTTTGACAATTACGTCAAGTTGATTGGGTAAGGTATATTGAGCTTGATAGCCATTATTTAAAGTGATTTCTTCCGGATTGCTATCTGGATAATCTATGTTACCCGTTGTAGTAGAAAGCAGCAGGTTATTATCTTGAGCATCTGAAGCCATAAATTGAGCATCCGGATTTTGACCCTTTCCACCGATATCCGTAATTCCTAAAGATTTGAATCCCACAGTTTTGAATGGTAATTCCTCGGGCAAGTTGACTTCATAGGGTAAAGCATCAATGGCCACGTCCACTGAAGGTGCGCTGTAAAACTTGATGAATCCGTCTTCGCCTTCTTTTGATTCAGTTAATTGTGATGTATCTAAGCTATTCGAGCATCCAGCTAACATTAGTAAGCTACCTGCCAATAAGAATTTTTTCATATTTATTCCCCCTACTTTAAAGTATATAGGTTTCTGCTAAATTTTGGAGGTAATGTAAATAAATTAATTTCCTATATATATAACTACAAGCAAGGAGTTGTTGAAACATTGGTTAAAAAGCCTAATGTTTTATTGTTAAGTTGCTTCACTGCACTTGGTTTTATCCTAATTGCATTCATGGTCGGACAAAAACAAATTGAGCAATTTGACAGAGCCATTGCCACTTTCATTCAAAGTTTCGAAACTCCTTTCTCGACGAATATGATGCTTTTTTTCACAAATATTGGATCAGGAACTTCCATTAACATTATTGCTTTTATCATTTTCATTATCTTTTATTTCTTTTTAAAATTTCGGGCAGAACTCCTTCTATTCATTGTCGTCCTGCTCGGTTCACACTATCTTTTTCGCGTAATAAAACTACTTTTTAAAAGAGAAAGACCAGATTTACATCGCCTTATTGAAATTGGTGGGTACAGTTTTCCAAGCGGACATGCAACAAATGCAATATGTATATATGGAATCCTAACGTTTATTTTGTGGCGTCATATTCCATCTCGTATTGGTCGATATCTACTGTTATCTTTCAGTACTTTCATGATTCTTATGATTGGGATAAGCCGAATCCATTTAGGCGTCCATAATCCAAGTGATGTTCTAGCTGGCTATTTTGCAGGTGGGTGTTGGCTAACAATTGCCATATGGGGTTATCATGTTGCGCTCGTTAAGCTTAATTATTTTTGAGATGTCGCTCCAAAAAACGCTTTTGGATAATGTAATTCTCCAACGGTGTTTTCAAGTTCTCTATCTTTCAGTTCACAAACCATGAAAACGTCATCAGACACTTGATATTGTGTCAATTCTAATCCATGAGCTCTAGCCGGTTGAAAACCAAACTTCGGATAATAGGCTGGGTGTCCAATGAGTAAGACCAGTCCATAGTCCAGATTTTTCGCTCTTTTCAAACCTTCTTCAATCAATTTGATGCCAATGCCTTTTTTCTGAAATTCTGGCAAAACAGCAACAGGTGCTAGGACGACTACCTCTTTTTCGCCATTTTTATTGATAATTTTCGCCTTACTTAATAGTAGATGGCCAACTATTTCACCTTGATCATCTGCCACTATCGATAATTCCGGAATGAAGCCATCTGAAAAACGAATGCGCTCCACAAGTTTCGCTTCATCGTCTCTATTTCCAAAAGCCGTGTAATTCAGATTGAATACATGTTTAAAGTCATTTTTCGTTTCAGTTCGAATTTGCATTCTATTCACCTATTTTCTTTAAACTTCACTCTGTACTAACTTCTACCTCTAACACCACAATCCCTTTTTCTCAAACATCTTGTTTCCAAGAGTATAACTAAAAAAGCTTGAAACGGGCTGCGATGGCTCGTTTCAAGCTTTTTTGTGTTAAGTTTCACGGTTGATTTTATTAAATGTTGGCTCACGCGGAAAGTGCAAATGAATGATAACCAACCATACCGTTTATTAAAGCCATCAGTATTATTGATATTCTTTTGCAAATAACCGGACATCTTCTGAAGTAGACGCGTATTTTATCGTGCCTTCATCTTTCATTCCCAACTTTTGTAGAAGGTTCGCAGATTTTTCATTATCGAGTGATGTAAATCCAACAATTCGGCGATACCCTAAATCTTCTGCACCATAAGTTAAGGTAGCTTCTGCCGCTTCGTATGCGAAGCCTTTACCCCAATATTTTGAGAGTACCGCAAATCCAAGATCCACATCTCTCAAGAAATCACGATGAAGCAGCCCACAAAGCCCAATTGGTATTGCATTTTCTTTCATTTCAATTAAGTACAAACCGATTCCATGCTCTTTATACATGGCCATCGGTCCCTCCACGATGTATTCCTTCGCACCTTCTGCCGTGCGAATACCTCTATCACCGATATATTTAATCCAGTCTGGTTCATTCATGAGTTCTACTATAAACTCCGCATCATCTTCAGTTAAATGCCGAAGTATGAGTCTTTCTGTTTCTACTATTTTCACGCAATTCACCTCTAATTTTTACGGTACTTTTTAAGAGCCACAATATTAAGCAGTATAAATACAATTGCAAAACCAAGAAGTACCAATACGTCCAATTTCACGTCACTTAAACCATAGCCTTTATACATTATACTCTTTAACGCGTCTGCACCATACGAAATCGGCATCACTTTAGATAAACCTTGCAGCCATTCAGGCATCCCCTCGACCGGAATAATTCCTGTAAAAAACACTTGAGGCACAATCACTAGAGGGATAAATTGAATCATTTGGAATTCAGAAGATGCAAATGATGAAAGTAGAATCCCCAAACTTAGGGCAACGAGCGCAATTAATCCATTTACCACAAGTACATGCCAAATTGAACCGACCAAAACCATGTCCAAAACATTAACGGCATACGTAACGACGATGATCGTTTGTATGATGGCAAATAATCCATACCCTATCAAATAGCCAAAGACAATTTCCCTTCTTTGAATCGGGGTAGATAATAACCGTTCGAGTGTTCCTGTCATTCTTTCGCGTAGTAGACCTATTCCCGAAATTAAAAACACGAAGAAAAAGACAAAGAACCCAACTAAAATAGGGCTTAATACGTCAAAGAAAGATGTGTTTTCACTTCCATATACATATTTCGTTTCTATTTCTGACGTTCCAGCTAAATTGCCGAACAAAGCTTGTTGAATTTTTGCTCTCAACATTTTCGAACGGGAAGGATCTGTATTTTCAACTGTCAATGTCATTGTTTCCCCATTAACAACAAGGTACCCATCCAATTCATTATCTATGATTGTTTTCTTTATATCATTTGTCTTTGGGAAAGAGATCAACTCTAACTCATTACTCTTCCATTGCTCTATCATTTCGCTGGATACACCTTCAACACCTAGCCTGGAAGGTACATCATTGCTAGTAAACAAAAAATGCATAAGTGTTAAAATCAATAATGGTGCCATAAACAGGAGAGCCAGTGTCCGTTTATCACGAGCTAGCTGTAATACAATTCGTTTAACGAGGGCCCTGATGCGCATCTGATACCCCTCCCGCTTTTAAAAAGACATCTTCCAAATTACTGACTTGATAAGCCTCTTTTAATGCTTGTGGTGATCCAGTTGTAATGACTTTCCCTTCTCTTATCATGGTGAGCTCGTCACACTTATCTGCTTCATCCATGACATGAGTCGTTACAACAATCGTCTTTTGTTCATCATTCTTCAACCGGTTAAGTTCCTGCCAAATGGATTTTCTTAACTCTGGATCAATACCTACTGTAGGCTCATCAAGTATCAAAATCTCAGGGTTTTGAATAAGTGCGATTGCTAGGGAGAGCCGACGTTTCATGCCACCAGAATAAGTTAAAACTTTCTTTGGAATGGCATTTTCGAGTTGAACAATGCGTGTCACATAAGCAATCCTGTCTTTTTGTTCGTTCTTATTCATCAAAAACATGGAAGCAAAAAATGACAAATTTTCGAAGCCAGTCAAATCTTGATAAAGTGCATCCGATTGTGCCATGTATCCAATTTTCTGGAGCAGGTCCAGATTCGGAACTTTTTTTGAAAGCACTTCTACCGTGCCAGTTGATGGTACCTCCATTCCCATGATGAGTTTTATTAATGTTGTTTTGCCAGAACCTGAAGGTCCAATAAGGCCAAGAATTTGACCCGTATCGGCAGAAAAATTCACGTTCGACAGGATTTGATGCTTCCCGTAAGACTTGCTTACATTGGCAACATGTAAAATCGGCATCCTTTACCACATCTCCTTTTTAACCCGTTACTTTTTCAATCAACTCTGGTGCATTATTTTTGGGAGAGTTCACTTTGTCGGAAACTTCATATGCTTCGAGCAAGCCATTTTCTAATGGAATTAAAAACGGTCTCAGCTCATCCACATGATTCAAATTTAGATTTAACCACTTTTGTTCATCTTCTTGTTTAAGAATGACTGGCATCCGATCATGAAAGGATGACATCAATTCATTCGCTTCGGTTGTCAGAATGGTGCATGTGTGAACAAGGTTGCCTTTTGTGTCTTTCCAAGACTCCCATAACCCTGCCATCGCAAAGAGATTATCGTTTTTCATTTTAATGCGCATTGGAATTTTACGGTCTTCCGTACGTTTCCATTCATAAAATGAATCTGCGACAATTAGGCATCTTCTCTTCTTGAAAGCTTCACGAAAACTTGGTTTTTCATGTACAGTTTCTGCTCTAGCATTAATCATTTTAAAACCGACTTTCGGGTCATTTGCCCATGGTGGAACGAGCCCCCACTTTAAAAAGCCCAAACGGTTTTTATTACCATCATTTATCACGGAAAGGACCATTTGGGAAGGTGCAATATTGTAGCTTTCTTCATAATCTTCTTCATCAAAAGTGGCTTCACCAAAACGTTCTTCAATGATTCGAAATTCCGCAAACAAACTGTAACGTCCACACATATTTACTTCCACACCCTTTCTTTTAGAATCAATTCGCTACAATTAATTGATTTCCTTTATTCACACAAACAAAAACCGCCCTTTCTCAGCCGAGAGTTGGACGGTTTGTATTGATAAAGATTTATTGATTGATATACAGCTCAAATGTATCTGTAAAGTCTTTTTTTGCGTATTTTGAGCGATTTTCCTGCATCCAGTCATGTGCGAAACGAGTAATTTCTTCAAACGATTGAGCAGGCGTTACTTCATCATTTCCAATGCGCCCTATCGACTGGGATGCATAAGATAAACTGTTTTCTGCAATGGCGTACTTTTTCTCGTTTTCTTTTACTTCAATGGAAATCGCATACAACACTTTATACAAATCTTTAATTTCCGCCAAAAAGCGTTTATGGATATCCACTGTCATAGGGATGCTACCGATGGTAAATTTAATTTCCACGTCCAAATCAATTGTTCCGGCTGTTTCCAAGGTAACATTTGTAATCGGATGGTACGCATAGTCATAACGTTTGAGTGTACGTTTCTTGCTGATAGCATTTGCTCCATCCACATGAATCAGCGCTTTGTTTGTAAAACAGTACTCGTCTGCTTTTGTCTTAATCAGGAAGAAGATTTCTTCACCCGATTCATGCATAAGAAAATCATCAGACTCCGTTTTATCAAAATCCGCTTTCGGTACGACAATTCCAATATCAGATAAACCAAGTGCATCTGCTGCTAATTTTTTAAACAAGTGTATTCCTCCCGACAATCTAGACTTCTCTTATACATACGAAATAATTCGCTGAAGGTTTCAAAAATAAGGACCAAAGGTAATTTGGTCTATATTTTCCCTACCAACAACATTACTTAACAGAGTGAACCTGTGGATAACTTCGTGGATATTCGAAAATGGTGTTGAATTACTTTTCTTTCATAATCCACTTATAGTAAAAGACAATCAGTACGACGAAACCACCAAGTGCCATATACAAGTTTGCATATCCCATATACGCTACGGCAATGCCAAGCACAAAGGACCCTACTGCAATGCCTGTATCAAAAAGCGTAAAGAATGTGGCAGTTGCATAAGCACTTCTTCGGTTCGGCGATGCCTGAATGGCAAGCGTTTGGAAACTCGGCAATAACGTACCGTAACCCAAACCGATCAACGCGCCTGCCAGTAGTAACATCCAGGCAGACGAAGCCAAACTGAGGACAAACAAGCCTGCTGCAAAAATCAGGATCGAGGGAATGATGATGATATTCGGTCCCAATGTATCAAACAGTCTTCCTGTGATAGGTCGTGAAATGAGCATTGCTGCCGCAAAGACTAGAAAGAAGTAACTGGCTGTTTCAATTAACCCGATTGACTGTGCATATAACGAGATGAATGACATGATACTCGCATATGCAAACGAAACGAATATCCCTACAGACGAAATTGCAAGTGCCTTGCGTTCAAATAGATCAGACCAACTCAGTTTACGCTTAGCACTAGGCTGAACTACTTGAACGGTATCTTTAACAAAAACCCCACAAAGCCAACCAATAATCATAATCACACCAAATATCAAAAATATGGAATGATACGAAATAAGCGGTTGAAGGGTCAAGGCAATAAACGGGCCAACGACAACTGCCAAGTTCATCGACATGCCGAAGTAGCCAAGTCCTTCTCCTCTTCGCTCAGAAGGAACAATATCCGCTGCAATCGACAACGTCACTGTTGTGGCTATGCTGAATGAAACGCCATGTATAAATCGTAAAATAAGTAGTAAACTGATGTCTTCCGTCAATATATAGGAAAAGGTAGAAACTGCAAATGCAAGCATACTTAATCCCAACATGCGTTTTCTACCGAACTTCTCGAGAATCAGTCCAGAAAAAGGCCGGACGAGAATGACAGACAACAGGAAGATGGTCGTGACAAGCCCCGCTTGGGAAACGGTTCCTCCTGGCAGATCGAGAGCATACATGGGCATTAACGTTAACAATGCATAAAACACCACAAATATGAAAAAATTACTGACGGCAATGTTGATGAAACTTTTTGTCCAAATGGATGATTTATTTGATTGCTTATTCATAATCCTTACCTAATTTCTTTAACAGTCGGGTCAGTTCATTTACTTCATTGTCTGACAATGACTGCAACAATCTACCTTCAACTTCCGCAATTTTCCCTTCAATTTTTGGAATCAAAGACTTTGCTTCATCTGTCAACTCGACAATTCTCTCCCGTTTGTCCTTGCCTTCCCTACGGATGATGAAGTTCCGTTGTTCCAGCTTCACCAAAGTTCTCGTTACAGTTGGAGCTTCTACATTTAAATACTGCCAAATTTCAGTCTGCGTCATGATACCGAATCGCTTCAGGCAAAACAGAATGGACCACTGGGCGGTATATAATCCATAATCTTTTAACGCTTCGTTAACTTCCTTATTTGACAATCGCGCTTTCTGATGCATTTCGTGAAACACTAAATTCTTCATCGTCATCTCTTTTCTAATTATTTACCTAGGTAACTACTTTACTATTCTAGTATATAATTTTAAATAAAAAGAGTAAAGAAAAAAACCTGCAGTTCGCAGGTTTCAGTTTTTAACTTTACCTCAATGCTAATGGGAGGATAATTGCTTTATGTAAAATCAATGAATCGATTAGTGAACTCAAATAGACTACAGTGACAAGACCTTCTTTTGTTTGAAAGTCTTTGAAAACGGCATCATCAATATCTGTCAGATCTTTTTTGATAGCTACCAACGGGACTGTTACTGGATTCTTCCCAGACGGTGCGGGGGAAGGTGATTTCATCTTGCTATTTTCATCCGATCACTTCCCTTAATATTGGGGGCATTTCTATTTGATGTAAGTCTTGACTTCTGAAGGAAAGTTTATTCGAAAATATGTAAGTGTTGACATATGCCGCTAACTCTCGTAAACTAACTTACATAAAGTAACTAGCTTTTGAAATGTAACCAAAAAGGAGAATGATTATGACATTCCATCAACATCCAACCACTTATACAAAGCATGTCCATTTACAAGTAGCGGACTTATCTCGCTCTACCATTTTTTACGAAAACATATTGGGACTTCGTATTTTGGATCAAACAAAATCAATTGTCAGTTTTACTACTAACGGACAAGATGCTATCTTAACAATTGAACAACCTATAGAAGTCAGCAACCACCCCGCAAACGCTGCAGGACTGTACCATATGGCCTTGCTACTGCCTTCCAAGAAAGACTTAGGAATCGTTTTCAATCATATTCGCAGCACCGGTTATCCGTTTAGCGGAGCGTCCGATCACATGGTGAGCGAAGCGCTTTACTTGAATGATATAGATGGAAACGGCATTGAGCTCTATTACGACCGTAGCCCTGATATGTGGAAATGGCAACGTGACATGGTTGAAATGACCATCGATCCACTTGATATTCAGAGTCTTGTGGCAAGTGCAGAGCAGACACCATTCAATGGCATGCCTGAAGGAACCGTTATGGGTCACGTTCACCTCCGTGTCGCAGATCTCGATGAAGCAGAAACGTTTTATGTAAAAGGATTAGGATTCGATGTTGTGAATCGTTATGGAACACAAGCATTGTTCATATCTTCAAACGGCTACCATCATCATATTGCTCTTAATACATGGGGACACCCTAGTTCGATTAAACGCACGGATCAAACACTTGGAATGAAAAGTTTTTCAATCGTTTATCCAAGTGAAGAAGCAAGACAAAAAGTTGTTGCACAATTAAAAGAAATCGGTGCAACCGTTTCAGTTCAAAGTGATTATGTAAGTGTGATAGATCCATCCGGTATTGAAGTTCAATTGTTTATCGCATAATTAAAGTCCCAAATAGAGAAACAAGTCGATACGATACGACAAAAAGCCAAACCTAAACGGAAAACTTCCGAATATGTTTGGCTTTTTGTCTATGATCAAATTAATATCACAAAATCCATAAAAATCATCATACACACAAGTGTCTCATCTGGATGAAACAATTAATTCCATATTAAAAGTCAATGAATTACTTGAACAATCAAATTTGAGAGTTCCATAACCTAAACATTCATTTCAAACTTGCATAAATTAGAAAGATTTTATAATGAGGAGTGTAGTTAAATGGTTATGCCATTCGGAAGAGATGAACGTTCGCGACAAAGTTTCCCGAGTTTCCCAAGACCCCGAAGATTCCCAAGGTATCCGTTTTATCCGTACTATCCGTTTTATCCGTATTATCCATTTTATCCTTATTATCCTTACTATCCTTATTACCCAGGATATGGATACAGTGGATACGGTTATTAACAATAGTAAGTTTTCATGAAAATACACTGATACTCTAGAAAAATTCTAGCTCTCTATGTCACAAAGTATGTAATCAAATTGCTCTTTAAATGATTTACAGTGGAATTATTGTACAATTTAAAAGAGATGGTGATTCCATTGTGGAATTCACCATCTCTTTTACTCATTTCGCGTTTAATCTAAGCTTCTCTAACTCTTCTTCGATCAGATTCACATCAATTCGTTCAAATAAAGGACTTACTTGGAAAACTTGATAAGCTACTTTTTCAATTGGCTGCCATGAAAATGGAGCCAATTGTAACATTTCATTAACTTTTTCACTGGAAAACGGCAGAAATGGTGCTAACAGTTGAGTGCAGTTAGAAATGATATGCACACAAGTAAGCAGTACGTTTTGACAGGCTTCCCGTTTTTCATGAATGGTTTTCCACGGTTGCTGGGCGTCGAAGTATTTATTTCCAAAGCGGATTGTTTCAAAGATGACTTCAATCGCTTGTTTAAAATGGCCGTTTTCAATGAGTAGCCCGACTTCATCGTATTTCGACGACACCTTTGCCTTGATGATCGTATCTATTTCCCCTGAAATATGACCTTCGAAAGACTTGTCGATAAATTTCAATGTACGATTCACTAAATTACCATAAGCACCAAGAAGCTCGGAATTATGACTTAAAATAAACTCTCGCCACGAAAAGTCAGCATCTCTGTTTTCTGGTGCATTCGCCGTCAAAAAATAACGGATAGAATCGGGATTGTAGCTTTCCAGTATTTCAGGTACCCATACGGCCCAATTCTTGCTCGTCGACAATTTTTTCTTTTCCAATGTTAAATACTCGTTCGAGATAATGTGGGTTGGGTGAACACCTTTTCCAATCCCCGATAAAATGGATGGCCAAATGAGCGAATGAAACGGAATATTATCTTTCCCATGAACATAATAGGAAATGGTTTCTTTATCCCAAAATGCTTCATCACTTTGATTTGTTTCGTTTGCCCAGCGCTGACTGGAGGAATAGTAACCCGAAACCGCCTCAATCCAGACATAGATTTTCTTCTCCTCATAACCTTTTACAGGAACGCTTACTCCATTCAACAAATCTCTCGAGACAGCACGGTCATGCAAGCCTTCTTTCAAATAGCGTTCGGTTAGATGGATAGCATTCTCACGCCATTGCTTGTTTTGCTTCGCAATTGCCACTCTGTTCTCCAGCTCATTCTGAAATGAACTTAAAGAAAAATAGAAGTGTTCCGTTGTCTTGGTGGTCGGTTCATTGCCACAGATTTTGCACTTCCGCTCAAGTAAATCCAAAGGGTCAAGAATGGCTGAGCAATGATCACATTGATCCCCGCGTGATGGTTGCCCGCAGTTTGGACAAATTCCTTCTACATAACGATCGGGTAAAAACTGTCTGTCGACATCGCAGTAAGTTTGTTCGATCTCCCGTTTATCAATATAGCCATTTTCAAGTAGCTTCAGGAATATTTGCTGAACGACTTCATGATGCTGTGGATGATCCGTTCTTGAATACCTATCATAACTAAAGCCCAGTTTTAAAAAGCTTTCTTCAAATTCCTGATGAAAACGATTGGCGATTTCCTCAATGGATACCCCTTCCTGTTTAGCCCGAATGGAAATCGGTGTACCGTTACAATCACTGCCCGATACATATAAGACATGTTCCCCTTTTTGACGGTAATACCTTGCCAAAATATCTCCTGGCAATAAAGCCGCAACATGACCTAGATGCAACGACCCGTTGGCATATGGCCATGCTCCCCCAATAAAAACATTCATTGTGACTCCCCCTTTAATTGCATACAAAAAACCCCGCCCTTATCTTATCGATAAGGACGAGGTTGAAAAATCCCCCGTGGTACCACCTTAGTTTACAAAGAGCTCACGCCATTTGCCTTCATAAGTACGCAGCAAAAAATCATGCCGGTATACTCAGACATTTGTAACAAGTGTCAATTCTTGTTGCAGCCTACTCATCATCAGATTTTCAGTGCAAAGCTCAGAGATCATGTTCGTAAGACTAGTTTGCTTCATTTCCACCAACAGAAGCTCTCTATATAACATCGTCCCACTACTTTTCCTCGTCATCGCCGTTTCATATATGATTGAAATGATTATAGTGAAAATGGAAATAAAATGAAATATTAATTTTATTGAGTAAACGGGGTAATCGGCATTGATTATCTTTTTATCGGCATAATCTGATTTTTATTCGGCATGAATCGCGATATAATCGGCTTCATCTGATATTTAATCGGCATAAAACGTAATTTAATCGGTTTCACCCATTTATTCCATTAATAATCTTATATTAGTGAAAGTTTCTTTTTTAGGCACACTATTGTTATACTTTTTCCATCACAGCTTTTTCATATTTTTTACATAAGAGGAGCAATTAAAATGATAGAACAAAGAAATTTACGCCTGGTCGTAACAGGCTTGCTTTTAGCGATTTTGATGGCTGCGATGGACAATACGATTGTTGCCACTGCACTTGGGTCGATATTGGCAGACTTAGGTGGAGTCGAGAGCTACGTGTGGATTACATCAGCATATGCTGTAGCCGTCTTGGCAGGGATGCCGATTTTCGGGAAATTATCTGATATGTATGGACGCAAACGGTTCTTCGTCTTTGGACTAGCAATTTTCCTGATTGGTTCTGCTTTATGTGGAATCGCACAATCTGTCCCTCAGTTGGCTGTATACAGAGCTATTCAAGGGATCGGCGGAGGCGCATTGATGCCGATTGCTTTTACGATTGTCTTTGATATCTTCCCTCCTGAAAAACGTGGAAAAATGACAGGATTATTGGGAGGTGTATTCGGCGCTTCCAGTGTACTCGGTCCGTTACTTGGAGCCTTTATTACCGACACAATAAGCTGGCACTGGGTGTTTTATGTGAATGTGCCAATCGGAATTGTATCTCTATTTCTGATTCTGAAATTCTACAAAGAAACGAAGCAAAATACGAAACTTAAGATTGATTGGCTTGGCGCCATCACCTTGATAACAGCTGTTGTCAGCCTAATGTTTGGACTAGAGCTCGCCGGCAAAGAATTTGCCTGGAGTTCATGGCAAAGCTACACATTATTCGGGATTTTCATTGTGTTTTTGATTGTCTTCTTATGGGCAGAAACGAAAGCATCCGAACCAATCATTTCGTTTTGGATGTTCAAAAACCGTCTGTTCGCTTCTTCACAAGTACTCGCATTTATTTTTGGTGCGACATTTGTCGGATTGACGATTTTCATACCTATTTTTGTTCAAGCCGTGTATGGGGGGTCCGCGACGAATGCCGGTATTATTCTGATGCCGATGTTACTTGGATCTGTTGCCGGAAGTGCATTCGCAGGGATTGCACAAACCAAAATTTCCTATCAGAAAATCATGGCTATATCCGTAGTTTTCTACGCAATTGGAATGGCATTCATGTCGACAATTTCTCCTGAAACAAGCCGTATTTTACTTACTTTGTATATGGTATTGGTTGGGATGGGCGTAGGGTTTTCATTTTCATTACTGCCTTCGGCGAGTATGCATAAGATGGATTATCGCCATCGCGGTTCTGCTAACTCGACCAATTCATTTTTCCGGTCATTAGGTTTGGCGCTGGGTATTACCATATTCGGGTCATTGCAAACGAAATTGATGACTAATGAAATACAAGACAAGCTTGGGGGTTCTGGTCAAGATGCATCGCAGACAATTGACAATTTGCAGACCGTATTCCAACCCGACCAACGACAGATGATTCCATCAAACATTTTGGATGTCATTATCAATGCCATGTCGAATTCCATCTCGGCTACTTTCCTTTGGTCACTCATCCCGATTGCCATTGCAATCGTTGCTGTTTATTTCATGGGAAATGAGAAGCTTGAAGTTTCAAAAGAAGAGTAACTGAAGTCGACAATAATTAAAGGGCTTTTCCTCCGTCATGAATGATGACGAAGGAAAAAGCCCTTTTTTGTGTATTATCCCTCAACCTCGACAAATAGACTGACGAGAAATCCAGCACAAAATATTGCAAGTAAAAAAGACGGCACTGCCAGTACTATTTTCAACCACATGGGAGTGTCCTTGAGCCTTTTAAATAACCGGATAGCAATCCACAAATGAATCCAACTAATGATGCTACGAATAATGGCGCTTGCCATCTTCATGTCATCGAAATGAACATATCGCTGAAGATTGTCCATATCAGCAAAGAGAATTCCCATAAAAGCTAGTGCAGTTATGAAAAAGAAGTGGACGAAAAATCTGAAATGATCTGAAATCCTAGTTCTCATTGATTGATGGCATTTAAAAATGCTACTCCATATTTCTCAAGTTTATTGGCACCTACACCACTGACTTCAAGAAACTCTTCCTCGTTTTTCGGACGTTTGGCACACATGTCTTTCAATGTTTTATCCGAGAAGATGACAAATGGCGGAACATTTGATTCGTCAGCCAATCGCTTTCTCACGATGCGTAGTTCTTCAAATAACGGATCATTGTCAGTAACTTGTTGGGTAACAATCGCCCCTTTGCGAAGAACTTTTTGATTTCCTTTCAGTACTTCTTTACTTTTCTCGGTAACATATATTGTTGGAAATGATCCATGTTCGACTGCGAGTAAGTCCTGTGAAATCATGAACTCCATCAAGTTCGCTACATCTTTCGCACTGTAATGCTTTAATATACCGTACGTTGTCAGTCTCTCAAATCCAAATTCAATTACCTTTTTGTTTCTGGATCCCGTCAGTACTTGGGCTGTCAGCATTTTTCCGAATTTCTGTCCCATTCGAATAACGCATGAAAGGACCATTTGGACATCTTGTGTAACGTCCTGACTTTCCCGTTGGTCGGTGCAATTGCTACAATGTCCGCATACGCCTGCATCGGTGTCACCAAAATAGTGAATGATGAATTGCTGCAGACAATTTTCTGTATGACAGTAGTCAACCATTCCCTGCAACTTGATGAGTTCGCCGGGTATACGACTTGGGTCTTGAGCTTGATCAATCAGGAATCGTTGGGTCTGAACATCTTGTGAGGCATAGAGTACAACACACGCACTCGGCAATCCATCACGACCTGCACGTCCTGCCTCCTGGTAATAACTCTCCATATTTTTCGGCAGTTGGTAATGGATAACATAGCGAATATTTGATTTGTCGATACCCATTCCAAAGGCATTTGTCGCCACCATCACCTGAACTTCATCTTTAAGAAAACGTTCCTGCTCATAGGTGCGGTCCTCATCGAACATACCGCCGTGATATTTTGCCACGCTAATTCCTCGTTTTTGCAACATGTCGTGAATATGATTGACTGTTTTTCGAGTAGCTGCATAAATAATGCCTGATTCGTTTTCATTTTTCATTAAATAATCTTTGACAAATTTTTCACGGTCTTGTCCACGAATAACAGAGAATGTTAAATTCGATCGTTCAAAACCGGTCATTACAGTGTTTTCTTCCGTGATATTCAGAATTCGGCAAATGTCTTCGCGCACTTGTGGTGTGGCAGTGGCAGTTAATGCAAGGACTGTCGGTTTATTCGGGAAAAGCTCAGTCATTCGGCTGATTAATCGGTAACTTGGACGGAAATCATGTCCCCATTGAGAAATACAATGTGCTTCGTCAACAGCTATCAATGGTACTGGAATGTCCCGAAGTTCATTCAAAAAGGACTGGGAGTCCAATCTTTCTGGGGCAATATATAAAAGTTTGACAGCACCGCGTTGCACATCATACAGTACTTCACGCACTTCTTCATGACTCAATGAACTATTGATATATGCCGCATGAATGCCCGCTTCCAGTAAGGTATCCACCTGGTCTTTCATTAATGAAATCAATGGAGAAACAACAATCGTAGTACCTTCTAAAACTAGTGCTGGTATTTGATAGCATATAGATTTTCCGCCACCAGTCGGCATCACGCATATTGAATTGTCGCCATTCAGTACTTGTGTAATTACTTGTTCTTGTCCGGTTCGGAATGACTCATATCCAAAAAAGGTTTGTAAGTATTTTGTTGCTTGTTCTAACACATGTGTCACTCCTTATCTGTTACAGATTGAATGTTAATGATATTCAAGTTCTTTATTTTTTTGGTATTACATCACCCGTGACCTTTTGTGATTCCTCTTTTAATTCATCAATTAACAGCTCCGCTGCTCTACGGTACGAGTTGCTGATGTTAACCAGTGAGGTGATCAGAAGAATTTTCTCCAATTTTTCCGCTTCGCTGTCTTTCATTTTGGCCACTTCTTCGTGAACATCTATTGCTCTTTTTTGGAATTCCGACTCGAAATCCGAGGCATTCCCACTCTGAATAGCAAGATAGCTATTATAGAATTTTTCTAGCTCAAAGTCTTCATTTGTCAGTTTGGAATTAAGACCGTCCAGCGTTGACTTAATGTCATTGATTGATAGAGCACCTTTTAATTGATAGACCAAACTGATCAAGATGAGGTGCTTCTTCGAATATTTTTTATTTTTTATAGGAATGAACAGCTTAGCTTTCGCATAGTTGTTGATCATAGTTTTTGTCAGAACTTTTTCTTCTTCATTGCGCTTTGTACTTTTAAAAGTGTGATCAAATAATTGAATGACTTGATCCATATATAAATCGATATCTGGCATTTCCTGAAGTGAAATGTTCTTATCTAAAGAAAGTTTCCTCAACAATTCTTGTGTGTTTTCCATCTTGTATCCCTCGGTTTTCATTGGCATTTAGTAGTTTCAGTGTAACTTAAAAAAGACCAAGCGTAAATATTGACTAGATGGTGATATAGTTATATCGTTAAACGTAGTATTAATAACTACATATTGAATTGGGGGTATTTAAATGCACGCTTATATTCGAGAACCTTTTAATAGTTTATCTCATTTAGTTGGTGCGGTATTATCTGTCATTGCGTTAATTGCTATGACTGTCAAAGCATCTATAAGTGATGTGCCTGTTCTTCATATTGTCGCCGTTATCATATTTGGCATCAGCATGGTTTTATTGTATACAGCATCCGCCACTTATCATATGGTAATTGCGAAGGACAATGTCATTGCCTTTTTCAGAAGACTTGATCACTCCATGATTTTTTTGTTGATTGCAGGATCGTACGCTCCTTTTTGCTTAATTGCTCTAAACGGCAAGAACGGATTTGTTTTATTTTCTGTCGTTACTGGTTTAGCGATTGCAGGTATTCTGTTTAAAATGGTGTGGTTCAACTGTCCGCGATGGCTTTCCACTGCGCTTTATATTGGAATGGGTTGGATTATTGTTTTTCTTGCCTCACCACTTGCGGCAACTTTAAGTGCGAAGGGACTTTGGTTGCTCGTTGTTGGTGGAATCATGTACACAATAGGAGGTATCATTTACGGTGCCAAGCCCAGTTTCATGAAATTCAAATACCTCGGTTTTCATGAAATTTTCCACATCTTCATTTTACTTGGAACCCTTTGTCACTTTTTAAGTGTATATATGTACGTATTATAGAAAAGTAACGAAGTGCCAGGCACCGGTTTTCTCAGAACCTTTGCCTGGCACTTTTGTGTTGTTGCAACTGGCGTATGAATGGAACCCAAACCCTTCTTCGACAAAGCCATATACTAACTCGAATACAGTTTAAAGGAGGTACTCATTTTGGTTAATCAATTTCCCCCATTTTTACCTGGTGATGGCTCGCCAAACTTCCCTGGACGTGGTCCTGGATTTCCACCAGGATTCCCTGGACAAGGAGGATTCCCAGGTCAAGGTGGTTTCCCCGGGCAAGGTCCTGGATTCCCTGGTCAAGGAGGAGGCCAACAACCTTCAGGCGGCCCGCCGTCTGGTCCACCACCATCTTTCGTTCCTCAGCAAGCTGCCGGTGCTCGAGGTGGAGTTTCGGCTTTTGCAGTAGATCCCGGTGCGATTAGGGGCTGTTTGTTCCGGTTTACGTTTATATGGCTACGAAATGGTCGTTCTTTCTGGTTTTTCCCAACATTCGTCGGTAGACAATCTGTTGCAGGTTGGCGTTGGAATGGTCGTAGATGGACTTATTACGGAACAGATTTAGACAGAATCTCATCTTTCCAGTGTTTCTAGAACTTTTTTCTGTGCAAAAATGAAGAGGACGCCTAAAAGTCATTAACCATGACTTTATCGCGTCCTCTTTTTTATTTAGCTTATTAAAGAATGTTAGCCGGCTAGTTACGATAAACAACCAGGGTAGTTTAACAGAGCCTTTAATTTAAAATCTATTGTGTAATTACTCTATAAAAATCTTCTTCATTATCGACTTCAAGATATGAAAAGGCTGATTCCCCTGAAGGATCTTCAAGTTCGGGATCTGCTCCGTACTCATAGAGCATTAATGCAAGTTCATAATTCTCGTTGTATAAAGCATCCATCAAAACAGTCGAATAGTCATTTAGAGCATTCGGATCTGCTCCCGCCTCCAAGAGAACTTGTGCGACATCGTTATTCTGTAAAAAACCTGCGTATGCGAGAGCAGTATATCCCTCAGCATCTGTTTCTTCCAGGTCGGCACCTTCATCAATTAAGGCATTTACTTCTTCAATATCCCCATCGTATGCCGCAGTCATAAGAGGAGTTTCTCCTTCGGTAGGATAATAGTCTTCCTCTGACAAATCGAATGTATCCTCTGAAAGAAGAGATGGAATGAAGCTTGAATAGACCAATCCCCCTGCTGAGAAAAAGAACACAATCAGCAGATAGACTCCAAACATCCCACCAAATAATAAACTGGCACCCAACACTATTTTCCCTTGTTTCGGTTCATATGAGGGTGTTCCCTCTACACGCATAAACTGTCCGACAGATTGGATACGTTTTGGTAAGCGAGGATGACTAGATAAGACTTCACTTAACCACACAGCAACATTGGACTCACTCTTGATTTGTTCTAAATAGGCTGATTCGTTTACTTCTTGATACAAATCCTTGCCAGCTCCAAGAATCGTTAATGCCCGTTTTGCAGCAATTCCATTTTGAGTATAGAAAGCCGCTTCGCGGTCACATGTATATTCACATGAACGACTGTAAGCTTGTGATAAGAAAGGAATGAAAGTTGCAGGAAGCAGTAGCAGGTTCTTCCAAACATGGCGTCGTTTAATATGAGCAAGTTCATGGGCAATGATGAAATCAAGTTCAGCTGCTCCACCCTGTCTTGCAAGTTCGAAAATTTCCGAATAAATGACGACCATATCACGACCTAAAAAGCGTGTTGCAAATGCGTTTAATGCTCCTTCAGACTGAACAATAAATACATCGGGTACACGTTTCAGGCCCATTTCTTGCGATAAAACCACTACCCGTTCGTAAACATCTGGGAATTGGTCTTGGTTAATACGAATTCCATTCCCACGGATTGATCCAAGCATAATCATATTTGCATAAAGTACGATGGCTAATAAGCCAAGCGCTATGCCGATTCCGATAATTGAAATGGCCGCAATGATATAAATAAATATACTGAATATAATACTCAATACGAAGTATATCGTTTCTCTCTCTGATGTTACATTTGGTGTTCTCATTTTGCTGTCCCCTCATGTATAAAATTTACATACAATACTGAATTTAACGGATAATACAGAAGGGGTCAATAGAATAATTTTCGGAAAATAAAAACAAAAAAACGCAAAAGACCAAACCGATGGTCTTTTGCGTTTTTGGGTACTTAAGATTTTAAGAAATCTTGAATTTCGGATAGTAATAAATCCGGTTTTTCCATCATGCTCATGTGTCCGGCACCTTTAATCAAAGCTTGGGAAATGATTTCTTTATGAACAGAGAAAGTTTTTTCGGGAGGGATGACTTGATCCTTCTCCCCAGCAATCAGTAGCGCAGGCAACTTGCTGTTTTTGATGACATGATTTCGGTCTGGTCGATTTTTCATTGCTGTTAACATTCCTATTGCGCCTTCTTCAGTTGTTTCCTTCCCAATTTCTTTTGCTTTTTCTACATCTTCTGCATGCGTCTCCAAGTTTTCAGGCGCAAATAATTTAGGAATTAACCCCTCAATCAAAGCAGGGATTCCTTCCGATTTCACTTTCTCAATGGATGCATCGCGACCTTTCTTCGCTTCCTCAGAATCTGGATGCGCAGTAGAATGAATCAACGAAAAGCCATTCAGTCGTTCTTCATATTTTTCTGCGAATGCCAATGTTATGTAACCACCCAAAGAATGACCAAACAATGTTACTTTCTCCAACTCCAATTGATCCAGTAGTTCTACTAACGTATCCGCCAAGTATTCCATTCCGTAGTTCCCTTTAGGAAAAGTGGAGTCACCATGGCCCGGTAAATCGGGCACAATCACTCGATTGGTTTCGGATAATGCCGGAATCACTTTGTCCCAGTATTCATGACTTCCACAAAAACCATGCAGGAGGACAATTGCCTCACCTTCACCACTGTCTTGGTATGCTAAAGTCAGATTCGATAATTCAATTTGATGATGCCCCATCTTAACAACTCCCGTTTTCATGTTTGTCATACACTTATACCCATTATTTAAACTTTTAAGCGAGGAAATCGGTTCAAATACAAAAATAAGATAGAAGATACATTTTAAACACAAAAAAAGCATGCGCACTGAGTGTACGCATGCTTTCGATCATTTATTGAAAGAATTTAATCAATTGGTTGCTTGACGGTTCTTGTAAAGGATATGTCTCATCACTGTCAGTCTGGCAGACCACATGCAATGTCGGTGTTTCCTTTACAATAAATTTCCAATGAGCCGTTTTTGAAGTACTCGTAGCTTTCAGTTCTTCACGCATCATTTTCTTTCTGAAATTGGCAAGCTTAGCAATCAAGAAACGTTCTTTGTAACGAATTAACAAATACCCATTATGGGCAACACGGTTGAATTTGTTTAGACTAACTTCTCTTAAATCAAATCCATTAGACTTATTTTGAACAGACGGTGACAATACAAAAAAGTCACGTTTCTTAAAAATGGTTGTATTTAAATGTTGTACTAACCCTAATTCATTTGTCAAAAAGTCCTTGTTAACAGCACTTGGAATTTGATTATTATCCATTCTTCACCTCTTCTAAAAGTTCTCTTATAATAAGTATACACCTTTATGGATGAAATTTCACCTCTTCATGGCTTTAAACCACTATAGAATGCATGTCGCGACAACATTTCCCACCCATTAATCGTTGCTGTTCATGATATTACTCCGCTACTTGGACAAATAATAATAATTTTAAATTTAACTGTTTTCAAATGAGATTATTTGATTTCTCCTGCTTAGTTTGCTTAAAAGTGGCTCATACTATTCCAATTAATTTTCTTCATTTACATCAAAAAACGCAGTTGTAGCTTATCGTGTCATTTGCGCTATCTGCATGTTCCGAATGAGCCAACAAGTATAAAATCCACATACTTGTAGGTCTCAAGCTTCGAAAGTGTTGCTCCTGAGGTTACTCGTCGCAAAGAATAGGGTCAAACTACCTTTGACCCTATTCTTTGCTGCGACATGCAATGTAATCTTTCGTTTTTTTCAATATCAACAGCTTTCTTTCATTGGAACTGATGTCTTACTCCAGAGGAATCGTGTCTTTCTCCAAGCGAATGATCAAATACGGTAGGTGAGTGGACAAAAAGCATAGTTGAACGGACGAAAACTTACAATGAATGGACAATAACTCACAATGAGTGGACGAAAACCAATTTCCTTGTACCCTTTCGTTCGTTCTTTATATAGATAAAAAAAAGCAACCTTGATCCTCCTCAAGGTTGCTTCGGAATGACAATTTTATTTATTTTCCATAAATACGGGTTAAAGCCTCTTTGAATTGAGGTTTTACGTTCACTTCAGGACGAATCATTTTCACTTTCGCTTCAGCTTCTTCAATTGAATCAGCTAAACGGAGTTCCATCAACGTAGCCACAGCCATAGTTCCTGCTCTACCGCGACCGGTATTGCAATGGAAGAAGATTTTCTTGCCATCCTGGTAATCCTGAACAATTTGTTTGACACCAGTCCGAATCGATTCATCTTGGAATTCCCCATCATCCACAATTGGCTGATGTTTGCTGATTTCACTTGATGAAGCCGCAACTTCCGCACGCAAATCGTATACCACGTCGATTTTTTCGTCTTCAATCGCATGTGGTACGTCGTTAACCCCACCAATAAATATACGATCGTCGATTAACGCTTGATAATTTTTTTCGTTCATTGTGTCATCCTCCTAGTTAAAATCCAGTTTTAATTGACCATTAGTGAATGTCAGCTTGGCATTGAAGTTTTTGCCCGTTTTTGAAACAAACCCTTTAATTAGGTCGGTTTTCCCTTTCACACATAAATCTTCAATGTGTTTGACGGACAACCGTTTCTTTAGGAACATGGCCGGAAACGTTTGTTTACATCCCTCTTTATAGCCAGAGCAACCATAAAAATTCTTCCTTGAAATAATGGTTCCTTTTTTACAGATCGGGCAAGTCGCAACTTCTTTTCTACTGACAAACGTTTCCGTCGTCATGTGAAAAGTCTTATCGCTCAGCTGCGTCGGCACATCATGAATCAATTGGTTCAAGTATTTAGCTATACTGCCTAAAAACAATTCGGATGAGCCATTACCCGTTCCGATTTTCTTTAAATAGGCTTCCCATTTTGCGGTCATGACGGGACTTGCAAGTAAATTTCCTTCAATCGCTTCGCAAAGGACACGTCCTTTTTCAGTAATGGAAACGATATTTCGCTTAACTTCAATATACCCATGTCGTTTAATCGTTTCAATTATTCCACTCCGCGTCGCTTCCGTTCCGAGCCCTTCCACTTCTTTAAGAATTTCAGTATCCACTGCATCTTCCACAAACTTCCCACAGGTTTTCATCATAGCAATGAGCTGGCCTTCTGTGTATGGCTTTGGTGGCGTAGTTTGACCTTCTTTAATTGCCACTTTACTTTTCACTTGTTCATGCAGTGAAAGCCTCGGTAAATTGGGCTCTTTTGCTGAAGACGGTTCTTTTTCATTCGAAAACAATGCTTTCCAACCTTTATCGATTTCCGTTTTGCCGCTCGAGAAAAAGTCCAGTCCATTTACATCAGTTGTCACCGTTGTTTCTTTGTATAAGTAATCTGAATGGAACATCGCGAGTGTGGTACTTAACACTTCTTCATACAAATTTCGTTCCTCACGAGACAAACCAGCCAATTGTTTGTCGCTCGGAATTTTTTTCGTTGGAATGATTGCATAGTGTTCCTGCACTTTTGAACTGTCGACATACCGTTTACTTGGATTCCTTGAAGCAACTTGGAAAGGTTGCTGAATAAGCTGTTGGTAAGCTTCAACTTGATTAACAAGATACGAAAATTCATTCGGTGTAATGTGCTGAGTATCTGTTCTCGGATAGCTGACAAGTTTCTTTTCGTACAAACTTTGCATCGTCGATAGCACTCTCGCAGGACTATATTTCCATCTGCGATTGGCTGTTGCCTGAATGGTGGATAATGCATGAAGTTTAGGTGGAAGAATCTTTTTATCTTCCGTTTTCAGTTGCTTCACAGTGCCTGGAAGCAAACCGTCTATTTGATGTTTATTTAATAATTGTTGAGCTTCTTCAAGGCGCTTCATTTTGCCTTTCGTTTTCCCTTTATAAGAACCATGTTCCGCTTTGAACGTTCCTTCCAATTCAAAAAAGGATTCAGGAACAAATCGTTCAATTTCAAGGGCCCGTTGGTAAATCAGGTAAACTGTAGGTGATTGAACTCGCCCTATAGAAAACACTTCACGAATTCCTTTTTGTTGAATAAGCAACGTGTAAAGACGAGAACCATTCATCCCAACAAGCCAATCACTCATTTGACGCGCCTTCGCTTCTTCATACATAAGCAAATCCTTGCGGTTGTCCTGCAACTGTATAAATCCTTTACGTACTTCATCCACTTCCAGAGAATTAATCCATAAGCGTTTGATTGTCTTGTTGCGGGCACGCGTGTAATCAAAAATGCTATAAAAAATATTGGACCCCTCACGATCAACATCACATGCATTGATTACCGTATCAGTCTCATAAATCAATTTCTTAATGATTCCAAACTGTTTTGCCTTGCCTTTAGCAATTTGAAATTGAAATTCATCAGGCAAAATAGGTAATGTCTGAAGAGACCACTTCGTCCATTTAGGATTATGGGCCTTTGGATCGCGCAGTTCGACCAGATGCCCGATTCCCCATGTAATATAGGCGCCTTGCGGGAAAACCTCGCACGGTTGTACATCAAAAAAGCCTTCCTGCTTCTTCACTTTGAAAGCATCTGCATATGCCTTCGCCTGACTCGGCTTTTCTGCAACAATAACCGGTTTCACAAAACCCCCACCTTTATTTTTAGCCTTATGTAAAAAAAGTATAGCATCTACCGAACGCACATTCTACTTTTCAATGACTAGTCTCGTTGTTAGCCTTGTCTTAATCGTCTCATTAAACAAGTTAACTCTACACCGAGATGGTAGTTACATAGTTGAAAAGATTTATCGCTCAGATCGGACCATTTATCGATCAAACTGGAGATTTATCGCTCAAAATCGAGTTTTATCGCTCAAACTAACACATTTATCAATCAAACACGTCTCATCAGCAAGTCAACTTGGAGAAACACATACAAAAGAAGCCAGGTACCTTATATGTCGAGGGAAATTCACTGGGTCTGTCCCTCTCCATGTTTCGGCACCTGGCACTAACCAGTAAGCTTATTTTTTGACCAGTTCCAATTCAACTGGAATGGATTCTTCAACTTCTTCACCTTTTAAGTGAGCAACAGCCTTTTCAAGTGCTGTCATTCAGATTAGATCCGGTTTTTGAGCAACACTTATATGAGGTATTGATGAATTTGCGACAAGTATTCTTGTCCAGTAAGCTCGGTCGTCCCTCCACCTTGAGCAAAGCTTTCTGAGCCGCCACCCTTACCGTTGATAATAGGCAAAATCTGTGCAGACAATTGCTTCATATTTGTATCGTTCTCAAGTCCGCGGGCAAGAACGACCTGTAGCAAACCTTCATTTTCCGCTATAAAGATGACACGAAAGGCAGGTGCTTCAACTACAAGAAGACGAGCCAGTTTTTGCAAATCCTGAATCGGGCGTTGTTTAAAAATACGTTCAATGGAATCGTTGCTGACATTATCCGCAAGTAACTCCTTCACTTCATAGTTCAGTAACTGCTCACGAGATTCATCGATCAGTTTCTCAATCCTCTTCCCATTGTCGAGCAGCACTTTTACTGCCTGCGATAACCCTTCTTCAGATGCGCTCAACAGGTGTGTCACTTCTTGCAAAGTCTTTTGTTTACGGTGAAGTTGATTCAGTACTCGTCCTCCACAAACAAAATGCACTCGTACTTTTCCTTTTTGCATTTCCGTATCAAGAATCTTTAGCGAACCGATTTGAGCAGTGGATGATGGATGTGTTCCTCCGCAACCGTTATAATCGAAATCTGCAATAATCACCAAACGAATGTCTTCTTCAACTGTTACTTGCTTTCGAAGTGGGTAATCTGACAATTCGTCTTTTGTGACCCACTTCGTTTCGATTGGCCGGTTATCTAATATGATTTGATTTGCGTGTTTCTCCACTTCCAGCAATTGCTCGTCTGATACATTCTTCACATCCAAATCAATCGTAACCAGTTCTTTTCCTAAATGAAAACTGGTCGTTTGTATGCCAAACAATTCAACAAAGGCAGCTGTCAATATATGTTGTCCCGTATGCTGTTGCATGAAATCAAATCGACGGTTCCAATCAATTTCAAACTCAACCGCGTCACCCACTTCGAGCAATGGTTCTGATATGTAATGTCGGATTTCACCGTCTACTTCCTCCACATCAATGACTTCAACTTCATTTATGGCACCTGTGTCGTGGGGCTGTCCTCCACCAGTTGGATAAAAGAGTGTTTCTTCTAACGTGACATACCATCTATCGGATTCGTCTTTCATCTGACTCACTACAATTGATTTTCCTTTTTGGCAGTAAGCATCTTGGTAAAATAATTTATGTTTCAATTTAAATATTCTCCTTTTATGTTGCAGATTTTGATGCATATGACTTATCACCTTGAAAAATGGATATATAACATAATGTACCATCAATTAGCATAGAGGAGCCATGGAATGAAAACAGATATATACCAATCTGAACCTGGGCATAAAACTGACTTTCCACTTCCTTTATTTCATGCGAAAAGTTTAAATAGATATCAAGGGATTATTGTAGCTAGTTTTTTTGATTCTACAATGTTGATGGGGAAAAATGCAAAACGAACATCCTATCTGGAAGTGGGTAACTTCAATCCATTAACCGCAATACGTGTCAACAATCCAAATCGATTTGTGAAATTAATACCCATGTGGAAATGATGGTGCAAAAAAAGCTTTTGACTGATTAAAGTCAAAAGCTTTTTTCGTTCGGTAATTTGGATATTATAATAAATAAAAACCAATGCCCATAATAAGATAAGCGGCAAGCAATGTGAGTCCTTCAAACCAATTGGACTCCCCGTCGTTGGAAACGCTGATCGTTAAGAGAACAGCCGTAGCCATGGCTACGAGTTCCGGCATGGTAAAAACTAGCGGCATTGCTGTAGGCATAAATAAAGAAATAATGACGAGCAAAGGAGCTACGAACATAGCAATTTGCAACGTAGAACCAATGGCAATTTCCACGGCAACGTCCATTTTGTTTTTCAGGGCCATTAAGATGGCAGATGAGTGCTCAGCTGCATTCCCTACAATTGCAACGATGATTACCCCAATGAATAGTTCGGACCATCCAAATTGTTCTCCTACCGCTTCAAAAGTATGAACTAGATTTTCAGACACATAAGCAACAGCCAGTGTCGATAACAGCAAGATGGTCAAAGCTTTTTTCTTCGACCATTCAGGTTCTTCATGTTCTTCAGTTGTTCCATCACCTTCACTATGTGCATATACACCGCGATGTGTGACCAATTTGAAAACCAGTCCAGCTAAATACAGAACAATCATGATAATTGAAATCCCGACGCTTAACTGCAACGTTTTCGATTCATTCATGGACATAGAAAAAATTTCCGGAATAACGAACGCCACAAGAACTGCGAAAACGAGTAATCCAGAATTATGACGGGCATCATGGATGCTAAATTTCTGGCGTTTGAATTTCAGTCCACCCATGAAGAAGGAAAGTCCTCCAACTAACAATAAGTTCCCGAGTACCGAACCAGTCAAAGAGGCCAATACGACGCCAATTAAACCAGCTTGTAGGGCAAAGATAGAAATAATCAACTCTACCGCATTCCCAAACGTGGCATTCAGTAACCCACCAATTCGTGGCCCACTGACCACTGCCAAACTTTCAGTCGCTCGTCCCATAAAGCTAGATATCGCGATAACAGTCACCGAACAAATAATAAACATGGCAATACTCGACCAATGCAATAATGATGCCACAAATGTTAATGGTACCCCGACCAGTACAAGAATAGTAAAAATCCGATTCATACATTCACTCTCCAATAAAAGAAATTCTAAATTATATGATATTCCTTTATCCATACCCAATCAACAGGAGATTCTACACGTTTTGAAAAAATTTAATGGGCGGGCAACTTTGCGCTAAAGTGATTTCATAGATTAAATCTGAATCAAAAATGATTTCTTAGATTCTGTACTAAAAGGATACCCATCTTTCACTTTTCCAACTAAGCAAATATCATCATCAAATTGAATTAAAAACAGGCGGTCTCTTTTTGCAAAAAGAGCTATAAACGTTAATTGCAATAAAAAATGCCGAGCGGATGGCGAAATTCGCCCATCCCCTGACATCATTTTAGAGATTCTATGGATTGGTTGACCACAGTCCCGCTTCTTTTATAAAGATTCGCTTGTTTAATTTTAATTGGGCAACGATAAATTCTGCAATATCTTCTGGTTGCATCACTTTATCTGGATTGCCATCAGTCAAATCATTGTCGATTGCTAAATCTGTAGCTACTGTACTTGGCGTCAACGCGGTGACACGGATATTGTGCTTACGTACTTCCATTGCGAGTGATTCAGTGATCCCAAGAACCCCAAATTTCGAAGCACTATATGCACTTGTAATCGGTGCACCCTTTTGTCCCGCAGAAGAAGAAATATTGATAATGTCTCCCGCTTGTTGCTCGATCATTCCCGGCAAAACAGCACGAGTAACATAATAAACACCCATCAAATTCACTTGAATGATTTTTTCCCATTCAGCAATTTCAAGGTCCATAAATTTACCGAATTTCGCAATGCCAGCATTATTAATCAATATATCGACTGTACCCAGTTGATTCGTCAATGACTCAATTGCACGTGTCACTTCGTCATTTGAAGAAACGTCAGCGGTTGCGAAAACTGCTTTCACACCTGTTCCTTCCACTTCTTTTACGACTTGTAGCAAATGTTCTTCAGATCGAGCAAGGAGTCCAACATTCACTCCCTCTTTAGCTAAAGCTACCGCAATGGCACGGCCAATTCCGCGTCCTGCACCTGTAATTATGGCGTTCTTTCCTTGTAGAGATGTAGCCAATATGATTTCCTCCTATTCATCCTGTGTATAAAAATCCACTCCCCATATGAGAAGTAATTTGTCTTCTAGACAAGCAATATACGTGTGGTGGAATCGCGAAAGCTACTGCCCTGTCTTTCAACGCACTAAATTATTTTAACCAATCGATTGGTGAGATAAAAGCAAACTGTCTCATCCGTAGATCATCTTCTCACTTGATTGCATAAACATTCAAAATGAAAATTTATTATGCACACAACTGGCGATTTGTTACAATAATTTATAATCTATATTACACGCTTGGAGGAATGAAAATGGAAAAACTATTGCTACATAAATTGGAACAAGCCTTCGATGAAATGGTCGCTGTTCGTCGTCATCTACATATGCATCCTGAACTGTCCCACCAGGAAGTGGAGACACCAGCATTCATCGCTGCTCAGTTAGAGTCAATCGGTGTAGAAGTGAAACGCGGGGTAGGCGGACGAGGTGTCGTCGGTACAATCAGAGGCGGAAAGCCAGGAAAAACCATCGCCTTCAGAGCGGATTTTGATGCATTGCCCATTCAAGATATGAAAGATATTCCTTATAAATCGACCGTTCCCGGAGTGATGCATGCATGCGGACATGATGGACATACTTCAGCTTTGCTTGGATTTGCGAAAGCTATGATGGAAGTGAAAGAGGATATGCCGGGCAATATCGTGCTCATCCACCAATTCGGAGAAGAATTATCCCCGGGCGGAGCGCGAGCCATGATTGAAGACGGTTGTCTTGAAGGGGTTGACCTCGTTTACGGTGCGCACTTGCAAAGCAAAATGGAAAGCGGTTATGTATATGTACGGAATGGTTTTCTTCAAGCTTCTGAAGATACGATTAAAATAGTGGTGCGTGGATCCGGTACACATGGAGCAGAACCGCATAACGGCGTCGATCCCATATTGGCAGCAAGCCATATCATGGTTGCATTGCAAACCATCGTCAGTCGAAATGCAGATCCTTTAAAGGAACTGGTCGTTTCGATCGGGAAGTTCCATGCCGGCGATGCCGACAATGTCATACCGAGTGAAGCGGTGCTCGAAGGGACCATTCGGGTATTCGATCCGGAGCTGCGCAAATTGGCAAGCCGTCGCGTACGTGAAATTGCAGAAAATGTGGCAATTGGCCTTGGTGCAAAAGCAATTGTCACCATTGAAAATGGATACGACGCATTATGGAACCACGCAGAAGCGATGGATATAGTCCGACAGGCAGGTTATGAACTTTACGGAGCAGATGCAGTCATTGAAACAATGCCAATCATGCCTGTAGAAGATTTCAGTTACTACACACAAGTTGTGCCGGGAGCCTATTTCTTTGTGGGTGCAAAATTACAAGACGAATCGTGCGTATTTCCCCACCACCATGAACAGTTTGATTTTGACGAAAAAGCCATGTTGATGACAGCCAAGCTATTCGCTGCCATCTATTTAAAAGCACAACAATAAACACGAGCGGTATCTAGCCAACTCCTTGGCCAGGCACCGCTCGTTTTTCTATTCTAAACAACTTTGTCTTACTCAGCTCGGTAAATCAGCACAAGCGAGATAACTAAACAAAGTGCCAGATCCCAATAGATCCAGGGGACATTAAAATCTTCCCACCATTGGTTTTTGGCACTTTTCACATGATGAATTAATGTTGGCTTTCCAGTTCAGTAACAATCGATTCGACTTCTTTTCGAGAAATTTTTTCTCGGCCGATTTTCATCGCTTTTAACGTACTGTTCGCCAAAGCCAACGGCACTTTACAAAACATCGTAATGCCACGATTGTTAATATCTTTCACATAATCGCTTCCCATTGCCAAGTTTTGCTTTGCATATAAAAATAAATCCTCACGCTCCCACCCATCAGGTAAGAAACGTACTCCACGTTCCCAGTCTTCATCTTGATTACGCAGAATGTTTACAGCTTGCAACCCTCGTCCAAAAGCAATTGCTTTTTCCCGGTCGGTTTCTGTATTATCATGCCATTTCCACAAATCGGACAGCATGCATCCCACAAGCCCTGCTACATAATACGTGTAATCATCAAGATCTTCTTTGGTTTTGATACGCCAGTCCTTGTCCACCCATTTGGCCATACCTTCCGCCATAACAGCAGTCGACTCTTTTACCTTTTCCACCACATCTGGCGGACACAATAAAATCCAGTCACCGAGGCGTTGCGTCACAATCGGAAGCAAGTTTTGATAAGGCAGTATCAGTGCACGGTATTTTTCAGGGTCAAATGTTGTTTTCATAATTTCGCTGATCGACGTTAGTAATTGACGTTTGGTTTCGGCCTTCATGGATGGATGATCTTCGATTTCATCAATCGCTCGCATACATAAATACGCAGACGCCACCGTTTTTCTTAACGTAGGTTCCAAAAAGTTAATGGGAATGAAAAATGTACGACTTGTTTGTTTTAACACATCCATCGCTTCCCGTTGCAGTAAGACTGCCTCACTCATTCTCGATTCCTCCCGTTCCGATCCTTATGTATTTCTATGATATGACTATTTCAAAAGGTTTTAATCCTCTTATCATACAATAAAAATTAGATTTCGTACGCAACGAAGATAGAAAATTCAAGAAACTAGTAATAAAGACCGATGGCCAACCTAAAAAATGCCATATATCTTTTGGCTTAATAGGACATTTACAATCCCATTAATCCATTGATACACAGCACTCTCTCTTTATACATTCCGTATTATTTTTTTAATTTCCGATTGAGCTCTGTGGCCGCGGAGATTGCACGAAAATCTTCTGAAATATCACCGGGACGACTTGCCTTTCCGAGAACATACCCTTCGAAAGATATTCCCATAAACTGAAATATATAATTGAATTGTTGAATTAGAGGAAGGCCTTTTACATGAGGATTGTCGCCACCTACAGCAATGACATAAGCTTTTTTCGTACCAAGCTGATTTTTAAAACCCGGGAACTTCTCATCCCGCATAGTATGAGACCATCTATCAATAAAGTTTTTCATGGTCCCAGTCATACTGTACCAATAGATTGGTGTCGCAAATATGAAGGTATCATGTTTCATCATCCGCTCCACTAACCCGTTGTAATCATCATTCACATCTGAAAAGCCACTTTCCGAATGGCGGCGGTCGTCAATTGGTTCAATTTTATAATCTCGCAAATAAATTTGTTCAACTTCAATTCCTTCGATTGCAAATTTGGTTAAATGCTCTGTATTTCCATTCTGTCGGGTACTCCCGTATATCACAGCAATGCTCATAACGGTTTATTCTCCTTTATGTTGATTAAATTATGAAGGCAATTAATAGTGTATGCCACAATCATTATAAAAATAACGAAACAAGCTCTGTTAACTGTTACTGTTGATTTTTCACAAAAGCTTTATTAAATCTTGCTGGTTATATTTCGCAAAACAGCACCGCTTTCCCGCAGGAATCTACCCCATTTCCGACGAAGTAGCTCAGCGTTGCAACGTTCTTTCAAGTTTCGAAGCAAGCGCAGCGATGCCGAAACAGAAACAGATAATAAGTTCTTCTTTATCCACATGTGGATAACCCTTCATTATCCCAATCTATGCACAAAGTGTGGACAGCTACCCATTTATCCGTGCATAACTTTTCCCTTACTCGCCTTTTATACGTCTTTCATAGGAAACTGCAAAGGCATCTTTGCGGAATGGCAGTATTTCATCATCAGCACATTCGATACCTGTGGGTATAACGGTCGGATCAACAGGAATCATAGCCCTCTTTCGCTTTTGATTGGATGCACAATACTCCTGCATCAATTCTAGACCGCCCAACAACCACTAAACTATGAATGTCTACTTCAGGCAATTGATTCACCGTGCGTATGGCCAACACTGTTTCATTTGTGTTTTCAATCACATCGAAACCTCCAGAATTACTGTAACTCGTAGTCCAAACTCCTTTTAACGTGTACACTGGAAAAGGGTCACTTACTGGACAAGATACCCAATAAAGAATTTAAACTAACTTATGAAAAAGGCGGAATCTAAAATGACAAATCCTGAGCAAACGAATTTACCACCAAAAACATGTTCAATCGAACGTCTAATTACGATGGAATCTGATATTGAAAAAGTACTGCAAGGTGTAAAAACAGCAACACGTCGTAACGGTCGTTATGCCGATATTGGTGAGATTATGGAATTAAACGGACAGTCCTTCATCATCAACAATGTGTACATCCAAGCACTTGGTGACTTAAACGAAGAACACGCACGTCAAGAAGGTTTTCAATCAGTCGAAGACTACAAACAATCGATTTTGTCATACCACCCTGGCATGCCTTGGTTGCCTACAATGACTGTATGGGTTCATGAATTTTCCCCGGTAAAAGCTTAAACTATGAATGATTTTTCCATTTACATCGTCTTCATCCATGTTTTAAGTGCGGTTTTGTCAGTAGGTCCCTTGTTTGTGTTGTTTGTTGTTCTGCGGAAAATGCAAGAAAGTGATCGCCAGCTTGATCAATCATACATTTCCATTTTCCGTTCAGTTGTTCGACTCATAAAGCATGCCGGGCATGTCCTCGTCGGCTCCGGAGTTTTACTCATTATCATTGGACCTTGGCCATGGTATACGTCATGGATTGTAATGACTATTGCACTTATGGTGGTTTCCATTTTCTTTCTTGCCCGTGCATTTTCAAGCATTCTCAAGAAATTTGATGACGTTGAAGCTGATCGTTTTTCTTTAATTTCCAAACTTCGAAAAGCAACATGGATTTATATTATATTATTGGTACTTATGCTTGCTTTAATGGTTATAAAGCCAACATTGTGGTGAATTGAAACGATGCAGGATGAACTTTCATCCTGCATCGTTTTTTTCGTTCTTTGATATGCTTTCTTATTAATGAATAATTTGGGCAATTATTGCCATAGTAAGAGGGATGGATATATTTATTGGTTAAATATAAGGAGGACTTTCTATGGAAGACCATACACAAATGAGCTGGAAAGAAGATACAATCATTGGGCAATTACACAATTCAGTAGACAATGCTGCGATGGCGGTAGGACAAGCTTTAACGAACCCCTCTGAGCAATTTATCCACCAAGCCCACGAAATGATTGAGCGTGCTGATCGGGCGGTCGAAAATGCGCTGAAAAACCAAGGGCAAACAGATCCGGTTAGTTTACTTCAGGATCAGTTAAGCGAACAAAAAGAAAGATTGAATCGACTTCACTAGGCGAAAGAGAAATCCTTTATTTTTATCTATTAATGAATGCTGTCAGAGTGTCTTTGCAGCTAGCGTAAATTTCGATATAACAAACCAAATTTTTAAATTTAAGTATTCCCGCAAATTGGATGCTCATGCATTTATCAATTAAAGAGACCCATCAGTTCGCTGATGGGTCTTCACCGTTTTATACAAACTTCAAAAGGGTAACAATAGAAGTAGACGAATAAATTCGGAGGTGCTTCACAAATGGAAGAACAAACAAGAACGATTGTTCAGCAATCATTGAATGCATTATTGGAAAATGAATCATTTCTGCCTGAATTAAAAGGAGACATGCGCAAAACGGCGTTCACTTCTCTCAGCGCAATCCTTTCAACACCGAACCAGATACATAAATCATTTTTACGTATTCCCCTGGAAGCAGGGGAAGTAATCCGCATTCCTTCCTATCGTGTCCATCATAATGATGCACTGGGACCATATAAGGGTGGGATTCGTTTTCATGAGTCCGTCAATGAAGAAGAAGTCGTGAATCTAGCGTTTTTAATGACATTAAAAAACTCCCTACATAATGTTCCTTTTGGAGGAGGAAAAGGCGGAATCATTATTGATCCCAAAGCATTTTCTGAACAGGAATTGCAACGCATTTGCATTAAGTATGTACGCTATTTCAATAACGTCTTAGGTCCAGACAAAGACATTCCGGCACCGGATGTAGGCTCAGGCGAACGTGAAATGGACTGGATGATGGCTGAATACAAAAAAATCAATCCCGGCCAACCCTACCTCGGTAGTTTCACAGGAAAAAGTGTAATCAACGGAGGCTCTTTGGGTCGACGTGAAGCAACTGGTAAAGGCGTCTACTTCACTTTCCGTTACTTACTGAACGACTATGTAAAAACAAACGAAGAAACATTAACTGCATCTTCCAATCCCTTTGCCAAGACAGCAGTGGAGTATGTGGATCGACCTTTGAGTGTAGCTGTTCAAGGATTTGGTAACGTAGGATCGGTATCCGCCTTGGAAGCCTTCCGATGTGAGCATATCCAGAACAAAGTCGTTGCGGTAAGCGATCGGAATGTAACTCTATTCAATGCAGATGGGCTGGATATACCTGCACTCGTGAACTTTTCCGCAAACAATCACGGGGATTTACCAACAACTCCAGAACAGTTGAAAGAAATAAATGTAAGTGCTGAAATTCAATCACGCGAAGATATTTTAACCATGAACGTTGATGTGTTGTTCCTGGCAGCTTTGGAAAATCAGTTGACAGATCAAAATATGACAGAAATTAAAGCCCGTATTATTGTCGAAGGCGCCAACGCTCCCACCACTAAAGAAGCAGATGATTATTTAAGCGCAAAAGGAGTCGTTATCATTCCTGACATTTTAGCAAATGCAGGTGGTGTAATTGTTTCTTACCTGGAATGGCTTCAAGGTCGCGAAACCCAGTTCTATACAGAAGAGCAAGTCCACTCCCAGTTACTCGAAAAAATGAAGAACACGTTGGATATTATTCTTCCGCAATATTTTGGCGACCCCTTCCCGCTTCGTCAAAACTGTTATATTCACTCGGTAACGCGATTATCGACTGTCTTATACAAACAAGGGAAACTATATTAAAAACCAAAAAGTCGCGGGTAGAGTCTTCTCACCATGCGACTTTTTGATTTAATTAAATAATAGTAACTTTTTCTTTTTGAAGCTCTAATAGCACCGGATCTTCAGTTTTCGTAAAATCCAATTTCAGTTTTTCTAATTCAAGGCGCATTTTTTCCGTTTCCGCGATAAAATTTTCACCTTTCAACTTTTCAAGTTCCAACTCATCTTTTAGCATTTTAGCTCTCAACTTCTGATTTCCTCGTAGATGTCCCAAAATAATAGCTGTGAGCGGAATTGAAAATACCATGACGACTGCAATCAATCCTATTAAATTCTCCATGAATTCACCTCAATTTTATTAGTAGTGTATTTCTAATATAGTCATTTGCTTTATGTGTTATACGAGCTTAAGGTAGACTTGGTTTCAATTGGAATAGAAATTCCACTTTCAGCTTCTGCATCTTCAGGACACTCAAATTGCTTCAGGTAAGCAACCTTACCGTTCTTCATAATGATATACGAATAAATCATCGCTTCTTTTATAACCAACCCATCATCACTTTTCCAAATACCTCGATGTTTTAAAACCAATTTTTCTTCTTTTACATAACTATTTAAGGTTTTTAATGTCATTCCCGTTCGTATAATGCTTTTCACCAAAGATTGCAACCCAAAATTCGACTCTTTATCATCCACAACTTCAACGTGTTCATCAGTTAACTTTAGCAATCCATCAATATTACGTTCATTCCAATATTGCTGCCATTTCGCAGCAACAATAAGTGTGAGCTGATTTTTCATAAAGATAAATCTCCCATTTGTATGATTTGAGACATTAAAGGTTCAAACATTATAGTTTACACAACTTTTGAATTACATAGGTTATAGATTTCGACAATAATTCCAGAAAACCTGCTTCTTATGTCATATAATAACACCGTTTTCAATTATTTTTCTATTGAACAGCAGTTTAAACCATTAAATTGAAACTCCACCTAACGAGAAAATCCAAAATACGCAAGGCACATTGAGCTCACGGAAGTGTAATTCCAAAATGCTCTCTATGTTTCCTGACGCTTTTAGATCATTCTAGTTTGCACAAAATACTTTCGCTGCTTTTATGAAGAGTGCTAAGCTGCCAAAAATAAGTATCTTTAAAGGCTAGATTTTCATACAAGGGTTATAATTTAATCCATTTTTTCCTCTAGTCTGAGAAAAATAATAAGTAATAAAAACAACTCTTCTAATCATCCTGACCTATATGATAGATGTCATGCCTTCCACTTGACGTTTATGTCTTTTATTATCTGCTCCTAATCCCTATTCTTAAGGTAACAAGTTTTTAACGAAAAATTAAAATACATTTTTTCCAGGAGGACGCTATGAGTAAGGAAAAAACAATGCAGTTGCGTAAGCAAGTTGCGCCATTTGAAAAGTCTGATACGTCAGCGAGTATCATGCAAATTATTAATACGATTCCCCCGTTTTTCATTTTATGGTACTTAGCATATTTGAGCTTAGATGTTTCAATTTTTTTAACAATCACTTTGGCAGTGATTGCATCAGGCTTTATCGTTCGAATCTTTATCATTTTTCATGACTGTACACATGGTTCATTCTTCAAGAGCAAGAAAGCCAATTCTATCTTGGGAACCATTACAGGTATTTTGACATTGTTTGCTTATGAAAAATGGAAACGCGATCACTCGATTCACCATGCAACAAGCAGTAACTTGGATAAACGCGGAACTGGCGATGTTTGGGTTATGACGGTTGATGAATATATCGAAGCAACACCTGGTCGTCGTTTTGCTTATCGTCTATATCGCAATCCAATAGTAATGTTCGGTTTAGGACCGTTCTTCTTATACTTGGTATCAAATCGTTTCAATCGTAAAGATGCACGCAAGAAAGAGCGCAACAACACATACTTCATCAACGTTGCAATCGTTGCCTTGTATGCTTTTATGATTTGGTTAGTAGGCATCCAAGCGTTCGCAATTATTCAAGGAACGATCTTGATTGTTGCCGGTTCTTTTGGAATCTGGTTGTTCTACGTACAGCATCAATTTGAAGATTCTTATTTCGAAGATGAAGAACAATGGGATTATGTAAAAGCTGCAGTTGATGGCAGTTCGTTCTACAAATTACCTAAAGTGCTTCAATGGTTAACAGGAAACATCGGTTACCACCATGTGCATCATTTAAGCCCACGAGTACCTAACTATTTGTTGGAGCAAGCACATGAATCGACACCACCTCTTCATAAAGCAACGACCATTACATTGAAAACAAGTTTACAATCGATTCACTTCCGCCTATATGACGAAACGAAAAAAACGTTTGTAAGCTTCAATGAAATTAAACATTTACTGAACGACACGAAAACTTCTTTGCAAATGCAAACAAAACGTTCAAGCATTCAAGAGAAATAGTACAGATAGAAAACCATTCCGCATAGGGAATGGTTTTTCTGTCTGTTATAATTAACTCAAGACAAAAGCACCTAATTTATGGAGGCACTTATGCAAAGTTGGTATCAAATTTTCCCTAAAAACCCTTATGTCAGTATTTACATATGGATTATTTTTTGTATTTTGCCGTTATTTTATATATTCAAATCGTACTCACCATCAGAAAGTTTCCTTGGACTGCTGTTAGTTTTAGGGTTCTTTTTAACATATCGCCGATCGTTCATGTCAAAAGGATGGCGTATGTATGTGTGGATTGCTTTTCAAATTGCCATCAGCATAACGTTGATTATATTATTTGGTTATCTTTATTTTTCATTGTTCCTGGCATTTTTTATAGGTAACATTCGCAACAAAGCTGGATTCATCACGATGTACGTCGTTCACCTTGTAACCACGATGGTGTCTGTCAGCATTGGGTTCTTCACACAGTACGACCTACTTGTATCTCAATTTCCATTCATTCTAATCGGCATCATCGGTGTGATTTTATTGCCTTTCAATTCGTACAATCGCAATAAACAGGAAAAGCTCGAAGGCCAGCTGGAGGATGCCAACAAACGCATTTCGCAATTGCTTGTCATGCAGGAACGCCAACGAATTGCACGTGATTTACACGATACATTGGGTCAAAAGCTTTCTTTAATTGGACTGAAAAGCGATTTAGCCAGTAAAGTAATCGAAAAAGACCCCGTTCGGGCTAAAAACGAGCTTCATGATATCAATCACACGGCTCGTATAGCGTTAAAAGAAGTACGAGAACTAGTTTCAAATATGCGATCAGGCAAACTGGTGGATGAACTTTTACGTGTCCAGCAAATCTTGAAAGCTGCAGAAATCGACTTCCGAGTTAAAGGGAATTCAGTGCTAAAAGATACTCCATTACTCGTTGAAAATGTTTTAAGTATGTGTTTAAAAGAAGCGGTAACCAATGTTGTCAAACACAGTCAGGCCACGTTTTGTCACGTGTTAATTAAACAATCACAGACTGAATTGTTTCTTCAAGTACAAGATAATGGCATTGGGCTTGAAGGAGATAAACAATTTACAGATGGCAATGGCTTGCGTGGAATGAAAGAACGGCTAGAATTTGTCAACGGAATCATTGAAATATTAAGCATCGAAGGGACGACCCTTAATATCCGGATCCCACACGTCATCTTACAATCAATTGAGGAGGAAAATTCATGATTCGTATTGTCATTGCTGAAGATCAACGCATGTTACTAGGAGCTCTTGGTTCATTACTCGATTTGGAGGATGATATGGAGGTTGTCGGTAAAGCGCATAATGGGGAAGAAGTATTGTCTTTAGTCCACCAATTGAATCCCGACGTATGCATTATGGATATTGAGATGCCTTCGAAAACTGGTTTGGACGCTGCTGAAGAACTGAAAGATCACGATTGTAAAGTAATCATTCTTACAACATTTGCCCGATCAGGTTATTTTGAAAGAGCTCGAAAAGCAAATGTCATGGGATATCTCTTGAAAGACAGCCCGAGTGAAGATTTGGCCAACTCTATTCGCAGTATCATGGAAGGACGCCGCGTATACGCACCCGAGCTCATCGACCTTGCGTATAGTGGCGACGAAAACCCATTAACTGATCGGGAACATCAAGTACTCGAATTGATAGCTGACGGTAAAAACACAAAAGAGATTGCGAGTCAGCTATACATTACAACCGGTACGGTCAGAAACTATATTTCCGTAATCTTAGACAAACTGGACGTAACCAATCGAATTGAGGCCATTTCACGTTTTAAAGAAAAAGGCTGGTTTAAGTAAAAACTCTACAAAATAAAACACGCTTAGTGGTATTTCCTAAGCGTGTTTTATTTCTTATTAGGTGTCTGGTATTGTTCCGAGATGATGAAATCATCTTCCATTAGAACATAAGGATGGGTTTCCATCAAAATCTTTTTTATATAGTCTGGCATTCTCTTTCCTTCGTACGCACAAATTAATGGAAACGACAGCTGATTTACAGCTTCGTCTACTATTTTCTCAAAATCTTCTATGAGATGCAGGGGCTCTTCCATAGTTGCCCACTCCACATGCGCCCACGAACGGAATGAGATATTATTGTCCACGTAGGGCTGTACTGTTTTATTAAAGTAATCCGTGATTGCAGGAGGATGATAACTGCCACTAGAAAAATAAAAATCGAAGCTGTTTACAAAGTGAATGAACTCCATTTGTTCTTTCGTTAACTGTTTGCTCAGCTCTTTGTGAATAATAGGGTAAAGACGTGCATTTTCAATAATAATTATGTAATCTCCTGCGGCAATACCATCTAGTATAAAATTCATAATCTGTTTATGGTAATTATCCATTCCATTGTATGAATAAAGTACATGCACATTCCTTTGGTCCTCAAACAACTGATTCATTTTACTTTTCATGTAATCATTCCTTCTCTTCTGTATCTCCTTAATTATACTAGAATTATGTAAATGATGTATCTCAAGAATTTTCAGTTACATTAACGAGGACCATTCGTTTTGGTATGTTAGATTGATTTAATCAATGTACATTGTTTCTGTCTTTATCTCCTGCAATCTTCTGGTACTGAACGTGCCATTCTTCATTCACCATGCTTATACTTACACCAATAAATCCTTCGTTTAAAAGACGTTGCTGCATGGCGGTGTCTGACATCGGAATCAACCTCTCTTCAGAGGACTTAACATCGTTCTGCTCATCTTTGAACGTTTTCATAAACACATATCGAAGTTTGCCACCATATTTTTGGCTCATGGCCACAATATGAAGACCCAGTACAAATTTATCCTTTAGGCTAGGAATGTTAAACGGCGCAACTGTTGAACAAACATAATCGTATCGAGAGCGATCGATGGCGCCCATTACAATCTTCCCCATTTGAAGCTGAAGACCTTTTCCACGATAGTCTAGGTGAACGATGGATAGTTCCAAATAAATGACTCGACTTAATGCCCCCAACGATAGCCCTGCATCTAGCCCTAAGTGGTCTCCATCAATGAATGGCATCAGCAACGCGCGGAAAGCAACCAGTTTTTGTCCTTCAAACAACCCAACTATTAACCCATTACCGTTCAAAATAAATTCAAATTCAGATCGAGATAATGGTTGTAGCGTATCTGTAGAAGCCATATGTTTTTTTGCAAGTTGCTGCAGATCCAACATGTTTGGCAAGTCATGATGCTCCAAGACTTTAGGTGAGAATACCATTGAATCTATAATGATTGGTTCCATTAGTTAATCACCGCTTTCTTTTGAGTTGAACTACTTTAAAATTTATGTCTGAATTAGCTATATTCATTGTTTACGTGCTTGCCCCAATACCGCATGGTACGATGTAGACACAATTAATAAGATTAGTATTATCTTTCTTAAAGGAGATTTGAAATGATGGACCAAAAGACTATGACCGACTACATCATCCAAAAATATCAAGAAGACGAACATGTGATGATTCAACTATTTGTGCAATGGTGTCAAAACTATGAGATTGACCCTTTATCTTTATATCAAAAAGCATACCCTACCCAAAGTGCCAATGAAACTTTAAAATCAATCATCGAAAACAACGAACCCATAGATTTGGACATTGATTCAGCCACACTTATTGAGATTCTTCAAGTGTTCGGGAACGATGATCTCGCATTTATGGTGTCTGAAGAGGCTAATAAGCTTAAAAAGTGAAAGTGCAAGAAATCACCCGATATTAAACACCAATATTTTACCATTCTAACTAACCTCCCTCTTTTTCCAACTAAAGAAGTGTGACCTTCAATTGTAAAAACGAAAAATCCCGTTCATCCAAAGATGTACGGGATTTATCTTACTTATCGAATCATTTTCGAAGGGTCTACAATTCGATCGAACTCTTCTTCCTTCAGTAATCCACTTTGCAAGGCTGCTTCTTTCAGCGTACTGCCGGATTCATGTGCCTGCTTGGCAATTTTCGCTGCGTTTTCATAGCCAATATGCGGATTAAGAGCAGTGACCAACATCAAGGAATTGCTCACATGATGGGAAAGCTGTTCCACATTTGGCTGAATGCCAACTACGCAATGGTCATGGAAGCTTCTCACACTGTCACTAAGCAATCGAACAGATTGCATAAAGTTATAGAAAATGACGGGTTTAAAAACATTCAACTCAAAGTTTCCTTGGCTTGCTGCGAAACCAATTGTCGCATCATTACCCATTACTTGTGTAGCAACCATCGTTAGCGCTTCACTTTGTGTCGGGTTCACTTTACCAGGCATAATCGAACTTCCCGGCTCGTTAGCAGGAATGGTAATTTCACCGATTCCGCTACGAGGTCCACTTGCTAACCAGCGAACGTCATTCGCAATCTTCATTAGATCTGCAGCCAGTGCCTTAAGTGCGCCATGCGCATACACAAGTTGATCATGACTGGTCAAGGCGTGGAATTTATTCGCTGACGACACAAAATTCAAACCAGTCTCCCCGCTCACTTCAGTCGCCACACGTTCACCGAATTCCGCATGTGCATTGATGCCAGTTCCGACGGCTGTCCCTCCTATGGCAAGCTCGCCAACATGAACAATGCTTTCACGAATCATCTCTTCGCTTTTAACGACCATGTGTTTCCACCCACTGATTTCCTGACCTAAGGTTAATGGTGTGGCATCTTGCAAATGCGTTCTGCCGATTTTAATAATATCTTTAAATTCATTTTCTTGTTTTTCGAAGGTTTGTTTTAAACGAGCTAGTTCTGGTAATAACATGGTCTGTAGAACTTCCACTGCCGCAATATGCATAGCTGTCGGGAAGGTGTCATTCGAGCTTTGCGATTTGTTCACATCATCATTTGGATGGAGTATTTCTTCACTCCCGGTTTCTTTCAACAACTGATTCCCTCGATGGGCAATCACTTCATTCACATTCATATTCGATTGTGTACCGCTCCCAGTCTGCCAAACGACTAATGGAAAATGTTCATCCCACTCACCTTCCCGTATTTCTGAAGCTGCACGAGAAATCGCCTGCATCTTCCCTTCACTCAAGGTGCCTAAATCAAAATTCACTTTTGCAGCTGCTTTCTTCAGTACGGCAAATGCATGAATTAACTCAATGGGCATCAATTCGGTGCCAATCGCAAAATTCTCTTTGCTGCGTTGCGTCTGTGCACCCCACATTTTATCAACGGGTACTTGAATTTCCCCAATGGAATCGTGCTCTATTCGAAATTTGGTCATGTTGAATACTCCTCCTTTGAGTAAGTTTAAAGAAAAAGGATTTAAAAATTCAAATATTTCAACTTAAAGCATTCGCATATTCTCTACAATACATACGCTTTACTTAACATGAATAATAGTTTGTCACACGAAATGAACTAATATTATTAAGTTCAGTAAATGATGTGTTTTGGAACAGTACTAGTTCCTATCTTTATTAAATAATCTAATGGAGCAAAATTAGCATTATGCAATTAAAAAGACATCCAATTAAATTGTCTAATTGGATGTCTTTTTTCGTTGGGATCAATCTATTGAAGCAAGTTCAGGAATTGTCTTGTCCATTCTTCTTTTGGATTTGTAAACATGTCGATTGGTTTGCTACGCCTAGTTAGTCCAATGAGATGGGCGTTTCAAGTATGAAGGTAAAATTGTTTCTTTGTCACCTTTAGCAGAGTTAATTTGCATTTGAGTTAGAAACATACTTGTTGAAAGATTCGCACCACTTAAATCTGCATCACGTAAATCAGCACCAATGAAATCGACACCTCTTAAATCCGTATTTTGCATATCTGCTGCAATTAAATATGCCCCCCTCAAATCAGTCGCTCTTAAATCTTTTCCTTTTAACTTTTTCCCAATCCAATCGATTCCTCTAAAGTCATGTTTTCGTGTATTCTTAGCACCGAAAAACTTTAATATTAATTCATTCCTAATATACTTACTAGATTCTAAAAGTAATTCATTTACAGGCAGTCGATAAGTATTTATATCTAATAATAATAATGCATCAGCATCAAGCCGCGTTAAACTCTCTAATTGACCTAATTGTAAATTCAATTTAACTGTTAGCGGATGTGAAACCTTGTAGGATAATGCTTCTGCAATATACGCAATCATTTCGTACAGTTGCTCCATAATTGGAAATACACGAAACATTTTCTCGCCAACTTCAGGATTTTCTCGCCAGTCTATTCCATTGAAAGTATCTTGAGAAACCTTTTGTCCAGCTCCTAAGCAATCGAATACTGTACACCCCTTAAATCCATTTTCTCTAAGACTACTGTGAATTTGACAACGGTAATCTGACTTTAAATTAGGGCAAGGTATTCCAGATGCTTTATTGATTGCAAAATCACTTGATGCAATAATATTTAGAGCTGTGCAACATAGACCAAAACAGTTTATACAATCTGCTTGCAGACTCTCTCTAATTTCTTTAGCAGTTGCTAATCTTTTATCTCCAGACATTTCTCACACCTCGTAATTTTTATATCTTCCACACCAACATTTATTGCATTCTCTTAGTGGTTAACAAGATTTTTAATGGAATTTCACTATAATTTAACATTATTTTCTTAAAATGAGTAGCCTCAAAACGAATTGAAAGATTTTAGCAAAGAGAGTTTGTTCATTCTTTGCAAAAAAAAGACATCCAATTAGACTGTCTAATTGGATGTCTTTTTATGTTGAATCAATCTCTTTTATTGAAGCAAGTTCAGGAATTGTCTTGTCCGTTCTTCTTTTGGATTTGTAAACATGTCGATTGGTTTACTACGCTCGATAATTTTACCTTGATCCATAAAGATGACTTCGTCCGCCACGTCGTTGGCAAATCGCATTTCATGCGTTACTACTACCATTGTGATGCCTTCGCCAGCTAAATCTTTCATCACTTGCAATACTTCCCCAACTAACTCGGGATCCAGTGCAGAGGTCGGTTCATCAAACAGCATCACTTTCGGTTCGAGCGCCAGCGCTCTAGCGATACCTACACGTTGCTGTTGACCACCTGAAAGTTGGTGGGGATAGAAATCAAGCTTGTCCCCTAGACCCACCTTAATCAATAACTGCTTTGCCTTTTTACGCGCTTCTGCTTTTGACAATTTCTTCACAGTAACGGGACCTTCCATTACGTTTTGAATGGCTGTCATATGCGGAAACAAGTTATAGTGCTGGAAAACCATCGCTGACTTTCTTCTAAATAGATCAATCGTTCTTTTAGGGACGGATTTCGAGAAATCCGCCGTCTGGTCATCGATTGTAATACTGCCTGAAGTCGGTACTTCCAATATATTTAAGCATCGAAGCAATGTCGTCTTGCCTGATCCAGAAGGACCAATAACCACAATAACTTCGCCTTTATTAACTTGCAGGTCGATTCCTTTTAAAACTTCTAGATTGCCAAATTGTTTTTTTAATCCATTTATTGAAATCATCTCTTACTCCTTTCTTCATCCTTTTGTTATCTCGATACATAGCGATCGAAGCGATGTTCCAGTCGACCTTGGATAAGCGAAAGGAAGAAACAAATAATCCAATAAAGAATCGCTACTTCTGTATATAACAATAAAACTTCATAATTTGTTGCCGCAATTTCCTGGGCTCTTCTGAACATTTCCGTTACGAGAATCAGAGATGCCAATGATGTATCTTTTACCAAACTGATGAATGTATTCGACAGTGGTGGAATGGACACACGAGTTGCTTGTGGCAAAATCACGCGCTTCAAAGTTTGAGAGTAAGACATCCCAATCATATGTGCAGCTTCCCACTGACCTTTAGGTATAGAGAGAATGGCCGCACGAATTACTTCTGAAGCATAGGCGCCAACGTTTAAGGAAAATCCGATTACCGCTGCTGGAAATGGATCAATGACAATTCCTACAGAACCCAATCCATAAAATAAAATGAACAACTGTACCAATAATGGCGTACCGCGAATCGCAGACACGTAGAAACGGGCAATCCATTGAAACGGCTTAACGGTCGAGATTCTCCCCAATGCCGTCAGTATGGCTAACGCAAGTCCTAATATAAAGGAGATTAAAGACAATGGAAGAGTATATACAACAGCACCCTCCAGCAAAGGCAGGAGGGATGATTGCGCGATATCTAGGTATCGCTCCATTTTTTCAGGGTCGACGAAAAAACTATTCCAAGACATTTTCGCCGAACCATTTTTCCGAGATTTTGTCGTACGTGCCGTCTTCAATCATTTCGTTCAAGGCTTTGTTTACAGCTTCCACTAAAGCTTCATTACCTTTGCGGAACATTAATCCACTTTGAGCCACGTCGTCTGCTTCATCTACAATTTGAATTTTTGCATTCGGTTTTTGTTTTTGGAAATCCAAAACGGAAAGTTTATCATTAATCGTTGCATCTACACGTTGAGAGTTCAACAATTCAATTGCTTGGTTAAATCCATCTATGCCTACCAATTCTGCACCATAAGATTTAGCGAGTTCAGCATAGTTACTTGTTAATGACTGCGCTGATTTCAGCCCTTTAAGATCTTCAAAGCTTTTTACTTCTTTGTTATCTGCATGTGTCACTAGTACAGCTGCTGAAGAAATATACGGCTCAGAGAAATCATATTTCGCTAGTCGTTCTTCTTTAATTCCTACTTGGTTAGCTATCATGTCAAAACGTTTAGAATCTAGACCTGCGAACATTGCATCCCACTGTGTTTCCATGAATTTCGGTTCCACACCTAAACGTGATGCGATTTCTTCAGCAATTTCCACGTCAAATCCAGTTAACTTACCACTTTCATCATGGTATGTGAATGGTGGGTAAGTTCCTTCAGTACCAATTAATAATTCCCCATCTTTTTTCACTTTCGCTAACAAATCGCTTTCAGATGAACTTGTGTTCTTTTCATCTTTAGATGCGTTATCGTCCTTTGAACCGCAAGCTGATAACATAAAGACTGCCGTAAGTAGCAGTGCTAATAATGTAGTTAATTTCTTCATTTTTATTAATTCCTCCTAATTCATATAGACTTACTTGGTATTACTAATCTTATAACATTGGATTAATTGCGTCAAAACAAAAATCTCAGTGCATTAAAACGCGAATAATTAAGAATTATCTCATTAATTCTGTCTCTTACTATGATGATGGAAATGAACCATTTCTATCCTGCTTTTTGGTATTTTTTTTGATCCTATACACTTTTTATCCCCGTTTACATATTGATGAAACTTAATCTTTTAAAGACATACGGTGAACAGAGCTTAAAAATTTCAGGGTTTAGGAAATCTATTATTTCCACTTAATTTTTCAAACAATAAAATTTTACAAAAAGAGTGAATTTTTCAATAAATAGAGATATAATAGTTTTTAGTTCGACATCCGTGATAAAAGGGAGAGATGAAAATGGTTCAAAGTTTACCTGCACGTTCAGATGTCAAAAGAGAAGAAACGTGGAATTTACAAGATTTGTTCACTTCAGAAGAAGCTTATCAAGATGCACTTATCGCGCTTGAAAAAGAAGTGGATGCTTTCCATCAACAATTCAAAGGTCAGATTAAAGATGCACATTCTGCTGAGGAAGCATTAAAAGGCTATGAAAGCTTATATAAAATGTTTGTTCCACTTGGCACCTATGCCGGCCTTGCATACAGTACTGATCAAACAGACAGTGATGCACAAATGCGTTCTGCTCGATTCGGTTCAGTGTCAGCGAGCTTAAGCAGTAAATTATCTTTTGTGGATAGTGAATTACTGGAGTTGCCTGTGGAAGCTTTGGAAGAAGCAATGAAAAACTCAACTGAATTCGGACATTATTTGAAGAAATTGATTCGCAAAAAACCACATCAGCTTCATCCTGAAGTGGAAAAAACATTGGCTGCTTACTCTTCTTCATTTGATGGTCCTTACGAGTTGTATAATACGACGAAAATGGTCGATTTATCCTTTGAAGACTTTGAAGTGAATGGTAAAAAATATCCGTTAAGCTATGTGCTGTTTGAAGGCGATTGGGAAGCGGAGACAGATACCGATGTTCGCCGTGCTGCATTTAAAGCATTTTCAAATCAACTGAAAAACTATCAGCATACAACAGCGAAAACGTACGATATGAATTTACAAATTGAAAAAACAACGTCTGATTTACGTGGCTATGACAATATTTTTGATTCTTTGTTGTTTGGTCAGGAAGTGGATAAATCATTGTTTGACCGTCAAATCGACTTGATTATGACTGAGCTTGCACCACATATGCGTAAGTATGCGAAATTGCTTCAAGATGTTCACGGATTGGAAGAAATGACTTTTGCGGACTTGAAGATTCCATTGGATCCTTCATATGAACCAAAAATCACGATTGAAGAATCCAAGAAATATATGAACGATGCACTTGCGATACTGGGTGATGACTATTTGGACATGGTCAACCGTTCATTCGATGAACGCTGGATTGACTTTGCACAAAATAAAGGGAAATCTACTGGTGCTTTCTGCTCCAGCCCGTACGGTTTCCATCCTTACATTTTAATTTCATGGTCAAGCCGTATGAATGAAGTATTCGTGTTAGCACATGAACTAGGACATGCAGGTCATTTCTACAATGCCCATAAAAACCAAAATGTCTTTAACTCCCGACCATCCTTATACTTCATTGAAGCACCATCGACGATGAATGAAATGCTGATGGCGAACCATTTGCTGGAAAACTCGGACGATCCGAAGTTCAAGCGATGGGTCATTTCTTCTATCGTGGCACGTACTTACTACCACAACTTCGTGACACATTTACTTGAAGCTGCTTATCAACGTAAAGTCTATGAACGCGTGGATGCAGGTAAAAACGTCAATGCGGGGATTTTGAATGAAATCAAACGAGGTGTACTGGAAGAATTCTGGGGAGATGCAGTTGAAATCACGCCAGGAGCTGAATTGACATGGATGCGCCAACCTCATTATTATATGGGCTTGTATCCATACACTTACAGCGCTGGACTGACAATTTCTACACAAGTTTCAAAACGTATTTTGGAAGAAGGCGAACCGGCTGTAACTCAGTGGTTGGAAGTTCTTCAAGCAGGCGGTACGAAGTCGCCGGTTGAACTTGCTCAAATGGCGGGCGTTGACATTACAACGGAACAACCGCTTCGTGACACAATTGCCTACATCGGCGAATTAATTGATGAATTGGTGAAACTGACAAAAGAAATCGAAGCAGTACCAGCAAAATAAATTGAGCATAAAAAACGAACCGAACCTTGGTCTATATTTGACCAAGGTTCGTTTTGCTTCTCACATTTTCAATTATTTTCTAACGATAGCTACCGGGACACCCTTTTCCCCAAACAGCTGGAATTTTCCTAGGAACGGCTTTGCTTTAAAATATGTAAACAAGAAGCAACCCATGATAACTATCAAACTTCCCATTCCCTGTATCCAAGTCATACGTTCCCCTAGTAAAAGATAAGCAAGAATGGCGGTGAAAATCGGATTAAAATTCAGGAAAATGCCTGACGTCGTTGCACCTATTTTTTGAACAGCCATGTTCCATAACAACATACAGATTACCGTAGATACTACTCCGGTATAAAGAACCGATTGAATGAAAGGTGTATCCATGTTGCTAATAGTAAAGTCCTTCATATTAAAAGGGATTAACATCATTACGCCAAAAACTCCAGAATACAATGTAGCTTTCAAAGGTGTTGTATATTTCATCGCCCACTTGCTGATAACCGAATACAACCCCCATATACATACCGCAGCCATCATTAATAAGTCGCCTTTATTGAAACCTATGGAAAAAAGTACTTCGACATGTCCTTTTGTAAGAACCAACAATACACCCGTGAAAGAAATAAACATAGAACCTATCTGGAATCTGTTGATTTTCTCTTTTAAAAACACAAATGAAAACAAGGCAATGGAAAACATATTAAACGTTGAAATCAATCCTACATTTGTTGCAGACGTGAAATTCAAAGACAGGAATTGAAAAAGGTTAAATAAAACTACTCCTGTTGCCCCCATCAATACGAGTGGCAAGATGGCTTTTCGGGAAAGCACGAGACTCTTCTCTTTCCACCACACAATTGGAATCAGGCAGATAACAGCGATTAACCATCTCAATGTCGTTAACGTCACTGGAGATGCATGGTCCACTAATGATTTCCCTACAACAAAATTGCCACCCCACAACAAGCTTGTAAACAACAACAATAGATAATAAATGTATGGCATATCATCCACCCCCTCTTCCTATTAAATTAATTTTAGCACCTTTATAGTTTTTACAATATATTATTTTGTCATATCCGTTGAATTCAAAATAAACAAAAGAATATACTGTAGATACTTAATATTATTCCATTAAACACTTAACCAAGAGGCATTTTTGGAATAAAAAAGAAAGAGGTAAAATCCATGGAATCATTGATTAGTAAAGTACTCGATCCAATCGATATTCAAATTCTCGATATTCTGCAAAGACAAGCGAATATCAGCAACGCAGAGCTCGGTCGACGTGTCAGTCTGTCCCCCCCTGCTACGCATGCGCGCATAAGAAGGCTGGAAACCGAAGGATATATCAATAGACAAGTCGCCATTCTCGATCAGCAAAAACTCGGTTTCGACCTCTTGTGCTACATTTTTATCAGCACCGATATCCATCAGGCAGAGAAACTTGAAATTTTGGAAAAGAATTTGGAAGCCCTCCCCGCTGTTTTGGAATGTCACTGCCTGACCGGCGAATACGATTATTTATTAAAAGTAGCGAACAGGAACCGCCATGAACTCGAACAATTCATTCGCAAACTGAATAAACTAGGCATCTCACGAATCCAGACCAGTCTTGCCTTACGGGAAATCAAACACTCCACCGTTTTGCCCATCAATAATCTATAAATAACTTAAATTTTCATTTCATATGAAAAAGCGGCAGTTGAAAATCTGCCGCTCGTTGCATAATAAGTATTAAAATTATTTATACAATCTTCGATGATGACAACTGATGCGGAATCAGATGTTTTTTATAGAAGAACGCTAATGTGTTCAAAACGCCAGCCGGAATTTTTTTCGGAAAGAATCGCTTCGTATAAAATTGTAGATATACCGCTTTTAAATCATTCCATTGGGAACAATCTTTTGTTTGCCTGAAACGAGCGACATCAATCAGCTTGATGTCGTTATTTGCTGTAATAATAATATTCCTTAAGTGAATATCTGAAGGATTCAGCCCCTTCTTTAATGCCATTGATAAAGCTCGATCAATCTCATCAATATGGTCGGAAGTAATGGGAATGCCTTGATTTACACATTCAAAAAGAGTACGTCCTTCTATATAATCCATAACAATATAGTTCTGTCCGGTATCGTAAATGGTCGGGAAATACAAAATACCATGCAGTTCTTTATAGATATCCGCCTCTTCTTTTGCAATGTATGTGAATTCCGGAAAAAAGATTTTAATGGCTTTACTGGAAGACTTAATCCGAAAGACAAAAGCACTTCTTCCGGTTCCTACGAGTGTCAATATATTGTCATAACTGAGAAGTCGATTTTTTTTTGCGGAAATGACAACTGAATTTGCAAGTTCTTGATAAGTTTTCAAACTTAGACCCCCCCTTTCTATTATAATCAACAAAAAGAGACGTTATAACTAAAAGACCTCACCAAATAATTGGTAAGGTCTCGCAAACAACTTAATGTTAGTTGCAATCAAAGCCGAGAAAAAATAACCTAATTAAAGTTGCGCCCTTGCTTATTGGCAATGTCATGCGTCAAATCATTTAACTTCTGTTCATTTTGGTTTGCATTGGATTGATTGTTCAATTCTTTTTCGCCTTGAATATCCTGCAGTTGATTATCGCGATTCTGATCCACACGATTGTCGTGCAATTTTTGATTTTGTTTTAACTCTTTTTCGTTTTCTTCTTGCTGTTTCTGCCGTTTTTCAATTTCTATAGGCTCTGGCTCAAATTCAGGAAACTTCTCTTTTTCACTCATGGTAAATGCCTCCTTTAGAATCTTCATCTTATGCTTATTATTCCCTTCAATTTGAAGGTAAAACATATGGCTTGTAAAACATATTTAATGTCCAATATATATTGACTTACAGAAACATTTTTATACAAACAACAGGAGGTTCTTCATGGTATATACATATATTGACGGTATTCCCGATGAAAAGTATATGATTGGCATTCAACAACTTCATCAACACGTGTTCGAGGGGGCAAAACTCTCACTAGAGGAATTGCAGAACAAGCAAAACCTACTTACATGCCTTGCAGTTTCCAATGATGAAGTAATCGGTTTTAAAATCGGATATGAACTCAGCCCCGATATATTTTATAGCTGGCTTGGCGGTGTTCACAGTTCTTATCGCGAACAAGGAATTGCTTCCAAACTAATGGCACTCCAACATAAGCTACTTAAGAATGCCGAATACAAAACGGTTCAAACGAAATCCCGAAATACTCGAAAAGAAATGCTGATTCTTAACATCAAACATGGTTTTGATATCATTTCCACGTATACGAGTGCTAAAGGGAAACATAAGATTATTTTGGAGAAAGATTTATAAGAAATTCACTATCCTTATCGTCATCATTTTACGGATAAATAATTGTAAGAGTCGTCTCATCCTTTCGACTGAAATGTGCGTGATAATGCTTATATTACCAACGATAGTGGTAGACTCATGGTAGACACTTAATGGACAAGGGGCTCGATTAATATGAAAGTATATGATGTAACAATAATAGGCGCAGGTCCTGCTGGATTATTTACAGCTTTCTACGGCGGTATGCGTCAAATGTCAGTCAAAATAATTGAAAGTTTACCCAATGTAGGTGGCCAATTAACGGCACTCTATCCGGAAAAATACATATATGATATTGCTGGATTTCCTAAAGTGCGTGCAAAAGATTTAGTAGCCAATTTATCCGAGCAACTATCAATTTTCTCACCCACTATCGTCACAGATCAGTCCGTGGAAGATATGACAAGACTTGAAGATGGTACTTGGCAACTGACAACTGAAAAAGAGAAGCACTTATCAAAATCAGTCATTTTCACCACTGGGAATGGCGCGTTTGAACCAAAGCGACTGGAACTCGAAGAAGCAGCCAAATACGAAGGTACGCAACTTCATTATTTTGTAGATGACATGGGAAAATTTGCAGGAAAAGACGTTGTATTATTTGGTGGAGGGGACTCAGCTGTCGATTGGGCACTCATGCTTGAACCCATCGCGAAAACAGTCACTCTCGTACATCGACGTGATTCTTTCCGTGCGCACGAACATAGCTTAGATTTGCTTCATCAATCATCTGTCGTCATCAAAACACCATTTGTAGTGGATCATTTTGAACCAGAAGGTGATACGTTTACACATGTGGCAGTCCGAAAATCAGATGGTGATATTGAATTGCTAAAGGCAGATTATGTAATTGTCAATTATGGATTCCGCTCACATATTGGCAACATGAAAAATTGGGGCATGGAGATGGAACGACATGCAATCAAAGTCAATTCCAGTATGGAAACGACTCTGCCGGGCGTTTACGCAGTCGGGGACAGCAACACTTATGAAGGTAAAGTTAAACTTATCGCCTGTGGATTCGGCGAAGCACCTATTGCCATTAATTCTGCGAAACACTTCGTGGATCCAGAAACAAAGAAACATATGAAGCATTCAACCGATTTATTTTCGCATTAAGATAAAAAAAGAGCAGTGAATTCATGAAGAATTCGCTGCTCTTTATCTATTTATACACTCTATAGCAAAACAGACTCATTACATAAACGTTCACGCAACTTCGTTACCGGTCGATAGAAGAACTGAATCATTGGACCAATCATAAGAGTCACAAAAATAGTACCCAATCCAATTGGGCCACCGAGAATGAACGCAATGACTAGCACGCCAAGCTCCATCATGGTTTTAGAGACAGCCATGCTTTTGCCAGTCAAAGTTTGAATCGCCATCATTAAAGTATCCATAGGGTTACGTGCAATTTTTGACTGCAAGTAACAGGCAATTCCTACTGCAATAACTGCAATACCGCCAACCAACATGGCAAATCGAATTGGAAGAATCGGTGCCTGATAGTTAGCAAAAACAAATAACAACCAGAAATCAATCAAAAAACCAACCGTTACTACAGGTATTACTGCAGAAACATCAATTCGCTCTCTTAACAGAAGAGCATTGATGAAAATAAGTAATATCCCTACAATAAAGACCCACGCACCGACACTTAGGCCAAAAAGATTATTTAGCCCTACGTACATGGCATCCCAGGCTCCAGCCCCTAAATCAGCCAATATTATTAAACTAATGCCCAAAGACAGAAAAGTTAATCCAATTAAATAAAATATAGCTACAATACTTCGATTTTTCATAAAAACTCCTTTACATTCCGCAAAAATGAATGATTGAATCATCTTATCATGAAATAAACTGTATTCCCAATTTTTCAATTCACAAAAAATAGCCTTTTCACTGTTTCAGTGAAAAAGCTATGACATTATTGAAAATAGAATAGCAGTGCACAAAATCGTATGCAGTCCTATTTATGAACCTAATTTTTCTATTAATTCTTTTACAACCATTTTTGGCGTGGATTGTGGATTTTGACCTGTAATCAATTTGCCATCCACCACAGATTTCTCAGACCAATTTGGCCCCGTCTCTACTGTTGCATCGAGCCCGCTTTCCAATAAGAATGGCATTAAGGAATCAAAAGTGGCGTCACGTTCTTCCGCAACGGTAAATGCACTGACCCGCTTCCCTTCAATCAATGGTTCGCCATTTGAAAGCGTTGCACCTACTAATCCAGCTGGACCATGACAAACTGACACTACGTATTTATCCGCTCATCACGAATAGGGATTACATCGTAGGATTATTTTTAAATGGTTTCTTTCGTATGAGATTCCAAACAGCCATTCCGTCACTCGGATTCTCCCCATGCCATATGGGAAATAGTGAAAAGAAAATGAAATAGAAAGAGAAATAAACGAATTGATACAAGAAAATGCCAGGTTCTAGTTCACGCATCAAAATCAAGCCATTCAACAGTAATATAGCGGTCAAATTAAAAAGCGATCCACCCAAGTAGACCAAAATCAGCTGCCATCTACGTCTCTTTTTAGCCAAAGAAATATATTCACACCAACCATCATAAAAGTACAACCGTCGTATATGTAGAGGTCCAATCTTCGTCAAAATTTTTCCCGATCCAATGTGCATATTTACCTTGCCTCCAAAAATGCGCGCGAAAAACATATGGCCCATTTGATGAAGAATTGTAACAAGAGGCATCACCAAGAAAAATGAAAAGAAAAATTTCCACATATCATTAAATCCAAACATTATGCCACCCGCTTTCTAATATTGAATTGAGGTCAGTTTAAAAGATGCCAAGCATGAATACAAATATTATCCTCCAAATTCCAGTGATAATAAGGTCCACCTACGTACTCTTCAACACCTTTGGTTCGGTATTATTTATCATCTATTTTATATTACTGAAATATGATATAAATTAAAGTTAATGCTAAATTCAAAGTGCAATATATCACATACAGAGTATTTGTTGTATAATGGAAGAAATCATCCATTTTTATACATATTATTTCTCGATAGGAAAGGTTGTTACCTATATGCCGATACCCACTAATCATGCCAAACCCATCCGCATCTCTGCCAAAGAGAATGCTTTTAACCAGTTGCAGCAATGGATTATTGACGGTACATTACGTCCTGAAGAAAAATTAAACGATACGGAATTGGCTCAAGCATTGGGTGTCAGCCGAACACCTATCCGAGAGTCGTTACAATTGCTTGAAGTTCAAGGTTTCGTTGAAATGTTTCCCGGAAAAGCCACGCAGGTCACAACTGTGAGAAAAGAAGACATTAAAGATCTCCTTCCTCCGTTAGCCGCGTTGCAGGCACTGTCTGCCGAATTAGCCATACCCAACTTAGATAAAAAAACGATAGATAACATGGAAGATGCAAATGAACGATTTTCACATGCAATCCAAACAAAAGACTATTTTTCAGCCTTGAAAATTGATGAAGAGTTTCATCAAATTATTGTAGATGCCGCAAACAATCCTTATATCACATCGATGGTTGCTAATTTACAAGCCCATGTACTCAGACAGTTCTTCCATAATTCAATCGTTTTGACGACCCATTCGATTAAGGAGCACGCTACCATCATCGAATTATTAAAAAAACGTGATGCCGCAGCCGTCGCCCAAGTGATGCGGGACAACTGGCTACGTGCAATAGAAGAATTTTATACTCGTGAAGAACTATAAAAAAACCCTCAAATCTTGATACTTTAAAAGTATCTGAGATTTGAGGGTTTTTTGGTTAAAATCATTGTGAATAAGCGAGTGAAGCTTTTCTTACGTAAGCGAGAATTCCTGTAATCACCATGACAATGAGCACAGGAATCAGCCAGCCCAGACCTTGTTCATAAAAAGGCAAGTAGTTTTCATAAAACGAAATGACTGGTTTCATCCAATCGAAATACTCCATGTTTAATGAAGTGCATAACGTTTTCAGTCCATCTATGCTGCTCACCATCAATGTAACGACCGTTGCCGAAACATAAACCATGCGCGAATGCTTAAACAACGGTGATGCGAACGTTAAGATAATCAAGACGATTGCCAACGGATACAAGAACATCAACACGGGAATCGAGTACGTAATAATGTTCGATAAGCCGAAATTGGCAATGATAAATGAAAATGTTGAAAAACCGATGATGAATAATTTATAACTCACCTTAGGGAAAAGGCTATGGAAATACTCCCCACATGCCGTAATCAGACCGATACTAGTCGTTAAACAGGCAAGAAAAATAATGACAGCCATCATTAGGGTACCTAATGTTCCAAAATAATAAGCGGCTGTATTCGTAAGCACTGGTCCACCAGTATCAAATAAACCAAACATTTCGATACTCGTCGCTCCTAAATAAGCAACACCTACATAAATCACGCCAAGTAAGAAAGTAGCCACTGCGCCTGATTTAGCTGTAGCCTTTAAAATTCCACGAGTGGATGTAACACCCATTTTTCGAATAATATCAATGACGATAATCCCGAATACCAGTGATGCTAGCGCATCCATCGTATTATAGCCTTCAGTGAAGCCTTTCATAAATGCACCATTGGCATATGAGTCTTGAGGTGCTTGGATCGAGCCAAGCGGATTAACGATTACCATGACAAGTAAAGTTCCTAGCAGTACTAAAATAGCTGGAGATAATAACTTCCCGATGCGATCAACCATTTTCGACGGATTCAAGGATAACCAAAGTGTTATAGCAAAGAAAATGATGGTGAAGACAATTAACCCAATCTGTTCATTGCCTTCTCCTAAAAATGGAGCCACACCGATATCAAACGAAACCGCACCAGTTCTTGGAATTGCGAATAACGGTCCGATTGTCAAATACAGCAAGGCAGTGAAAATGACGCCATATACTGGATGGATACGGCTTGCAAGGTCTTGTAAACTGCGACTTCCTGAATAGCCCATTGCGAGTATGCCAAGAAACGGTAAACCAATTCCAGTTAATAAAAAGCCAGCTACTGCCAACCATACATTCGTGCCTGCATTTTGACCAAGAGTTGCCGGGAATATTAAGTTTCCTGCACCAAAGAATAAAGCGAACAGCATCAATCCAATGACAGAGTATGCTGATAACGATAATTTTTTATCCATTTTGTTTACCTCCTGCAATTTAAAGATTGTAGTTTATGCAACTCCGATATATTGCATACTGAAACTATCACTGTCGTAATCCTACTCTCTTTTTAAATGAAATGCAATATATTGCATAAAATATTTAAAATTTTTATATAATTAATATAAATATCCGCCTAAATAATATATCTGATACTCCAGGAGACAAAATAATTCCTTATCTGTTGCGCATTTGGCTTGTCTAGACGAGTATGCTTGTTCAGGTAGACAGTTCGGCGATCCAGGTAGACAGAATGAGGGGTCAGGTTGACAGTTTGACTCTCCAGGTAGACAGAATGAGTGGCCAGGTTGCACAAAATCTTTAAACGTTCATATAAACAAAAACGTCTGCCTCCAAAAAGAAGGCAGACGTCTTATTATGATTATGCTTGATAAGTTACCAGGCGTCGCCACTATCCAGCAAAGCCCCGCTCCCACAACAATTACATCAACCTTCATACCAATACACCCCATTGAATTAAGATTTCATTTGGATACCTATTCGAGAAAATATGGACGTTATCCTTTAAAGGTTTTTTCGATATCTGGATTAAGTGGGGGGATATCGAGGATTCGGTGATGGATATCTCCATTTCACATGGTCTTATCCAGCATTCGCAATTCCTTTTCTCCATTTCACCCCACTTATCTAAAATTCACTTTTCCTACACAATTTAACAGTCTGATTTCCCTATTATCACTGTTCATTTCATCACTTTTATGCTATATTTATTGATTGAATTACCATAAAATTAAGGTGGTTAAATTAAAATGGAAAACAATGCTTATCAAGTCTTGTTATATTATAAATATGTATTAATAGATGAACCTGAATTATTCGCACAAACTCACTTGGCTGCGTGTAAAGAAATCGGCTTATTGGGTCGTATTCTTGTATCTCACGAGGGAATTAACGGAACCGTTTCTGGAACCATCGAACAGACCCAAGCCTACATGGATATGATGAAGAGTGATGAACGTTTTGCAGATATGATGTGGAAAATTGATGCAGCGGAAGGTCATGCGTTTAAAAAAATGCATGTACGTGCGAAAAATGAAGTGGTACATCTTGGTCTTGGAGAAGATGATATCAACCCGAACGAAATTACTGGTCAATACTTGTCCCCAACAGAATTCTACGAAAAAATGCAACAGGATGATACAATCGTCATCGATGCACGTAATGACTATGAATTCGATCTAGGTCATTTCCGTGGGGCAGTTCGTCCGGAAATTAAAAACTTCCGTGATTTGCCACAATGGATGCGCGAAAACAAAGAACAATTCGAAGGCAAAAAGATTTTGACTTACTGCACAGGCGGAATTCGTTGTGAGAAATTCTCCGGTTGGTTAGTCAAAGAAGGTTTCGAAGATGTAGGTCAACTTCACGGCGGAATCCATACTTACGGTAATGACCCAGAAGTGAAAGGTCAGCTTTGGGACGGACAAATGTATGTCTTTGACGAACGCATTGCTGTACCGATCAACAAAGTCGAGCACGTAATCGTCGGAAAAGATCATTTCGATGGTACACCTTGTGAGCGTTACGTAAACTGCGCTAACCCAGAATGCAATGATAAAATTCTTTGTTCAGAAGAAAACGAACACTTATATTTGCGCAGCTGTTCTGATGCTTGCCGCATGCATCCACGTAACCGTTATATCGTGGAGCATGACTTAAGCGAAGAGCAAGTTCAAGCTAGACTTGAGGAAGTTGTACGCGTAAAAGGTAACGTAATAGCATAAACAATGGAATTCATTTCCCGAATTATAAAGAGAGACGCAATGTGATTTTGTCACTTCGCGTCTCTCTTTATCTTTACTTATCACTATTCCAACTAAATAGGGAGCCCACACAACAAAAAAGTCGCCACCCCATACATAGGGGTTGGCGACTTTTTACGTTATAAATATTCTTATTCTCCTAACCAAGCAAGACCGACAGTTCCTCTTCCCGTATGAGTGCCTGGCACGGGACTAAGTTCTGTTGTAGAGAAAATAATCTGAGGATGTTGCGTTTGAAATTCTTTTTTCAATTGAGTCGCTTCTTTCAAATTATCCGCGTGGAGGACAGTCACTTCTTTTACGTGATTTTTTTCGGCTTCTAAATAGTCGGCCATTTTGGCGATGGCACGCTTATGACTTCGTACTTTATCGGACAGCACTGCACGTCCTTCATGAAATTTCAAGACGACCTTCATATTCAATAGAGTTGCAAACACGGCTTGTGAACCCGTTACACGCCCACCTTTGTGGAGTTGTTCAAGGCTGCCAGGCGTTAAGAACAGGCGACCTTTTGCAGGCAACGTCTTGATTTCAGAAACGATTTCTTCAAACGTTTTTCCTTGTTGCTCTAACGCCACAGCACGCTCCACCATTTTTCCAAGTGGAAATGATCCAATTTGAGAATCCAGAACAAACGCATCTACTCCAGCTTCTTTTGTCGCCGAGACTGCACCACTATACGCACCAGTCAATGCACCTGTCGCATGAATGGCAATAACGTGCTTGTATTTGTTTTTTATTTCATTAAACAGCTCCAGCATTTCGCCTGGAGAAGGTTGTGAAGTTTTAGGTAAATCATTAGCGGACGCAAGTTTTTTATAAAATTCACTTGAACTGATTTCAACGTTTTCTTTGTAAGCGGTTTCTCCGAAAATAACAAATAACGGTACCACATAGATATTATGTTTTTCTATAAATTCTGTAGTCAGGGTAGCAGTTGAATCCGTAACCCATGCAATATTTGATTGGTTCATGGCCATAGCTCCTTTTAATACCACTTAAGTGATTAATTAAAATGGTTAATTCAGGAAATCAACAGGATGAATGGTGACTCCTTTGAATGTATTAGTATGGTAAGAAGCAATGTTTTTCACAAGTGTAAATATCATAAGAGTAGTATGACAAACGTCATGTTTACAAAGAAATATAGGAGATTGTCATTAACTGTACACATACACTTTTTAAATATCCCATTATATAGAAAAATCCAAACCAGGTAATTTCCTGATTTGGATTCTTGTTGCCAATATGCTGATTATGAAAGTTCCTGATATTTTGCTTGAAATTTTCCTTCTACTACATCAGTATGGTACATCGCTTTAAGGGCGAAATCTTTTTCAAGCTCATGTTCTTTCATGATTTGCTTTAAGCGTATCTTCAGTTCCTCATTTTCTTTTACGAGTTGCTTCATTTTCGATTTTACGAATTTCAATTAAAGGTCCTCCTTTTCCGTTTGTTTTGGTCACGTCCAATTAACCTTGTATTGCTTATACTAGCACAAAAAAGTATCTCTCAGTCATAAACCGAGAGATACTTCAGTAATTGTAGATGTTCAAAGATAGCAGTTAGAATCAAATCACGCTTATATGTTCACTTTTTAAATCTGTGATGAACATATGACCAGGTGCGTGAGTGATCATCAATGGAGGCTTCATATGCATAGCAATTGCTTGTGGTGTCACACCACATGCCCAAAAGACGGGTACTTCTCCGTCTTTAATCGTCACCGCATCGCCAAAATCTGGATGTTGAATGTCCTTTATACCGATTGATTCTGGATTTCCGATATGTATCGGCGCACCGTGAACCGATGGAAAACGACTGGTGACTTGAACTGCCCGAATGACATCCGCTTCTTTCATTGGACGCATGCTGACGACTGTCGGTCCCGCAAATTTGCCTGCAGGCGACGTTTCAATTGATGTTTTATACATCGGCACATTAACGCCTTCTTCATTATGTCTCATAGGAATGCCATTTTTAATTAGCGCATCTTCGAATGTGAAGCTGCAGCCGATCAGGAAACCGACCATTTCGTCAGTCCAATACTCTTTAATATCTGTAGGCTCATCCACGACTTCTCCATTACGATAGACGCGGTATCTAGGTAAATCTGTACGTAAATCAGCTTTGGGTGCAGACATTTTCGGAATATATGAACCGGCGTCTGTGACGTCAATTAGCGGACAAGATTTGGGATTTCTTTGACAGAACAGTAGAAAATCAAAAGCCAAATCTTTCGGTAAAATAACTAGATTTGCTTGAATGTACTCTTCACATAACCCAGAAGTTGGTGAAGAAATCTCACCACTGCGCATCTTTTCTCTTACTTCAGATGGTTTCATCAAGTTAACCCCCATTTCTTTTAAGGCATTATAAGAAGGATGAAAAATATCGAAATAGCGCATTTGCGGCATGCATCACATCAAAGTGAGTGTTGGCTCATACGGAACATGCCGCTAATGTAAATGTACGATTAACAGAGATTTCTATTTAAACAATTGAGGAATTCCTTCAATTAAGGTGTAAACACCCATAATCGACATCGCGATAACAATAATGATTCCAAAAATAGTCATCCACATTGGATGTTTGTAGTCACCTACAATTTTCGATTTATATGCCGCAATAAGCATAACGCCTAACGCAATCGGTAAAATCAAACCATTTACAGATCCAACTAGTACAAGAATACTGACCGGACGACCGACGAATACAAAGACGATAGTTGAAATCGCAATAAACGCGATAATGATTTTTTGATGATGTTTTTCTAACCACGGATGGAATGTACGAATGAATGAAACGGATGTATAGGCCGCACCTACTACGGAAGAAACTGCTGCGGCCCACATTACTATCCCGAAAATTTTATAACCAAAGTTACCAGCTGCCAATTGGAAAACAGATGCAGGTGGATTAGAAGGATCAAGTTTTAACCCCTGTGACACAACACCAAGAACTGCAAGGAACAAGGCAATTCGCATAATAGCAGTAACTACAATTGCAAATACTGCGCTACGGTTCACTTCAGGAAGCGAGTCTACACCTTTGACACCTGCATCAATCAATCGGTGACCTCCGGCGAAGGTGATATAACCCCCAACCGTTCCCCCTACCAATGTTACAATCGCCAAAATATCAATCTTGTCTGGAACAAAAGTTTTCACAACAGCTTCTCCTACTGGAGGATTCGCAGTAAACATGACATATACAGTTAATGCAATCATGATGAAACCTAATATTTGCGCGAATTTATCCATCGCTTTGCCCGCTTCTTTAACAACAAAAATACCGATGGCAAGAATTCCGCTGAGAATAGCTCCCGTCTGTGCAGAGATTCCGAATAAAACATTTACTCCAAGACCAGCACCTGCAATATTTCCGATATTGAATGCAAGACCACCCATAACAATTAAAATTGCAAGAAAGTAACCAAGGCCCGGCAATATATCGTTTGCAATATCTTGTGCCCGTTTTTCAGAGACGGCAATGATTCGCCAAATGTTCAACTGAGCGCCGATATCAATAATAATGGAAATCAGAATAACGAATCCGAAACTTGCAAGAAGGGATTCGGTAAAGACCGTCGTTTGAGTTAAAAATCCTGGTCCTATCGCAGAAGTCGCCATCAGGAAGGCTGCACCTAGCAATAAACTCCTATTTGTGTTTTTCAATTTGTTCTCAGTTTTCATGTGGATCCCCCTTATGATTTATTTGAACTCTGAAATTTTTTGAATATCAATTCCAGATGAATTCAAGACTTGAGAAATACGTTGTGCAAAATCGAGTGCATGCAGCCCATCTCCATGAATACACACAGTGTCGGCTTGAATCAAAACTTCTTTTCCGCTGATGCTTGTGACCTTGCCTTCTTTAACCATTCGAACGACTTGGTGAATGGCTGTTTCCGTATCAGTAATCAGTGCATTAGCTTCTTTTCGGTTCGTCAATGTTCCATCTGCTTGATAAGTACGATCGGAGAAGACTTCATTCGCCGTGCGTAACCCGATTTTCTCGCCAGCTCTGACGAGTTCACTGCCGGATAAACCAAAGAGTACTAACTCAGGATTCACTGCATAAACCGCTTCTGCAATAGCTTCAGATAATGCCGAATCAGTAGCCGCCATGTTGAATAACGCACCATGTGGCTTGACGTGTTGCATCACGCCACCCTCCGCTTTTACAAAGCCAAACAATGCCCCAATTTGATAGACCACGATTTCATAAGCTTCCTGAGGTGTAACTGAAAAATTTCTTCTACCAAAGCCAGTCAAATCTTGAAATCCAGGATGCGCACCAATGCCTACTCCTTTTTCGAGTGCGAGTTTGACTGTTTTGCGCATCGTGGAAGGATCGCCTGCATGAAAGCCACACGCGATGTTTGCAGATGTCACAAAATCCAGTATCTCTTCATCGTTTCCCATTTTGTAGGCTCCAAAACTCTCACCCATATCACAATTTAAATCGACTTGATACTTCATTTTCATGTACCCTCCTTAAATTTAAGTGAAATGGATTGCGTTAATTGATCAATCAATTTTCTCTGCTCAATCATTGCTTTTTGTGCTTCTTCCAAAGATATTTTTTCAAAACGAATGGTTTCCCCAGGCTTCAGCTGGCTCACTTTCGGCAAATCAATAAATGCAACTTGACCTATTTTTGGATAGCCACCAGTCGTTTGCCGGTCTGCCATCAAAATGATGGGTTGTCCATCAGGGGGCACCTGGATGGAACCAAATGACACTGCCTCTGAAAGCAATTCTTTCGGTACTTCTAATCTAAGTTCAGTTCCTTTCAATCGATAACCCATCCGATCGGAATCTGAAGTGATTTGGAAAACTTGATTAAGGAAATCATCTTTACTTTTTTTAGTGAATAAATGTGCTTGTCTTCCTTCCATGACACGCACCGTCGCATCCTTTTGATAGGTGGGAATTGCTTCGGACTTTAATGTCCATTCCACTTGCATAAATGACCTATCGTTTATTTCTTTAGAGAGCTTGTTGATAAAACCTTTAACTTGTTGTGGGGCGTCATTAACCGGAATAACATCTCCTCTTTGCAAGGCTCTTCCGTTAAACCCTCCGATACTCGCTCGTATATAGGTAGACTGACTCCCCATCACTATAGGTACAGCAACTCCTCCAGCAACCGCCATATACGTTCGGCAACCTGTTACAGGCTTTCCAAAAATCAGCTTGCAACCTTTTCTGGCAAAAATCGGGCGCCACATTTTTATGGGTACACCATCAATGACGGGTGATAGATTCGCGCCAGTTAATGCAAATAAACAGTCTTCAAGAAATGTCATATGTGGGCCCATTAATGTGATTTCGATCGTTGCTTTCGTCTCTTCATTGCCGACCAATATGTTCGCCAGACGATGTGCATAAGAATCCATAACGCCACTAACAATAACGCCATATTTTTGAAAACCATTCCTGCCTAGATCTTGAACAGTCGTTTGCAAACCTTCCTTATCAATCATCAGCATGAGTTGTCCCCTCCCATTCTGCATACTCCGATTCTGTTATTGGCTTGAAGACTATAAGATCTCCTGCTTGGAGCAAGCTTGGAACGTCTTCATGCGGAAGGAATAAATCCATCGGCGTCCGACCGATTAACTGCCAGCCACCAGGCGTCTCAATCGGATAAACACCAGTCTGCATTCCAGCAATTCCGACAGACCGTTCGGGGATACGGAGCCTAGGAGTCGAGCGACGAGGAGCAGCAATTTTTTCGGACATGCCTCCAATAAACGGGAACCCTGGGGCAAATCCAATCATATTCACTTCATATGTACCAGAAGAATGAATGGCAATCACTTCTTCAACTTTTAATTGATTATGTGACGCAACAAACTCGAGATCCGGTCCGTGCTCGCCTCCATAGCAAACGGGAATCTCAATGGTCCGTTGGTCTACTTTTTCCGAATCATTGTTATTGTGCAGTATCTTGGTTAGACAATCCTTCATATCTTCAAATTGATTGTCGGCAGACACTCTATAAAAAACAGTGACGGTCGTAAATGCAGGAATTACTTCTACAACTGAGTCAATAGAAGCTTGTTCGATTCTACGGGTGATTGACCGTACCAGGTTGGTTGCTTCTTTTGTAATTTCTTGTCCAACCTCTAAGACAATTGCTTCTTCTCCAAGTGGTGAATAGGTGATTTCCATCTTTACACTTCCAAACATTTTCTGAAATATACGATAATTATAAAGAAGAATATATAGGGATACAACCGTAAATTAATAAATATGCACATATTGTATTGAAAATACAAATATTTCAAGTTCTGTCGGAATTACAAGATTCGTATGTTTGAACATACACATTTGGGGAAATATTCAACTACAACACTTTTACTAAAATAAATCAGGAGGGTTTGACAATGAAAAGAAATACGATGGCAATGGCAGCACTTGGACTTGGAGCGGCTTTCCTAATGCGCAACAAAGATTCTCGAGAAAAACTTAAAGGGCAAGTCAACGAATTCACGAAAAGTGGTAATGGTAAAGGCATGCTAAATCAAGTCATGAATTCCTTTGATAAGAAAAAAACAACGACAACGATATAAGAATTTTTAAAAAGGCCCTTTACAAAATTAGTGTATAAAAAGAGGCCATTCCAACGTTGAAATTTCAACTAGGAATGGCCGCTTTTTCTATTCAGTTTAATTTATTTTTAGTTTTCTCGTCTTTCTTCTTGATGCCTTTAACGCCTTCTAATCCACTTGCTTTGTCTGCTTTGTTGAACTCTTCGTTGTACAACACTTCCTGCGCAGCGGACAAACCATTATTTTCTTCAGACATTTGCTGATGTGGGGGTTTTCTTTCACTCATTTTCGAATTCTCCTCTCTTACTTATTGAAAACCTTAGTTTGTCCTTAGTGAACTTTCTTTATTCCTCCTATTTTTTTATCAAAGGCAAGTACCCGAAAACACGGGAAAGCATTTTGTGCAACCTGGAAGGCATTTCTGTCTACCTGGAACTTCTTTCTGTCTACCTGGAACTTCTTTCTGTCTACCTGGAGTTCCTTTCTGTCTACCTGGAGCTTTTTTCTGTCTACCTGGAGTTCCTTTCTGTCTACCTGGAGCTTCTTTCTGTCTACCTGGAACTTCTTTCTGTCTACCTAGAACTAAAACAGAGTCTCACACTGTTGATTGATTGCGTCTCCTTAGCACGTACTAAGGAAAAATAAATTACCTTTCTCCTTGACAGAACTTATTATGTACCTTTGTTCTACCAACGAACAGTACGCACTTTCAAGTAATGTAGGCACCAAAAAGTAGAAACACCCCCGTAGAAAATAGTTCTACGGGGGTGTTCGTTTTTTTGCAACTCATACTGTTAGTCTATAATTGCACCTGACACATCGTACAAAGCCAAATCGATATCGACTCGTTCATCAAGCGCGAGCTTCGACAGTTGTGCACCTAGAAATGGTCCGATAGTTAATCCCGATGCCCCAAGTCCGTTGGCGAGAAGAAGTCCTTCCCAACCCGGAACCTTCCCGATGATCGGCAAAAAATTAGGTGTAAATGGACGGAAACCGACACGGGTTTCAACAAATGTACTATCGGCTAATCCAGGTGCCACGGACAACGCTTTGTGAAAGACTTCATGTAAACCGCCTGCAGTGACGCGTAAATCAAACTCTTCATGGTCTTCATGGGTGGCGCCTATTACCATTTGGCCGTTATCAAAAGCGAGAATATATTGATCATTTGGAGGCATTACAACGGGCCAATCATCCGTTTTCATATTTTCCATCTGAAGATGGACGATTTGTGCTTTTTGGGATGAGAGCTGAAATTCAATACCCATTGGTTTTAATAATTGATCCGCCCACGCTCCGGCAGTAATGATTATCTTTTCAGCACTGTAACGTTCATTGCCGACACGAACTCCAGTGATAGCTGAATCATCAAATTCAATTTCAGCAGAGCCCTGAATGAAGGTTGCTCCATGTTTTTTTGCCGAATTGATTAAGGCTTGTCGGAGCGCCCTTCCGTTGACTCGAGCAGCTCCACTAACATAAACCGCTCCAAATTCTTCAGCTAACGGAGGAAATAGAGAACCCGTTTCATTCGGTGTAAGTTGAAGAACTTCTCCAATTTCCGTTGCATCCTCTCTTCTTGTCACCGCTCGTTCTTCCATTTTGATAAGTTTGCTTTGATCTGTATGCAGACTGAGGGCTCCCACGCGTTTGTATCCCGTATCTGTTTCACCATCTTCTTCCAGTTGGGCTATCAGTCCCTCATAATAGGCCGCCCCACTTTTAGCGAGAGAGTACCATGCTTTATTACGTCTTTGTGAAATCCATGGACATATAATACCTGCTGCGGCGTCCGTTGCTTGTCCTTTATCAAAGCGATCCACGACGGTAACTGTTGCACCCGTTTTAGCTAGATGATAAGCAGTTGACGCCCCTAAAATTCCAGCACCGATAATGATATATTTTTTCATGAAAGCACCTTTTCCCAATTGATTTTCTACAATCATTTTACACGTTTGAACACAGAGTCTCAAAATGACTGGTATCTATCTGAACAAATGAGCACTATCAAAGTATTTTAAGGGAAATAACCAAGCTAAAAAAACCCTGTCGTGAGATACAGGCATCTACGCGCCTTCCTCATCGACAAGGGAATTTTATCGTATGACAATATTATATCGTTTCAACTGTTGAGTGTATCTAGATGAGATGGAGTATCAAAAAATGGTGTGATTAATTGAAACATTGTGGCTTCACCCTACTTCTTGATATGGAATCATCCCTTGATATTGATTCAAGAGTTGATCCAGTTCTTGACTACAAGTCACCACCACTGAATGTGTGTAGCCTAATTGCTTAGCCTTTTTGTACATGTCTTTCTTTTTACGGTTAATTTGTTTCAATAAAAGATGTTGCTTATACACTGTCTTTGTTCTCATCTGTTTACATCCTCCAACTGGCTTAGCAATTTATTCATGAAATCACTTATTTACCAACTTAAAATTGTCATGTAAAAGTAAATTTCAATTTATGTATTAACTATTTAACCAATTATTTACTGAGATAAACTTCCTTTTTCAAAATTTTTTTCAATTAAATTATATTTTTTTTCGAAATGACCAAATCTCTTTATTTTCTAGTAGTAATTAATTGGCGGCAGTTTTACACCTGCGGTTTTGTTTGGAGCGGAGTTGATTGAACATTTGACGGGATCGGCACCTTTCAAATGAATTTAACAAACAAAAAACAGGCCAATATCTCCCGGCCTGTTTCCTGTTTCTTATTGAAGTTCATCCATCGCTTCTTTCAGTATCTCATAAGAACGTTTTCGTGCTTCCCGATCGTAAATGTACGTCACAGCCATCAATTCGTCCACTTGGAATGTGTCCTGGAATCTTTTCAGTTGTTTCTGAATTGCATTCTTGTCACCTTTAAAGGAATATGTAGACATACTGCGGACGGCGCTTTCTTCAAATGAATTCCATAAACCGTCCATTGAGTCTACCGGAGGCTTCAAGAATTCCTCTGTGCGTCTCACCACGTTTAAATAAAATCGATTAGTTGAAGTGGAAAGTTTGGTGGCTTCTTCAATCGTATCCGCCGCTACAACATTTACACAAACCATAACGTATGGCTCGCTTAAATACTCAGACGGCATAAATTGATTGCGGTATATCTGAAGTGCTTGCTCGAGTTGAGCCGGTGCAAAATGAGCTGCAAATACGTATGGTAAACCAAGTCTTGCAGCCAGCGAAGCACTTGATGTACTAGAACCGAGAATGTAGATTGGCACTTTGGCATCTACACCTGGAAATGCACGAACTTCACCTTGCTGCTCAATGGAACTGAAATACTGTTGCAGTTCCACTACATCTTGAGGAAACGCAAAAGCAGTTTCCTGTGTTGTTCTACGAAGTGCATGCGCTGTACGCATATCGGTTCCAGGTGCTCGACCGAGACCCAAGTCTACTCGTTTTGGATATATGGCTTCTAATGTTCCGAATTGCTCTGCTACAACCAAGGGTGCATGATTCGGCAACATAATTCCACCTGACCCTACTCGAATGGATTGAGTATTTTCCAACACATGTCCAATAAGAACCGACGTAGCCGAACTAATTACTGCAGGCATATTGTGATGTTCGGTTAACCAATAACGTTGATAACCAAGTTTTTCTGTATGTTGAGCTAAATTGACCAAATCGCCAATTGCTTCTTTATGTGTTTGTCCTTCAAGTACAGCAACCAAATCCAATACGGAAACTGGAATAGATTTTTCATTTAAAGTCATCATCAAAATCCTTTCGCAAAACTAATATCTTGAGTTGATAATATATCGATGAGATTTATACATCAAGCTATCTGCCTACGAGAAACTTCCTCCCTTAAACCACTCATGAGAAAGTGACTTTAAGATGTGTATGATAAGCATTTTCTATAAATAAAAATCAGTTATTTCTGATATCGTTCTGTTCTGATGTTTTTCAGATAGTATTAAAGAGTAGGTTTACGATTAAAAGGAAAGAATTTCCGTACAATCTCAATACGTTTAGTGTACATGTTCGTGAAAAAAGATTTATAATAAAACGATATCATTATACACATGATAGGATTAGTGATTTTACGGATGCAAGACAACATATAATGAATATTTTTTTAGGAGGCAAAAATCATGTTAAAAGATGTATTTATGGCTTTATCAAAAAACCAATTGCTGACGAGTGCAGCTAAAAAATATGGTTTGAAATTAGGCGCACAAACTGTTGTCGCTGGAACAAATGTTGAAGATACAATCAAAAGCATTCGTGAGTTAAACGCGTTGGGCATTAGTGCAACCGTTGATAACTTGGGCGAATTCGTTTTCGAGAGATCGGAAGCTTTGAAAGCTAAAGAAAGCATTTTGGAAGTAATCGAAGCAATTCAAGCCAATGGTGTGGACGCTCACATTTCTTTGAAACCAACTCAACTTGGTCTCGATATCGATTATGATTTCTGTTATGAAAACTTACATGAAATCGTTGCTGCAGCGAGCAAATATGACATGCACATCAACCTTGACATGGAAGATTATGGTCACCTTCAACCTTCATTTGATCTAATCGATACTCTTTCTAAACAGTACAGCAATGTCGGCACAGTAATTCAAGCTTACTTCTACCGCGCACAAGACGATATCGAAAAATATAAAGATATGCGTTTACGTATTGTAAAAGGTGCTTACAAAGAATCTGCTGAACACGCTTACCAAACAAAACAAGAAATTGATGCCAACTACATCAAACTGATTGAATATCATTTACTGAATGGTAAATTCTCTTCAATCGCAACACATGACCACAATGTCATCAACCATGTGAAGAAGTTTGTAAAAGACAATCAAATTTCAAACGACAAATTTGAATTCCAAATGTTGTATGGTTTCCGCAAAGACATGCAAGTGGATTTAGCGAAACAAGGATACAACTTCTGCACATACGTACCATTCGGAGATGATTGGTATGGTTACTTCATGAGAAGATTAGCTGAACGTCCGCAAAACTTGAACTTGGTTGTCAAACAAGTATTCAATAAACGCACAAATACTGCTATCGGAGTCTTTGCTGGCGCTTTCGCATTGAGCCGTATAGTTTCAAAAAAGAAAAAGTAAAATAAGTGTGCTGCCCTTTTTTAAGGGCAGTTTTTTTATGCCAATTCATCATTTTTCACCCATTGTACGGAGTCTTTAGGCTCAAATTAGAAATCCCTCAATTTACCTGTATTTATACAAATCTATCCATGGTAAATTAAGATGTATTTGAAAATAGTTTTATCCATTAATAGGAGGAAAGATCAATGTTTACTAGTCTCAAAAAATTTATTGCTGCTAGCTTAGTAGCTATCCTGGCAGTATCTGCCATCGTTCCATCTGCTTCTGCAGCGGAACACCAATTTACGGATGTTAATTCAAGTTATGATGAAGCTGTCAGCTTCTTTTATGAATATGAATTAATCAAAGGAACAACTCCTACCACTTTCGGAACAGATTTAAATATCAAACGTGGAGATGCTGCTGTCATTTTGGCAAACACGCTTGGTCTTGATGTCGATAATGCACCATCTGCAGGATTCAAAGATTTAAACCCACGTGTCCAAGGTGCAGTGAATGCTTTGGCTGAAGAAGGAATTATCTCGGGAGTATCTAAAGATAAATTCGGTCCAGACCAACTGTTGAGCCGAGGCGCAATGGCGAAGTTGTTGACTATTTCATTCGGACTTGAAGATTATGCAGAACCAACACCATTCACGGATGCTGTTGGGGTATTTACACCTTATATTGAAGCTTTATATGGCTCAGGAATCACAAATGGTAAAACGGCAACTTCATTTGGCACGAATGACAACATCAAACGTGGTGAATTTGCCAACCTTCTTTACAATACAATTATGTTCTCTTTCTATATGCCTTTTGCAGAATCAGCTAAAATTCTGACTCCGACAACGATTGAAATCAAAATGGAAGAAGCTGCACCTAAAGAATATTCAGTTACAGAACTTGCAGAAATGTTCTACATTGAAGCGTACTTCAAAGATGGTTCAGTAAAAGAACTTCAGTTTGTTGGAACTTCATTATCTGATGATCGTACAACTTTAGTAGTTGAACTTTCTGCAGACAGCTCATTGGCTGGCAAAAAAGGGAAAATCGAAATTGACGGATTGAATGAAATTGATTTTGATTACACAACACCTGTTGCACCACCAGTTGAAGAAACAAAATAATAAACATAACTCATCCTCAGATATTAATGAGGATGAGTTTTTTTGTGTTATTTGTCACGACCAGATGGATTTTTACACATTGTATAGGAAGAAGCGTTTAATCTGTTGGAATGGTGGAAACCACTTATGAAAGACTTTTGTACATACAGATTACATGTTGACAGGAAACTCACCTTAAAGGAGAAGAAATACAATGGGAATTCATCGATTTTTTACGAGCATGAACGATTTGGAACGCATCATACGCTGTCCAGGAAAATTTAAATTTGAAGAGCATAATGTTGCCGCACATAGTTGGAAAGTGTCCCAATATGCCATGTTTTTTGCGACGATTGAAGAAAATAACGGAGAAGTCATCGATTGGAAAGCGCTGTACGAGAAAACGATTAACCACGATTTCGCGGAAGTTTTCATTGGCGACATCAAAACACCAGTTAAACACGCTTCCCCAGAATTGAAGCAAATGATTGCCCATGTGGAAGATAAAATGATGGAAAAATTCATATTGGAAGAAATCCCAGAAGAATTTCAACCCGTTTTCTTTCATCGTATGAAAGAAGGAAAAGATGCCTCCATCGAAGGAAGGATTCTTGAATTTGCCGATAAACTCGATCAGTTTTATGAGTCCTTTGCCGAATTGAAGCGAGGCAATACAGACCCGGAATTTATCCTCATGTACCAGGAAGCTTTGACGAAATTACTAAAATTACCGTTACCAGCAAGTGTTGCTTATTTTCGAGATATTATGCTGGAAGACGTGAAACGGGAAGATACGGCACTCGATGTTAAAACATTTACTCTTAAAGTCCTACAGACCCCATGACAAATTTAGCCTGTATCATGAACATACTGGAAACGTAACTATATTTTGATGTCTTAACCAGCTCTGATAACCATGTTAAAATTAAAAGGTAGACGGAAGAGGATGCGCATCGTCTTTCGTCCTACAAATATTTCATATTATGTTCTACACATAACCTACCTGTTTTGTGTTATGTGGTCTGTGGAAAAAACGTCCGGAGTGGTTGCCGGACGTTTTTTTATGTATTTTTTTACTAAGTCTCTTCAATATCTCCCTTACGATTAAATTCATAAATATTCTCTACATAAACCTGATGCCAAACCATAAAGATAAGAATCGTCCAAAGTTTCCGGCTGTTGTCTTTTTTATTGGTCACGTGATCCGCTAGTAAATTTAACACTACCTGTTTATTGAAAATAGTCTCTGTTTGGCTGATATGTATTAAATCCATTGCCCATTCATATAACTCATCTTTTAACCAATGACGAATGGGAACAGGGAAACCGAGCTTTTTCCGTTCCACCACATGTTCAGGCACGAGTCCTTCTGCTGCTTTTCTCAAGATGTATTTGGTTGAATTGTTTTTTATTTTCAGGTCGGTATGTAGCTTCGATGCTACTTCGAAAACGTGTTTATCTAGAAATGGAACACGCAATTCAAGTGAATGGGCCATTGTCATCTTATCTGCTTTGACTAATATATCGCCCTTTAGCCAAGTGTGGATATCTATATTTTGCATTTTCGTGACCGAATCATAACTCATTGATTGTTGATAAATTGGCTTTGTGATGGTTGTATAATCCAAATTCGATTTATAGGTTCGAAGCAATTTCCTTTTCTCATTTTCTTCAAACATCTTGGCATTTCCAATATATCGTTCTTCCAATGGTATAGTCCCGCGTTCAATGAAGCTTTTCCCTTTAAATTCTTCAGGAAATATACGACTGAGGACTTTCAATATTTCTTTAAACCGTGGAGAAATATGATTAAATATCCTTAGAGAATGCGGTTCTCGATAAATATTATAGCCACCGAATAACTCATCTGCCCCTTCTCCTGACAATACAACTTTTACTTGCCTTGCTGCTTCCCTTGCTACGAAGTATAGCGGAACTAATGCCGGATCGGCCAAGGGATCATCTAAATGCCAAACGATTTTTGGTAGTTCCTCAAGAAATTCCTGTGATGAAATCATATAGCTGATATTTTCCAACTGGAGGACATTTGCTGTTTCTTGTGCGACATTTACCTCACTGTAACCACTTCTTTCAAAACCGACCGTAAACGTTTTAAGCCGTGGATTCACTTCCTTTGCCAATGAGACAATAAAGGACGAATCAATCCCTCCTGAAAGAAATGCCCCCACCGGTACATCACTGCGCATATGAACACGAACTGAATCGGTCAAAACATCGCGGATTTCATGGATTAGTTGATTTTCAGAAGAATGAACTTGCTGGAATTTCGGGGTCCAGAAAGAATGAATTTCCATTGGTTGCTCCGGTTTCTTAGTGAAATAATGACCAGCCGGCAACTTTTTAATCAATCTCGTCATGGTGTTGGGTTCAGGTACATATTGGAAGCTCAGATAATGCTGAAGTGAATCGTCATCCAGTTCATCGGATTCGACAAAAAGGATTGCTTTCTTCTCAGAAGAAAAATACGTCATTTCCTCATTTTCTAAGTAAAAGAAGGGCTTAATGCCGAAATGGTCCCGAGCTCCGAATAAGTGTTGTTCCTCTTTGTCCCAAATGACAAATGCAAACATCCCTCTTAATTTGTGCACCATTTTTTCTTTAAGCTCACTATATAAGGTAAGAAGGACTTCCGTATCCGATTCACTAGAAAATTCATGACCTTTGGCTATTTGTTCTTCCCGTAGTTCAATGTGGTTATAAATTTCTCCATTAAAGATAATCCAGTAACGTTCATTCTCATAAGAGAACGGTTGATGACCGCCTTCGATATCTAGTATACTCAGCCTTCTAAATCCAAAGCTTACGTACTCATCAACAAAACACCCTTTGTCGTCAGGCCCTCTATGGGCAAGTAATGAAGTAATTTCATTCATTTCCTGTACTCTTAGGTCACTTATTTCTTGAGGTTGATTATAAAAAAACCCTACAAATCCACACATAACAATCTCCTGCCTACGTATATTTCCAACGATAATGATTGATATGCGGGCTACCTTTCACCTATGTTCAAAATTTGTGTACTTTTAAACAACCATCATTTCTTTCAGTGCTGTAGAGAATTCTGAGTTCTGTATTTCAATTGTGGCTTGGTTTACTAAATGTGCAAGAAACGCTTCTTCATCAAAATCTTCAATATCGATTTCGAATCGATCCAATTCCAACTGGACTTCTTCGTTAACATTCGTTTCAATTTCAATTAAATCCGAAAAAATCAAGCCCCATCTTTTCTCTTCATATAATGTTCCAGCAATTTTTATGATAGTTGAACTGACCGTGGAAGAAGGAACAGAGTAATGATTCTTAATCCAGATAGATGTCTCATCATGATTCGCAACAAATTCTAGAACCTCATATCCTAAATCAAAATTCTTCTTAAACTCTACTTTGTTCATAGTCTTCCTCCCCAATTTTCAATAGATTACTGTCACTATATCCATTTAATCCAGCGATTATACCAATTTACTATGTTGTTCTACTCTATTATTTTTTCTTAAATAGAGTTCCTTACATATCAAACCAATGTGCTATTTTCAAACATTATGAGTTTGGTAAACTTGGAAGATATGATTTGGCTCACAGCTTCAAAAATTATTAATTTTTGTCTTTTTCAGACTTATAATCAGCAACAACTAACACATCTAAATGTCGGACTAAACGCAATAGCTTTTGAACTACCGATCCTTTCATGATTTCTTCCACACGTGTTCTAGCTGACTGTCCAATAATGACTTGTGTTGCTTTTCTTTCATTTAGCTTATGAACTAATTCATACACGACTTTTCTTCGATGCGATGTTTCATATATTTCAAACTCTCCACCAAGTCTTTCTGTTAATGACTTCACTTTATTTGACATAGATTCCTCTGATTCTGAAAGAGTAGCATGATCTTTTACATAAATTACATACCACCTGGCTTTCAATCGATAAGCAATACGAAATCCCCTTCGAATTAGCCGTTCACTGTCATTCCCTAAATTTACACAAACAAATATTATTTCCTGTTTCCGCCAAGGCCCTCTTAACGTTCGACTTCTCTCCAGAGACTCCAACCTCTCGTCAACATCATCTGCTACTTCACGTAGCGCCAATTCCCGTAACGCAATCAAGTTACCTGTTCTAAAAAAATTATTTAAGGATTGTTCAATTTTCGTTGTATCATATATATTCCCTTGCTGCATCCGTGTTCTTAAAGCTTTAGCTGAAATATCGATTAATTCTATTTCATCTGCCATTCGAAGAATATTGTCTGGAACTGTTTCGCGAACTCGCACTCCCGTAATTTGTTCAACACTATCGTTTAAACTTTCCAAGTGTTGAATGTTCATAGTAGAAATCACTGAAATCCCAGACTTTATTATTTCTTCGACATCAATATATCTTTTTGAATACTTACTAGTAGGGATATTCGTATGGGCGAGTTCATCGACAAGAACAACCTCAGGGTTCCGCTTTAAAATAGCTTCTGTATCCATTTCTTCTAAAATGACATGTTTATACTTCACTTTTTTTCTAGGAATGAACTCAAGGGTACCAACTTGTTCCAGTGTTTCTTTTCTTCCGTGGGTTTCCAATAAGCCGATCACTACGTCAATTCCACTTCGCTTCAAGATATTTGCTTCACGAAGCATCGTGAATGTCTTACCAACTCCTGGGGCAGAGCCGATGTAAACCTTTAAGGTGCCATTTTTAATTTTATGAACCTCATTTTCAAGTTCTTTATGTGATAGTCGTCGGTATGGATCTGGCGTCAGAATTTCTGATTTTTTTGCAGGTAGAATCCGTTCTCCTTCTTTTTCTGTACGATCTGCTACGATAAACAAATCTATATTTTTTGTTTTTCGCAGTATTTTATTCAAAATTGACCCATACATCACTTCATCCAATCTGCTACGTTTTGTTTGCCCCACGACTATACGGGTGATTTTTTTCTTCGTAGCGTAATTGTAAATTTCATCAGCTACATCCTCATTGATGATAGGAAGTTCTTCAAAAGAACCACCTATTTTTCCCACAAGTTTTTTTATTTCGCGTCTGAACGATTCTTCATTTTTGGTGAGGTTTCTTTTTGATGAACGAAAACAGACAACAAGGAGTTCTGCTCCTAGTCGCTTGGCTATTTGTTGGCCACGACGGATTAAGATGGACCCGTTCCAATGGTATTGAACAGATACCAATATTTTTTCAGAGGCACCTGATGCTCCTAACATCCCTTGTTTTTCGCGATAAGAATCCAATACCTCATTTACTTCTTCTGCTACAAACCTTAATGAGAGTTCTCTAAGCACCGCAAGATTGTCACGCAAATATAATTTATCTCTTCCTTTTGATGTAACAATGGTTCTTTCAATTGTTCCATCCTGTAATCGCTTTAGTATGGATTCAGGGGTCACATCAATGAGTTTTACTTCATCAGCTAAATCTAATGTGTCTTCGGGAACACAATGATCAACTTGTACGCGGACACCTAAAGTTTCTTCAGCTACTTCTCGTACACCTTGCAAATCATAAATATTGACCGTTGTAATCACACTTATTTTTTTATTGATTAATTCTAAAACATCGTCTAATCTTGTTTTATTTTTAGCTTGTGGGGAATTTCGATGTGCTAACTCATCTACAAGAACTAATTCAGGATTTCGCGCAAGAATCGCTTCCATATCTAAATCACATTTTATTATTCCTTCATTGTTCCACTCAATCGGAGCTATATTTTCAAGCTGTCCAATTTGTTCAACTGTCTTTGGATGGTTCGATACACTAACTAGTCCAATCACGACATCTATCCCACTCTTTTTCATTGCATTCCCTTCTAGTAACATATGATAGGTTTTACCTGACCCGCTCACAGCTCCTAAAATAATTTTCAAGTAACCTTTATTTACTTTTACTATTTCCTGAAGCAGTTCTTCCGGTGACTTCCTCCGAAATTGGTCTACCATCTATCAATCACCTTCCTTTTGCAAGGTAAAAAGAGAGAGTCATTTCACTCTCCCTTTTCTCCTACTTATTGCTGTTTATCAAGAGCCAAATTGAGGTTCAATACATTTACACGTGGTTCACCAAACACACCTAACTGACGTTCTTCCGTATGTTCCTTAATTATTGTTAATAATTCTTCTTCACTAACTCCCCTTTCAGCTGCAATTCGAGGAACCTGTATCTCAGCAGCTAATGGTGAAATATGTGGATCCAGACCTGATCCAGAGTTGGTTAATAAATCTGCTGGAATATCTTTCTTTTGAATATCAGGATTATTTTTTAGAAATATGTCAATATCCGATTTAGTTCGTTCAATCATATCTTCATTCGAAGGCGCATAGTTTCCGGACCCAGAACCTGCTGCGTTATTATCTATAGAAGAAACTCTTCCAGAAAAGTACTTTGGGTCATTAAATGTTTGGCCGATTAGCTCAGATCCAACTACTTTCCCATCTTGATCCGTCAATAAGCTTCCCTCTGCTTTTGCTGGCATAATTAGTTGCGAAAAACCTGTCATCGCCAATGGGTAACCTACCCCACATATGAAAAGTAACACGAGCGTTAATCGTAAGTTTTTTAACATGATTCGTCACCTTTGCCTTCATTATTTTATGTTAAATTTATCAAAACTAGCATCAAGTCAATTATTTTTATACCAATAAAAGGAATCAAAACTCCGCCAAACCCATAAATAAACAGATTACGGTTTAAAAGCTTAGTCGAGCTCATCGGAACATATTTTACGCCCTTCATTGCTAAAGGAATCAGCAAAGGAATGATTATTGCATTGAAGATCAGTGCAGATAAAATTGCACTTTGCGGTGTTGCCAAATTCATAATGTTCAGAGCAGCCATTTGAGGAATAGCTACCATGAACATCGCAGGAATGATGGCAAAGTATTTTGCTACATCGTTTGCAATACTGAAGGTTGTCAATGCTCCCCTTGTCATTAACAGCTGCTTTCCGATTCCCACTACTTCAATGATTTTTGTTGGATCCGAATCTAAATCAACCATATTAGCAGCTTCTTTAGCAGCAGTTGTTCCACTATTCATGGCAAGACCAACATCTGCTTGAGCAAGAGCTGGGGCATCGTTGGTTCCATCACCTGTCATCGCAACAAGTTTACCCTCAGATTGCTCTTTTTTTATAACAGCAATTTTATCTTCTGGCTTTGCCTCTGCAATAAAATCATCAACCCCGGCTTCGCGGGCAATAGTTGCAGCTGTCAAAGGATTATCGCCAGTACACATCACCGTTTTTATTCCCATTTTTCTTAATTCATCAAAACGCTCTTTCATTCCTGGTTTAACTGTATCTTTTAAATAAATTAATCCTAAAATTCGGTTACCATCTGCTACGGCAAGTGGCGTACCACCTTCCATCGCAATTTCCTTCGTTTTCTCATCCAAATCACTTGGAACTGTTCCACCTTTTTTCATTACATAATCTTTGATGGCATTGACTGCACCTTTACGGACTTGACGGCCGTTTGCAAAGTTCGTTCCACTCATTCTCGTCTCCGCTTTAAACTCCACTCCCTCAGATCCGGCTGCATTTAGTTCTGATGCAGAAACACCCATTTTTCTTCCTAACTCAACGACTGATCGGCCTTCTGGCGTCTCGTCATGGAGTGAAGTATGAAGAGCCACTTTATTTAATTCTTTTTGATTTACATTTTCTACTGGAATAAACGTTGCAGCCATCCGGTTACCAAAAGTAATTGTTCCTGTTTTATCTAGGATGATTGTGTTAATGTCACCAGCAGCTTCTACTGCTTTCCCTGACATGGCAATCACATTAAACTGTGTAACCCGATCCATTCCTGCAATACCAATAGCTGAAAGAAGGCCCCCAATGGTTGTTGGAATCAAACAAACTAGCAATGCAATTAATGTTGAGATCGGAATGTTGGCATCCACATAAGATGCAATGGGTAATAATGTTGTACAAACAATTAGAAAGATTAATGTTAAACTAACGAGCAATGTATTTAGCGCAATTTCATTCGGTGTTTTTTGACGTTTTGCTCCTTCAACCAAACTAATCATTCGATCAAGGAAAGATTCACCTGGATCTGTCGTTATCCGAATTTTGATGCTATCACTTATTACTCGTGTACCACCTGTTACCGAGCAGAAGTCACCGCCTGATTCTTTAATGACAGGTGCAGATTCACCAGTAATTGCTGACTCGTCAACAGAAGCAACACCTTCAATAATTTCTCCATCACTCGGAATCAATTCGTTCTCTTCAACAACAACGATGTCCCCTTTTCTTAAGTCAGTCGAGCTGACCATTTTAAAGCTTCCATCTTTTTGGAGCAGCTTTGCTTTTGTATCTTGTTTTGTTTTTTTCAAGCTGTCCGCTTGCGCTTTTCCTCTTCCTTCAGCCAAAGCTTCTGCGAAGTTGGCAAATAGAATGGTAACCAATAGGATAAAGCTGACGATTCCGTTGTAAAAGGCATTGGACTCTCCGCCAAACATCGTTGGAAAAATTGTTAGAATTAGCGTAACAATAAATCCTATTTCAACTACGAACATGACTGGATTTTTCGCCATAAGTCGTGGATCAAGTTTCTTAAATGAATCAATTATTGCCCGCTTGACAATATCATTAGTCAGCGTAGCTTTATGCGTTGTGTTCATTGGGGTACTCCTTTATGTTCTATTTTCTTTGCTTATCGAATAGTTAACCATTCAGCAATCGGCCCTAACGCTAGTACAGGGAAAAATGTAAGCGCACCTACGATGACAACTGTTGCCAGTAAGATGACCAGGAATGTGCTGTTGTCTGTTTTAAAAGTACCCATTGTTTCGGGAACCGGTTTTTTGGCTAATAATGAACCAGCTACTGCAATCATCGCAATCATTGAGAAGTAACGGCCAAACAACATAACCAAACCAGTTGAGATATTCCAAAACGGTGTGTTATCTCCTAACCCCTCAAATCCAGAACCATTGTTTGCTGCCGAAGATGTAAACTCATAAACAACCTGAGAAATCCCGTGATATCCTGGATTCGAAATCGCTGATGAGCCCATCTCAGTAGCCAATGCGATTGCTGAGGGAACAAGAATAATTAACGGATGAATCAATATGGTAATCGCAATCAATTTCATTTCTTTTGCTTCGATTTTTCTTCCTAAGAACTCGGGTGTTCGACCTACCATCAATCCTGCCAGGAATACGGCAAGAATAGAGTACATCATGATATTGATGAAGCCTACTCCATCTCCACCGAATACACTGTTGAACATCATTAACACTAATGGAACGAAGCCTCCTAGGGGTGTTAATGTATCATGCATGTTATTAACTGTTCCTGTCGTCGCTGCGGTTGTAACTGTGGTAAACAAGGCACTTTGAGCAATACCAAAACGAACCTCCTTGCCTTCCATACTTCCATTTTCTTGAGAAAGACCAATTTTCTCCAGTTCCGGATTTCCATTTGCTTCACTAAAATAAGTAAGTGATAAAAAGGCGAGGAACATGAGTCCCATGGTTGAGAATAGGATGACCCCTTGTTTACGGCTTTTAGCCATTGCTCCAAATGCAAATGGCAGAGCTGTTGGAATTAAGAACATGGCCAGAATTTCTATGACATTGGAAAATGGTGTTGGATTTTCAAAAGGATGAGCCGAGTTAACACCAAAGAATCCTCCACCGTTTGTACCTAAGTGTTTAATTGATTCCAGCGCTGCAACAGGACCACGCGCAATTTGCTGCACCGTACCTTCAACTGTTGTCGCGGATATTGTGGCACCCATCGTTTGCGGAACACCCTGAGCAACTAGAAGCAGTCCTACAACTATGGATAACGGGATTAAGATACGTGTATTTGCCCTTACTAGGTCAACATAAAAGTTCCCGACACTTTTTTGACCAGTGATTCCACGCATGAATGCCAAACATAAGGCAAGACCCGTTGCCGGTGTTGTAAACATCAAAAACATAATGACGGTCATTTGGGAGAAGTAAGATAACCCTGATTCCCCGCTATAATGCTGTAAGTTCGTATTCGTCAAGAAGCTAACTACAGTATTGAAGGCTAAGAAAGGATCCATTGCAGCAATCCCACTTGGATTGGCCGGTAATATCCCTTGCAAACGAATAATGAGGTAACAAATGGCAAACATGACGATGTTACTAATCAATAAAGCTTTTGCATATTGTTTCCAGTTCATGCTCGTTATTGTGATACCCGATATCTTATAAATGGCTTTTTCTACGCCACCAAAGACTTTATCAAGCTTTGTTTCTTCCAAAGAAAACACTTTGGCAATATAGCGCCCCATCGGAATTGCCAGTAGCACAACCAGTAGTAATACAATTCCTATTTGTAAAAAATCCATTTTTGTTTCCTCCATCTATTTAAAAAATTAATACTTCTCAGGATGAATTAAGGCATCGATTAGGTAAACTGTTAGTCCTCCGACTAGAATCAATAAGAAAATCATTACTTTCCGCTCCCTTGTTCATCTACAACTTTGTCGCAAAAATGAATGAACCCCAAAAATATTGCAAAAGATGAAATAATTAATGCAATTGAAACGATATCCATACTTTATCTCCCTCTCTTTATTTGTGAATTATATTTTCTCAAGCCCCGTCTTCAAAAATCACCTCCTTTAAAATTGTCCATACAAAACGCACATCTTTGAATGGTCTCGAGCGTTTGCCTGGAAATAAAAAATAGGCCAATGTTTACTTCTTCCCCACAGTTAAATTCAAACAAATCCATCTCAATCCACACCCCAGTGGGATGTGTCGATGAAAATTTTTGAAAATCAACTTTGTTGGAGAAAAAGTACACATTGGCCTACTTAACGCCCAGCAAGCAATAGCTCTAGCTCTCTTTGCGTTCTGTCTTCCTGTTTCCTTTTTCAAAAGTTCAGTTAAAGTGCCTTAAGAAGTTGGCACTCTAGCTAAAAATCATATATTAATAAACATATAAAAAGACCTACTACAGTCCCCGGGCTTCCTTTTCCGCCTAAAAAAGGCAACAAAAAAAGACTCCCGAAATCAAGGTGGTCTTGTGACCTCCTCCGCTTTAGCCGACGAAGTTAGCTGACGGGTAGGATGGCGAAAGAGCATCTCATCCTTTCTACAGACAACTGTAGAATTAACCCCAAAAAATTGGTTCCTCCGTTCCTGATTGCTCAGGACTAAGCCGATATGTTATTTTCTGTTAATAGAATGTATATTACTCTTGACCCTTTTTTATGTATACAGGCAATTAGAACTATTTTTCGACTTTTGAATGTTCAATATGGATCGGAAAATTCAAAGTTCCTATTATTCAGGAATTTTTACGTTTGTATTTTAACTGAGTGACTATAAAAATAAATTCATATTGACAACTTTAACAACGCCTCAGTAAGATAAGTCGTTAAGAAGATGAAAAATATAATCCACCGGAGGAAATACAGTTGCCAATCTCACAGAAGAAAAAGTTAGAAGCTGATTTAAGTGAAGCATTTATAAAGCTGCAACGGGAATTACTCGGTCGTGGCCCACAAGAAACGAAAACCTATATTGTAGGAGATATGGTGATTGCACGATTTAAAGGGGTTCTTACCGTGGAAGAAAAACATCTTGTTACTCATGACAACGGACGGAAACTGGTTAAACAGATGCGACAAGTCCTGCGCGAAATGTACAGTAAGGATTTTGAGGGCATAGTTGAAAAATGTACAGGTTCTAAGGTACTCTCAAGCCATGCAGATATAAGTACCAAGATGGGTGAAAGAATTGAAGTTTTTATTGTGGACAAGGACTTGGAGAAATCTTTAGATTAAATACGATAAAAAAATAAAAAAATTCATGGTTCAAACCATATTCATTTGTATGAGATTTTTCGTCGATTACTTTTTCACATTTTACCAATACCTCACTATGGCAAAGGATGGTTTCTGATCAAACTCTTTTGTTTTTATTCTCCTTCCTTGAATCCTCCCGCCAGCTTGTCGTGGGAGGATTATTCAATTTAGATGCTGCCTCCCAATGATTTCGAAAATAGAAAAGAATCCAGCAAATTACTTACACGCTGGATTCTATTATCTAATTTAGTGATAGAAATAAGAAAATACGCATTTCAATCAAGCTTTTGCCTTTTCATTAAATGATTGCAAAACCTGCTTTAGCGCATCTCTGAACTCAGGTTCTGTAAACTTTTTAATGCTTATGAACTGTCTTTTATCCATACGATGACGATATTCAGACAAATAGCCAACAAATAAATAACCATTTCCCGATAGATGCAATTCTTGTAATACATTCTCTTTGCGAATTGGACTATTGGGATAATAGTAAGCCGAACGATTATTCGAGACTTCTTTACGCTTTAACTCCGGAAACTCATCTAAGATATTTACTACCTGTTCATAAGACATCGGCATGTTTTAGCTCTCCCTTGTTCAGAGTATTGTTTCTTTCCTCTCATTTCGAAATATGCCCCTAAATAAGATTTTTCATCCTGACAAGTAATGCTGTAATTAAAAGTTACTAGAAGTCTATACACATAATGATAAGTTCAGCCTCCTTCGCTAGCCTTATCATTGTAAACAGACCGAAAATCCCACTAATGGTTTTCCATTCATGAGTTCGTAATTATTTTCTGACAACTTTCATATACTATTTCTAAAAAGCTATATTAGGGGAGTATTTGACGATGAAACCTGAATATGTGGATCAAAAGGAAATGGAATTGCGTCAAAATCAAGATTTTATTGCTTCTCAAAATATGGTCGCTGAAGGTGCACCCATTTATTATCTGGATAAAGACGATACAGAAGTTGAAAAAAAAGATACACTTTAATTCTCGGGCACCAATAATCTTCATAAAATAATACTCAAAAAACCCAGTAACTCTTAGAGTCACTGGATTTCTTTTTTATTGGCTTTTAAATTTTATGTTGTTTATCCTACATTTGCGCTAGCCGCAAATGTACTCTGTCGATTGTTCTTCAATATCAACAGCATTCTTTAATATAGCCTTTTTTAATAATAGGGTCTTTTCATTTGATCTATTGAAAGTCTGGTAAAGGAGCCCAGCCTTTCTCAAATCCATTTAACTTGCATACTCATACAACTTCTCAGACTGATGGAAGTCGTATGTCTCCATGTATTGTTTAACATAGACGCCACCCGTTTTCTTAAACAATTGGTTTCGTGCATCCAAATTTATTGAGAAAGCGCTCAGCATAAACTGTTCTTAATTTGGCACTGCAAAATGAATACAGTAAAAGGGGGTTTTTGTTAAAAATAGGTGGTTGAGAGTTAATGTCTTATCTTAGTACGCCATCGACAATACCTCTTCCCCTCCTGAAAACGGCTTATCCGTATTTTAAGAAGATGGGTTATGGGCTTGCAACTGAGACTTATGAGATTAAATTATATGTTATTATATGGAAAAGGGAGAAGTGGCACTATCTAATAAATATGCATTACCTATTGTGGAGAAGTATCGAAAAAAAAATGAACTCGTTTAATCATTATTTGAAATTGATGTTTATCCATGCATAAGTAAGGGGTATCATTTCGTGGAGAATTGCTGTCCAATTTTCGGATGATTTTCGTCGTAAGGAACCATAAAATTTTAAAAACGGAGGTTAGGGTCATAACAGAATTGAAATGGGATGGAAAAGTCACCGTAGATGTAGATCAAGCTACTTTTACTTTTACAGTTAAAAATAATAGTGAGCAGCCAATAATTCTAGAATTTCCAACGAGTCAGTCTTATGACTATTCAGTGTATAATGCCCAAGGAGAACGAGTGTATCATTTTAGTAAAGGGAAAATGTTTCTCCAAGCACTTCAATATAAAACGTTAAACAAAGGAGAACAAATTCAATTTGAAAGTATCTGGAATTACAAAACGAATGAAGCGGAGAGAGTGCCGGCAGGAATGTATACAGTAAACGCAATATTGACCATTCGGAAAATAAATGACACACTCGTTCATTCACAGCCTTCTACTACGTTTGAATTTTATATTCCGGCTGAAAATACTGCTTTCAAATAGTGTAAATTGRGGGAAAGTGTAACTAATACAATATAAGTTGAGAGCTCTTTCTATTATGTTCTTGTTTTCGATTGAACGGGAGTTTAAAGAAGTATCAAATGGGTTAATAGCAACACTAAAGGACTGACGATGAATATCGTCAGTCCTTTAGTGTTGCTGGTAAAATATCACATAAATTAGATGCGCTTTTCTAGAAATATGGGATGAATATTATAGTACTCTTTGTGCCCACATGAAGTGTTTTTGTGTCCATGGTCCCCAAACAGAAAAAGTTTGTACACTGTTTGCCGTGTTTAGATTGCTGATCCATTGCCCATTCCCCATATAAATCCCTACATGAGAAATAGTTTTGCTGTTGCTCGCAAAGAACATTAAATCCCCTTTTTTCATATTCTTAAATGAAATTGACGTTCCGATATGTGATTGCTCACGGCTAGTTCTAGGCAAGTTCACGCCAAATTTAGCATAGACATGTTTAGTCCAGCTACTACAATCTGCTTTGTAAGGTGCTAGGCTATAATCTGCTCCGTACACGTATTTTGTTTGTGTTTTAAGAACCTTTGCATAGTCAACAAGATCAGATGCTTTGTCCGGTGTTCTAACAACAATAGATTGACCAATATTAAGTTGATGAGGATTTTTGATTTGCGGATTTAATGATCGTAAATCCTGATAGCCCATTCTGTATTTATAAGCAATGCCGTTTAATGTATCACCTTTATGCACTGAATATGTTGCACCTGCGACTCCCGAAAATGAAAGCGTTAACATAAATGATAGAATCAAAATTCTTGTAAGCTTTTTAATAGAAGTTCATCTCCTCGTGATTAATTAGTTGGTATTTTTTTCTTACACTTGGTACAAATTCTGTAATACGTTTTGGTAAGGTCTACTATGTAAAAATATGTAGGTAGAGCGCTTGCAAACTGTTGGCTAATTATTAAAAGCAACAGCACGAAGGGTCGTTATGTATTTGGCTTAACTTTTTTTGAGTATAGCATGCAAATTATATAGGAAATGGTGGTAATTATTACCGAACATCATTTCCCCTACAACTGTCCACACTTCCAATATTTACTGGCATGTAAACTTAATAATTTCTAAAGGTTTCAATTTCAATATTGACTAGAAATTGAATTATCTTTAATAAATCCAGCAGATATTTACATACAAAAAAACCAGTATCTCGATGAGGTACTGGTTTTACATCTGTAGTTTTATTCAAGGAAGTTGTTCTGCTAACAATCAGACAACCACCATCCGAAACACGAGTCTTAATCACTTAATAACAAATCGTGTCTCGCTATAGCCTTCTTTCGACTTTCTCACTTCCAATATCGCTGGAATAGCTGTTTTCAATTCCTGAACATGAGAAATAACGCCAATCATACGACCTGATTTTTGCAAGTCAATTAGTGTGTCGATTGATTTGTTCAATGATTCTTCGTCTAGCGATCCAAATCCTTCATCAATGAACATCGTATCGATGGAAACATTGCCTTGGAAACTTTGAATGACATCGGCCATACCTAACGCTAAGCACAATGAGGCGTTAAATTTCTCTCCTCCGGAAAGCGTTTTGACATCGCGTGTTTGTCCCGTATAGGCATCATAAACATCTAGTCCCAAACCACTTTGTCTTCCTCTTGCTTCTTGACGTTCACTTCGAATCAAATGGAACTGTCCATTCGATAAGTTCTTCAAGCGTTCATTCGCCGACACAATAATTTGTTCAAGGTATTCAATCTGCAAGTATCGTTCAAATGAAATCTTCATTCCATTTTGGCCTCTGATCACGTCATACAAGTCGGTGATTTGATTGTATCCCCGTTCTTTCGCAATGGCTTTTTTACTGGATAACACTATGCTACTAATTAGATTGTTCGCTGCTTTTTTATAATCATTTGATAGATTTACTTCCTGTAACGCCTTTTCATAAACTACTTTCAAAGAAGCAAGTTCATTTTGCAAATCGTTTAAATCGACTTTCGTTTTGTTTGCAAGTTTTATGGACAATTCAGCCACTTGTTCAATCAGCGTATGTCGAGATTGTTTAAACTCCAAAATTTGCTCTTTTAAGGTAGTTCTCTCTGAATCTCTTAACTTTGCTTGTTGATAAGTTTCATCTGATTCAAAAGCCGAGGACTCGAGGGCCTTCGTAAATGCAGCATTTGCCTTATCTAGTTTAGCCTTTGTCTCTTGCAAAGCTTGTTCGGTATGTGCAATCGTCAAAACAGAAGAAGCATGTTGTTCCCTAGCTTCTTGACGAAGTTGTTGCACCGCTTTCCATGCATTTTCAAGTTTGGTTTTGCGTTCACTTGTTTCACGTACTTGTTGTTCTAATTGAGACAAGATGCGCACTTCGGCTGGAATCGATTGTAATTTATCTTCATAAATCGCTTTGCTTTTTTCGTAAATAGATTGTGCTTCTTGATGATTTTTTGTTATCTCAACTTTTCTAACATCCAACTCTTGTACAGTTAGTGACAGCTCTTGGTGTTGTTGTTTTATTTTTCGAAGCACGTCTTTATCTTTTCGCATTTGACTGACTTCAACATCAAATTTAAGACGAGATTCATCCAAAGTTTCATAGACCTTATCAGAATGCGTTACATCAACACCGAACCCAGCTACTTCTTGCTCTTTAATCGAGAGTTGCTCCATCATAGCGTTTTGTTTGGCTGAAGCGTTTCGATAGGAACTGTCTACTTGATTCAAAGTCAATTTTACTTGTTCGAGTTGTTCTTTCGAAGGAGCAACAGTTTGATCTTGCTCGTTCTTATTTGGATGCTCCACACTGCCACATACTGGACATGCATCTCCGTCATGTAAATGATCCGCTAAAACTCGAGCTTGATTGCCAAACCACTCATTTTCAAGCGTAGTGTACTCTGTTTTCACCGTATTATAGTGTCTTTCTTTATCAAGAGTTTCAGTTTCTTGTGTTTTCATTGATTGCTGAATGGACAGAAACTCTTTTAACACTCGGCATTGTTCATTTAGCTCGCTAAGTTTTTGTAACTTATCATCAAATGGAATCAACTGATTTTCTAGCCGATCCATATCAAGCTTTAAAGCTGTAACAGCTTCATTTTTAGAGTTTACTTGTTCCTCGATTTCCTTGACGTTTGCTAATAATTTATCGACTTCATTCTCCATAACTTTTAACTCGGACTCTTTCGAAGTCATATCTTTTACTATTGGCAAGAAATCATTTAAACGGACGAGTGACTCGCTTAGTTTTTCACGAATCTCCTGCTTGTTTTCTTCTTCAATATATTGAAGGTTCATATGCTCTAACTTTTCCTTCGCTTTTGCCTCTGAAGTAACCGCTCCATCCCAAAGCTGCTGTTTCTCCAGTACTTCTTTTTGAAGTTCTTTAAAGTTTCGTTCGATTCCTTCGATTACGCTTGCTCGTTCTGCCTTTTCAAGTTGCATTTCTTTGCCTTCAAATAAAGGTAACTGTTCCGTCAACTTCTGCAGCTTCTGTTCTTTTGTTTCCCATTCGTCAAATCGTTCATTCAAGCTTTTGGCTTCATGGAATTCACCTGACTTACTTGTATGGTTCTGGTAAGCATCTTCGTATTTAAAGTGATCTTGGCGGATTTTCTCTTCATAGTAAGAAGATTCTTCTTCCAATCCCGAAATGACTTGGTGAATATTGTAGTGTTCCTGGGCAAGCACCTCAAATATGGTGGATTCGCGTTTCGGAAACGATGCAGCGATATTTTGAATGTAACTGTTAGTCGTGCGTTGCTCAATTTTCAATTCTTCTTCAGCAAGTGCTTTCTTTGTCTTAAGTCGTTCACTAATCATTTTATAAGGCTCGGTTTTAAAGATTTTCCGCAGAATATCTTCTTTGTTTTCTGTCTCAGAAGTTAGTAATTTTCGAAACTCGCCTTGTGGCAGCATCACAATCTGGATGAACTGATTTTTTGTTAGTCCAATAATTTCATCAACTTTATCATTAATTTCTGACACGATTTGGCGTTCAACACATGGAACTTCACGGTCTATTAGTTTTTCATAAAACTCATATTTTTCACCCGTCAATCCTTTATTGCCTTTTTTCACATGCCCTATTTGGCGTAGGATTCGATACGTTCGCTGATGTATTTCAAATACCAGCTCTACAGATGTATGGACATGGTCCTCTGCAAAGTCACTGCGCATAATACGTGATTCACTTCGATCCGAACCACTTGCCGAACCATATAAGGCAAAGCAAATCCCATCAAAGATGGTCGTCTTGCCCGCTCCAGTGCTTCCGGATACGACAAATAATTGGTTGCCTTTAAGTTCGGTGAAATCAATGACTTCTGTATGTTTATAAGGACCAAAAGCGGTCATCTTTAAGGTAATGGGTCTCATATTTTCAGCCCTTCCTTCTTACCTGGGCTAGTGATTTCCTGTTGCTCCAGTAAGAACTCTTGAAGCACTTCTTTAAAAATATCCTCAGTTTCTTCCGATGCAGGTACCCCTTTTACTTCTTCGTAAAAAGCGTTAAATAACGCTAAGTCATCCATTTTACGACGTGAACCTACCGTGGTTTCTTCATTATCTTTGACAGCAGACAACAGTTTACGTTCTACATGCATTGCATTTGGGTAAACCGAGCGAATCTTTTCCATAGGGAATAAAATCGGTGTTTCATCCAGCAATTTCACAAACACATAATCGTGATTCATTTCATGCTGCAAAATGTCTTCCATTTTTCCTTCAACGGTGCGAATGTCGCGTTTAGGTTTGAGTAAACGCTTTTCTACACTGACATTTCCAAGCTCGTCCATCTGAACAATATGGAAACCTTTTTGATGATGCTCTTCAGAAATTGAATATTTCAATGGAGAGCCCGAATAACGGACCGTCTCATTCAAGACATAATGTGCTTGATGCAAATGTCCAAGTGCCGTGTAGTGGAACTTTTTGAAGTGTGAAGCACTTACATACTCCGCTCCACCAATTGCAAGCGGCCGTTCCGAATCACTCGTATTTTCCTCTTCTTCCCCGTGAGGTGTCACAAAGGCGTGTCCTACCAGCACATGTCTCTTAGATAAATCCATCGAAGACTCAATATGTGCAACCATTTTCTTCATGGCATCATCATGAGTGCGGATCTCTTCATCTTCTAATACATGCCGAACTTGAGAAGGATCAGCATACGGAACTAGATGGAAATGAACTTCTCCGTGTGCATCCTGTAACACAATCGGCTCTAATTCTTTCTTCAATTGGCCCGTAATATAAAAACCATTCGATTTCATCATACGGCTACCAAAGTTCAAACGCCCCGGGCTATCATGGTTCCCCGAAACGGCAATGACAGGTGTTTTCAGTTTCAATACAATCGTTTCAAGTACTTCGTCCAACAAATTCACCGCGTCCGTCGGCGGTACTGCCCGGTCGTATAAGTCTCCCGCGATAATAACGGCATCCGGTTTTTCTTCGGCAATCGCCTCAGTAAATTGTCGCAACACGTATCGTTGTTCGTCCGTCATTGAAACTCCTTGTACTAACTTACCTAAATGCCAATCGGCTGTGTGGAAAAATTTCATCATGTGCTCCTTTCATCATTCATCTGGATTATAATTCTCAGTAGTTTCTCTACATTTATCTTACCTATATTTCAAGCCAACAAGATTTCCAAAATAAGTATTATTATACATGATTACGATCAGGTTCCTTGAAACCAAAAGAAAAAACACCAGTAAGATATGAATCTTACCAGTGTCTATACTGTTTCCAATTTTTGAAGCTTGCGATCGAATATGATATTGCCAAACGGAATGAAGGCAACAATCACAGCGATAACGCTATAAATAAACGGCCATCTCACGATAAAAGTCATATACGCAATTACCAGGCAATAGCTGACAAACAGAAACCCGTGGATTGAACCAACGACTCTCACAGCTTCTGGCATTCCAAAGAAATATTTTAATGGCATCGCCAGGAATAATAAGATTAATAGAGAACTGCCTTCCAATAATCCCATGAAACGGAATCGCTTAAGTGGTTTTTCAGACATTATAACCCCTCCTGCTTTCTACACCCCTCATTATAGAGAGGCGAGGGGTAGAGTGTACAGTCATACCGTCCTAATCAAGTGATTTTATCGAAAGGGTCTTCAAAGATTTGTCACAGTAAAGGTCTACTTATTTACGACAGGAATCCAGATCTCTGAATAATAATCTGCCTGACTGGCATCTTCGATCGAATAAACTTCCATTTCAGCCGAACCGCTTGGGCGATAAGAGCTCGACGGGAACCATTCGCTGTAGATTTTCTCCCACATTGATTGAATTGCTTGAGGCATCGGGCCTACTACTTCAAAAACAGCATAAGTCGCCGCGGGGATTTCCATACGGTCATAACGTGCTGGAACCTCGTCTCCATCATAAGCAGTAGCAATCCAATACTCTAAAGTACTTGCAGCTGTATCAATCATGCGACAGACTCCAAGCATTCCTTGCACTGCGCCATTATTCAACGCGACCAATTCGTCATCCACTCCGTTTTGATGAACTTCTTGCCACATTTTTGGAATCTCTCGTGTATTTTCCCCGTTTTCACACGAGAACTCTCTTTTCACACCAATAATCGGAAATGCCTCTTTTTCTTCAATTCGCACCTTCATCGGTAACGCCCCTTTCAATTGTACAGAGATGACCAAACGATTGTAGGAAGTGAATCCTTTTTTTGAAGATCGCGCTTCAGATGGCGATAACCCGTGCTGCCGCTTGAATGCCTTCGCAAAAGATTCCGGTGTCTCATATCCATATTTGAATGCCACATCGATTACTCGCACATCCGTCAATGCGAGCTCCTCCGCAGCAAGAGTCAACCGGCGGCGGCGTACATACTCCATCACACTCATGTCAGTCAGAACCATGAAAATTCTTTGAAAATGAAATACAGATACATTCGCTTCTGCAGCGGCATCTTCCATTTTGAAAGCAGTCTCTAAATGATTCTCCAAATAATCTATTGAGCGTTGAAGCGCTTCTATCCAACTCATTCCATCACCTCGTAAATTTATCTTATTCCTATTTCGACATTGAATCCTGTCTTTTCCTGCTCTATTCGGACAGGTGGACGGTTTTCTTCATATTGAGCGGACTCTCAGTCTGATTTTTTGGCGATGATGTCTGAAAAACCTTCATTTGACTTAAAAAATCAAAAAACGAGAGAGGTTACATATTAGATATTGGTTAACTTGTAGTCTTATAAAATATCGTCAATCTGGATAACTTAGCTACTCTCATCAAGAGCTTGATGATTAAGAATCCAAGTGCCGCACCAATCGTATTGAGAATGATGTCGTCAATATCAAACTGGCCAATTTGAAGGAAAAACTGTAACACTTCAATAGTAAACGTTATGATCATGCTTCCCACAAACAATTGAGTGAATGATTGATATTTTTTAAATAGGATGGGAAGGAAAATGCCCAGAGGGATAAAAATCAACACATTCCCTAACGTATTGTTGATGATAATGTCCACATTGAATTTATCCGCACCCATTAAATATTCAAAAGTATTTCCAAATGGGATCAAATTCGAATTTTGTTGCCATGTGGCTAAATCGAAGAATCCATTAGATTCTGGCGAGATATAAAAGTATTGATTGAAATCAAATTTATAATTAATGATTCTCGATAATATCCTCAAGAAAAGTAAGTTACTTAGAACAATTAAAGAATAGATGCCAAATAAAAGCCAATTAATCTTTCTGAACATTTTATAGTATGGAAATATAGAGTGTTGGAATCCTTCTTCTATACTTTTCTCATCCCCAAAGCTTTGCAATGCTTTTTGTGTGGATTCTGAATCCGAAAATCCCTGCTCCAGAAATTCCTGTTTCAATAAAAGGATATGCCCTGTCATTTCTTCAGTCATTTCACTTTTTTCATGTTCATCGCAATTAAGTTCACTTACGATCTTCCTAATGTAGGCTTCAATGGTTTGATCCATGCTATTCCCTCCGAACATACTTTGATTAAGTCACTTATCTTCTCCCATTCTTGTAACTTCCGAGCCAACTCTTTTTTCCCCGAATCTGTAATGCGATAATATTTCCTTCTTGCACCGACCTCTGGATTATCCCAATAAGATTCAAGCCATTTTTTGTTTTCCAAACGTTTCAAAGCTGGATATAATGTTCCCTCACCCATGTTATAAAGTTCTCCACTATTATGTTTTAATGTCTTCACCATTTCATAACCGTACATGTCTCTTGTATTTACAATGGACAGAAGTAATATATCGATACTTCCTTTCATGATTTCCTTATCCATTAACACCTCTCCTTATGTTTAATAACTTTTTACATCGTAACACGATGTATATTGTTCTACAATGTTTATCAAGAATATTTTTCCATAATTATTTTTAAGTGAATGACTTCCTTTAATTAGTATGGTTAAATGACTTCAATAGCGCTAAAAAGGAGAATACCAATGATCATTCATGGACACCTAGTAAAAGGGAATGATGTCGATAACGAAACACGTTGCCTTCATTACCATTCAGAAATCGATCGAATCGCCATCAAGTTTTATTGTTGCGATACCTATTATCCTTGTTTCTCCTGCCACAAAGAGGTTGGATGTGATTCTCCTCAAGTTTGGCCAATTGAACAGTTTAATCAAAAAGCTATATTGTGTGGCGCTTGCGGACATGAATTGACCATTGATGAGTATCTGTTTTGTAACTCCACTTGTCCAGCTTGCCAACGTGAGTTCAATCCAGGGTGTAGCCTCCATAAGCATCTTTATTTTCAAACATAAAAACTCCCCTTCCATTAAGGGGAGTCCGGCATTTCCTCAAACTACTTTTTCGTAAAGTACTTCAACTTCTTTGCCTCCTTTCTTTAATAGAACCTGGACTTCTCAACTAGTTCGCTGTAAAAACATATGTAGACAACGCATGTATGAAAGGAGTTTTCTTTACTGCTTCTTCCAACAAATTCACTTCGGATTTGATTAGTTCTTTTAATTTCAATGGCATATGGACTATTCCTTCAAGCTCCGTTTGATAATCACTAATTGTCATATCTACTTCCCATTTCCCATCTTGGAGCTTTGTAGAAGATATGGATTGCTCATCGTTAATCGTCCAACCAGCACTCTCAGCAATTGTCGTTAAATCTTTTGGTGTGAACAATGTCCGTACATTTGAGAAGCTGTTCTCTTTGAAGCACTCATATTGAGCTTGAATATGCACCGCTAAAAAATGAGGATATTGCTCAATGGTTTGAAGTCGTGGATCCCATTCAGCAAAACACAATTGTTTCGCCCATTTCTTCGTTTTCTCCAACAATGCTTGTAATTCATCTGCCGATTTCAAATACCAGGAACAATGCGACAGAACAACGCAATCAAATGAGTTTTCAGGAAAATCGACTTCCGCTGCTAACACATCCAACTCAAACTCCATGCGTATTTGTTTTCCTAGCATTGATTTCATTAAATATTCTCCTGCGTCTCCAACAGTTATTGGACTTCCATAACTAGGTGGAGCAATGTCCACCCCGTGCACAAAGCCTTTATCCCCTACTAAATACGCAAGAACTGCCGTCGTATCACCTTGTCCACAACCTATCTCAAGTACGCGACTACCTTCTCGAATTCCCCAAAACTCTGCAAGCTTCAAGCGGTGTTCAGTTTGCACGCACTGTATGTCTTTCATTTGTACATTCGTCGCCATACTGTCCACTATGTGTTGAATTTTTTCAATGCTCATCGGACACCTCTTTTTTTGCTTTATCATATCATTCCATCTTTAATTCTTTTGATTATCCATTGGAGGATATAGGTCAAAAATCCTTTTTATTCAATTTTCTCTCTTTTCCCGTAACTCTTTTTGCTTTCTCACGGTCTAATCAGTATTAATGAAAGGTGGTTTTAAAGATGAAAAATTCGCTAAAAGCGGTTTCGACAGCAATCATCCTCATTGCATTGGGAGGCTGTGGAACATTTGCAAATACAAGTGAATCAGAAGAAGGAAACACAGGCTCTGGAGATGAAAATAACGAAATCGTCGCTGGCTCCGTTGTGTCAAGTCTGTCAGAAGAAAGTACAGATGGCGCCCACCAATTTGTTTTCCAGCTGAGGAATGACAAAGAGGAAGACGTTAAATTATCGATGAATAGTTCGCAGTCCTTTGATTATCAACTAATCGATAGCTCAGGTACAGTTGTCTACAAGGATTCCGATAACAAGATGTACACACAAATGTTGCAGGAAAAAATCTTGAAACCCGGTGAAATTCTTGAGATGAAGTTTGATGCAACGGAAGGTCTCTCTAAGTTACCGGCCGGAAAATATACACTTGAGGTTTGGTCAACTGCCAATGAAGCTGAAGATTGGAAGGTCTCCACAGAAGTAACTTGGGATGGCACTGGTTCTTCATCTGCTGGAGAGAAATTGAAGGTTGAAGAAACATCAGTTACTTATGTGGGACTCCAGGATGTGAACTCCATCGAAGTGAAAAACGAACAAAATGAAGCGGAAGCAATGAGATTGTCTGAAACAGCGAAACCATTCTTTGCTGAGTTGGAAGAAGGCGCAAAAATTAAAGTATTCTACGTGATCATTGATGGACAAAAAGTCATTCAATCTGCAGAAAAAGAATAAACCACTGCAAAAAATTAGGACCGAATCAGTCTTTTTGAACTGATTCGGTCCTTTTTGTTGGTGCGAAAATCATTTTGTGCAACCTGGCGAGGCATTCTGGGGTTAGTCTAAAAAGTGTACACGCCTGAAAGAGAATCTTTATACTAAAAGAAACTGGGCGGAGGCGCTGAAATTGAATGGGAAACATTATTCGCATGAGTACAAAGAACAAATAGCTAAAATCATTGTCGAAGACCGACGCAGAGC